>VBKY01000152.1 GCA_005879255.1 Deltaproteobacteria bacterium
GGCGAGATGTCTTCCTTTGTCAGGCAGGCAGAAGCTTTGGCGGATATCGAGGGGCAAGATGTCAGCACAGCTGTTCAGAATGAACCTGTGGACGAAGTAGAAGAGAAACCGGTCGCGGTCCAATCCAACATTGTGAGAGTCACGCCCATTGTAGCGGACGCGGCGGGAGAGATGGTATCGTCGGAGATATTTCAGCGGATAATCAATGAGCTTGCCCAGGTTACAAATGTCATGGCTCCCCTCGCATCACTACTTGTTCATCAGCAAGCAAAGGCTCTCGGCGAATCGGTTGAAAAATTTCCCATGACGCGACTTCCAGAACTTCTCGAGAGCCTTGTCAAAGAGATATCAGATGAGAACCGGCAAATCGATTTTCGCCAACGGTTAGCCCAGAGTGCGCAAATTACCTTGAATTAGCTGAGAAAGCCGGGATTGTTCGCTAACCGCTTGCAGCACCCGAAAAGCAATACGGTGAATCGCTTGCGGGTGTCAGATCCTATTGTTGGGACATACAGTCGATGGGACCTGTTCTCGAAACTTTCTCTGGGGTTTCTTGCTGCTGATGGCCGGGATTGAACTGAATTCTCCTTCCAACGAATCTGCAGCTGACAAGCCTGTAAAATCCGTGGTCGAATGGCGACCACCATGATTTGTGTTGTGGCCTCGCGGGGAATTCGAATGAAGCCTAGAAAAACTAGGCTTTTTCCAATTGTATTAAACGGCTGCTTACAACCAAGAGGAGGAAGCTTGGCGACGACGGCAAAAATTTCTTAAAAGTCGTTACAAGGGTCTTCGACCCTGAATGATACGAATTAGTATTACTACGATCGCGACAACCAATAGAATGTGGATGAATCCTCCCATCGTGTACGAAGAAACATACCCAAGTAACCAGAAAACTATCAAGATAACTGCTATAGTCTCAAGCATTTTTAGTTCTCCTTATACTGTGAGCCAGGGGACTATCCAATTGTTCAGAAACAGCGGGCCCCGCGGCGGCGCGTAAATTGAACAATCCACTTTTTAGTTACAGCCCCGCTCTGGGCTGGGGGATTTCTTCGGGCCAATTCTCGATGTAAACAGGCTCTGGCGGAAAGCCGAGCACATTGAGATAGAGATACTCCCTCCATGCGGGAAATTTCCGCACGTTCTCCACCGGCACGTTAAAGTATTTTCGTAGGAACTCTCTTCGCGGCGGATCGAAGATCGTGCGCGGGCGGCTGTTTAGAGCCTGAGCGTCGATCTCCGCGATCCGGCGCCGAATTGGTCCTTCGCCGTATGCCTCGATCAGCTCCCAGACATAGTCGTGCATTTTCTGCAAAATGGCATCGTGATGGCTGCGCTCCTCCGCATGGACCACGCGCTCTTCGAAATCGAGCAACTTCGGCGTCGTGATTTGAATGCTTTGGATGCTGACCGCCGTGCAATGGCCGTAGGGCCATAGGTTGCCCGAGAAAATATAGCTGAGAAAATCCCGCTTCATTATTTGGTGGTGCTCGACACGGGGTGTGAGGCCGTATTGGCGCTCGAACTCGGGGTCGGGTAGAGCATGGTCGCGGCGTGGGTCGATAGCGTTGGCTTGCCGGATATAGCCCCAGCCGTGGCCGGCTTCAGTGCCGATATGGTCCGCAAGAAAATAACGCCACTCGGAATCCATTTCGAAGTGCGAACAGGCGTAGCAGGCGGAGCCGACGGTGGTTTCCAGTTCGTCGCGGCCGCGATGAGCGAGCCAGCGGGCTAAAAGCTCCCGCTCCGCGTCGTCTTTGGGCTCGCGCTTTAGGGTGTCGCGCTTCTTGCGGAACTCCTCCAACTCTGTGCTGAGAGGATTATCTTCGCTGTAGGTGATTTTTTTTCCAACCCCTCTGATATCTGCCATGACAACCTCCTTACGGTTCCTTACTTCGTCGAATAGAGAGCCTTAACAAATCCTTCCTTTTCGATGCGCTCGAGAATGGTCATATCCAACACACCGAACGGGTTGCGAGTACACGGTTTGGTTGAAAGCTTGACCACCGTGTCGATTGCCTCTCTAGGCACAATGGGAAAACGCTCGTAGCTGGCGACAGCCCGCTGATAGGCCTCCTCAAGTGCTTCCGGGTCGGTGAGTCGCATGTTTCGACTTAGAGTCTTTTTTGCCATATCTGGATTGGTCAACGCAAGTTTGATCCCGTGAAGAATCCCTCTTAGAAATCGATCCAGCGATAATCGGGATTTTCCCAACATGGCCTTGGAGGTAACCACTGAGGTGAAAGGGCAAGGGATACGCGCAGTGGTCATGTCCATTAACATGCGTAGTCCGGATCTTCTCGCTTCGACAGTTTCCGGCGGCGATAGAAGCGCGGCATCGACCACCCCGGTGAACAGGGACTGCGAAACAAGCCCCAAACGACCGAACGCCACCAGCTTCACGTCCCTCATCGGATCGAGCCCGACTCGCATGAGTAAAATCTGGTTGGCTAAGTTGAGAGACGTGCCCGGAGGAGTGTTCGCGATCAGCTTTCCTTTGAGATCTTTTAACTGCGCAAGCTCGGGCTTAGCCCAAAGTTGAAAGGGTACCGTGTTGACCAGCCCGCTAATGATCCGAACCTCCACACCCTTTACGTATGCATTCATCGCCTGCCCACCACCCACTATGGTCACATCCAAGCTTCCCGAATCCAAAGCCCGAATCATGGTTGTTCCTGCTGATTGCGTTAACTCCACGTTCACGCTGTAAATATCGAACAACTTCTGATCCACGGCCAGGTAACCCGCCAACTGTGTTGCGCTCGCTCCCGAAAATCCCAGCCTGAGAGTTTCGGCGCTCTCAGCGATCGCACAGTTGTGGGTGACAATGACGGCTGTAAACGCGAGGAACTCGAGTGACTTCGCAAAGAAGGAGAGAATATCTTTAGATGTCATCTCTATGTTAGTCCCGAAGGAGAGAATCCGTTCCCTAACATTTTCGTTTGGCATTTATAGGTTTAACCGCTTTAGCTTGTCAACTTGTCGACTCTACGACGAAAAGAATTGCGTCATTCAACGATGGAAAACTAGTGGACGGCAGGCTACTCTCTACGTTGCGGTCTGACGCCGCTCCATGTTAGAGCGTGCGCATACCGATGAATCGACGCAGATGTAACAGGCGGGCGGTCCTTGATATCAACGAATTGTTTGTGGTGAGGGGCATGAACATTTGTCAATGGTTTTCGCCGCCAAAGGCGGCTGGGGCATTCTTGCTTCGCATCATTTCGACGATTTTCACGTTGCTGCTCGCCTTCGCGGCGGCGCGGGAATCTCATGCCGCGGCTGCACGGCCGCTGCGGATCGCGTATTTGTTCACGTCGGGGACGATGGCGTCGATGTGGATGGCGAAGGAAACTGGCGGGTTCGCCAAGGAAGGGCTAGACGTCGAAATGATTTCCATGTCCTCGATTCTCGCTCTGCCGGCGTTGATCGCCAACGAGGTCGACGTTATTCAAATCTCTGCGGTGCCGTTGATCAACGCATCGCTGCGCGGCTTTGACGTGGTGTTCGTCGCGGGAATGCTCAATACGATGATCTGGGATTTATACGCGAGGGCGGAGATCAAGAGCGCCGAACAACTGAAGGGAAAAATCGTCGGCACCGAGCGGCCGGGCAGTCCGGTGGCGTACGGCACCCTGGTGGCGCTGCGCAAATTAGGACTCACGGCCAAAGATGTTCAGCTGCGAATATTGGGTGGAAGCGCGCAGATCACCGCAGCACTGCTAACCGGCCAGATCGCCGCCGGTTCAGCGGCTCCGCCGGTGAGTTTCCAGCTCGACCGAGCCGGATTTCATTCCATGGCCACCACGTTGGATCAGCCCTATCAAAACGTCGGCGTGGTAATCAGGCGCGGCCGCATGGACGAATTGGCCGGGCGCATGGTGCCATTGCTCCGCTCGGTGCGCGCCGGCATCGACCGCTACTACAGCGACAAAGCCTTCGCGATGAAAGTCATTGCCAAATACACCAAGGAAACGGATCCCGACATCATCGAACGAACCTACCAGTTCTATCGCCAGGCGGGCTTCAGGCGCGAGCTCATGATTTCCGAGCCGGGAGTTCAAGGTATTCTGGATTTTCTGTCGGAGACCGTTCCTGAAGCGAAAAAGGCTGTCCCGGCGCAATTCTTCGACGATCGCTTCGTGCGCCAACTGAACAGCGGGAGGTAGAGGAAATTGTATAGTTACTTCGGTTTTTGGTTTAGTTGGACGATTCCTTCACGGTGCGGTATGTGGAGCGCAATGCGCTGCGGGCGAAGTCAGCTGAGCGAGTCGAAGAATGGTGGTCGTGGAGTCTTTTCCGGATTGCACGGGATGATCCGGAGTCAGCGGCCATTGGAGCGAACGCAACGCTGAATTGAACTTGCGATAGACGGTTGGGGCGAGCGTGATGTTGGATTTTGATACAATCACCATTTCATTGCGATAACCTCATGAATGGTGAGTTGACGGTTGTTTTGCAGCAACTGATCCATGGCAGGATGATTGCCGCGCTCGGGACGCTGCATCAAGGGGCACCGTTTGTATCTATGGTGACCTATGCTGTTGCGAGGGATGGCAGTTTTATTTTGCATGTGAGCCGGCTTGCCGCTCATACCCGGGACATGCTTGATAACCCAGAGGTGAGCTTGCTCATCACCGAATCGGAAGCAGCGTGAAAGCTGCCGCAGGCGTTGGCTCGTGTGACCGTGCAGGGGCGGACGGAAATGCTCGACCGCGAATCCGAGAAACACACCGATGCACGAGAAGTCTATCTGTCGCGATTCCCGGATGCAGCACCTCTATTTGAATTTTCGGATTTCAACATTTTCGTCATAGAACCGGTTTCGGCCCGTGTCATCGCTGGGTTTGGCCAAGCCGTGACCATCACCGGTGAGGATTTCGTGACAGCTCTATCGGGGGTCAACGTAAGATAGATCTAAAAACCCTTGGGCTTGAATCGACAATGAATTCCCGCGGTCGTCCGAAGCGAGCCGTAAAAGAACCCCAAGCCGTGCCCAAACCATCAAGATTCCAATCAATGGCCGGGATCAGCCGGAACGATTTTCGGCAAGCATCACCGCCGATTGAAAGAGGCTCCGCCTCTCGTGTTGATCCGAAGCTTGCAAACGTTGTTTAATTTCACCAACGGCGATATTTTTGCATCACTCACCGGGGAGTTGGCCTAAATTTCGGCCTTAAGAAAAGGAGCCGGCCATGGCGCGAATAACACTGAAGGTTAACGGTAAGACGCGGGTCGTCGACGCGGATCCGGAAACTCCCCTGCTATACATCCTGCGCGACGATCTCAGATTGAATGGTCCCAAATTCGGCTGCGGGCTGGGACAGTGCGGCGCTTGCACCGTGATCATGGACGGCACGATTCGCTCCTGCGTGACCGAGGTCAAGGCCGCTCAGAATCGCGCGGTCACCACCCTCGAAGGGTTAGGCTCCACCAAAAAGATGCACAAAATCCAGCAGGCCTTCGTCGATGAGCAAGCGGTGCAATGCGGCTATTGTATCAACGGCATGATCATGAGCGCCAAGGTGCTGCTCGATACCAATCCAAAGCCCACGGATAGTCAGATCAAGGAAGCGTTGGCCGGAAACCTCTGCCGCTGCGGCACGCACACGCGGATTCTGCGCGCGGTGAAGCGCGCGTCGGTACAGAAGGTATAAGGAAGGAGGAAGCGAGATGAAGACTATGGAGCTTTCCCGTAGACAATTTCTCAAAGGCACCGGCGCGCTGATCGTCAGCTTCAACCTCTTCCCCACGGCCAGCGATCTCTTCGCGCAGTCGCCCTCTAACCTATTGCCCAATGGCGACCTTGACCCGCAGGCGCTGGATTCCTGGTTAGCCGTCGGGGCGGATGGCACGATTACCGTCTTTACCAGCAAAGTCGAAATCGGCACTGGCACGGTCACCGCGCTCGCGCAGATCGTCGCTGAAGAGCTGGACGTATCGGTCAATCGCATCAAGATGGTCTCCGGCGATACGACGAAGTCCGTCGAGCAGGGCTCCACGGTCGGTAGCCGGTCCATCGAAAGAGCCGGCCCACAGTTCAAACAAGCCGCTGCTGCCGCGCGCCAAGAGCTGCTCAAACTCGCCGCCGCTCGTCTAAGCGCGACTGTCGACCAGTTGACCGTAAAAGACGGCGTCGTCAGCGTCGTCGGTAATGCTTCGAAGAAAGTCTCCTATGGCCAGCTCATTGGCGGCAAGCAATTCAACGTCAGGATCACCGCCACCGGAACCGGATGGGACATGAAAGTCGCTCCGGAAGTTAAAGCCAAAGATCCCAAAGACTATAAAGTCGTCGGAACTTCGGTAAAACGCTTCGAGTTGCCGGCCAAAGTTACGGGCGAACATGTCTACGCGCACGACGTGCGCGTGCCGGGGATGCTCCACGGGCGAGTCGTTCGCCCGCCCGTGATCAACACCGCACCCGAACGCATCGATGAAGATTCCGTGAAACAGATTCCCGGCTTCGTCAAAGTCGTGCGCGAAGGCAGCTTTGTCGGCGTGGTGGCGAAAACACAATGGTCCGCGATCAAGGCCGCCGAAGCGCTCAAGGTCACCTGGTCCAAGCCGACCACGAAACTGCCGGCCAATCCGGAAGAGCTTTTCGCTTACTTGAAAAACACCAAGCCCGTGCGCACGCAAAAGGCAGTGGAAAAAGGCAACGTGGCCACAGCCTTCAATGACGCGAAGAAAACTTACCAGGCGAGTTACCGCTGGCCATTTCAGATGCACGGAATGATCGGCCCCTCCTGCGCCGTCGCCGACGTTAAGGGCGACAAGGCGACCATTTGGTCGGGACCCCAGGGGCCGTTCAGGGCGCGCGGCACCGTCGCGACGTTGTTAAAAATTCCCGAGCAGAACGTTCGCGTGATCTATCACGAAGCCTCGGGCTCCTATGGCCGCATGAGCACCGACGACGGCGCTGAGGACGCCGCGTTGCTCTCTCGAGCAGTCGGCGCGCCGGTGCGCGTCCAATGGTCGCGCGAGGATGAACATGGCTGGGAACCCAAGGGCCCCGCCCAACTGGATGAAGTGAAGGCGGCCATCGACGGCGACGGCAAACTCATCGCCTGGGATTTCGTCGACTACGGTCAACCCTGGACCGCTTCGGGCGCGACGCCTCTCCTCGCTTCGTTGCAGGTCGGCTTCAAGCCCAACAATCCAGGTCAGAGCAACGGCACTCAAGGCGGCGGCGAAATTTACGAGGTCGCCAACCAAAAAATCATCGCCGAGCATATTAATTGGCACTTCCCCGAACCGATTCCGCTACGCACCAGCAACCTGCGCGCTCCGGGGGACCCCGCGCGTTGCTTCGCCAGCGAATGTTTCCTCGACGAAATTGCCGCCGACCTGAAAGCCGACCCTGTGGAATATCGGCTACGCCACTTGGGCGACAACAAACGCGGCATCGACTGTCTCAAAGCCGCGGCTGACAAAGCGCAATGGAAAGGTCGCCCGTCGCCAGCGCCGGCGTCAAGCGGAAACGTCGCCAGGGGCCGTGGCATCGCTTTAACGCGGCGCGCCAACGCTTACTGCGCCATCGTCGCTGCCGTCGAGGTCGACAAGATGACGGGCGAAGTCGCCGTGAAGCAGCTTGTTTGCTCCCACGATTGCGGACTGATCGTCAACCCCGATGGCGTCAAGAATCAGATCGAAGGCAACGTCAATCAAGGCGTCAGCCGCGCGTTATTTGAAGAGGTGACGTTCGACGGCAACGGGGTGACGAGCTTGGATTGGAGGACTTATCCGATCCTAAAGTTCAACGACGTCCCTGAGACCGAAATCGTCCTGATCAACCGGCCGGAGATGCCGTCGTTGGGCGCGGGCGAGCCGTCCATAATCCCCGTACCGGCCGCCATCGCTAATGCTATCTTCGACGCTGTCGGCGTGCGCCTGCGCGAAGCGCCGTTCACGCCGAAGCGCGTGCTGGTGGGACTTCAGAAAAAGCCGTGAACGTGATTCGTGAGCGTGGCTCGTGTTCTTATTTGCTGCGATCACCTTTCACGATCACGAACACGGCTCTGTGTTTTATAGATATCCCTTTTCTTTGTAATAGCGCTCCGCTCCCGGATGGAGCGGGAAATCCAGCGGCCCCGCTTCCGTGTTCGTGCAAAGCTGTTTCATCGACGGCGTCTCCGCGGCGTCATATGGAATCTCGTCGCGAATTTTATCCAGCACGCCGGCGATGTGGTAGGCCAGCTCGTCGGGAAATTTCTTGTGTACGACGATCGGCCAGCCGCTGAAATCGACGACGGTCGTCGGATCGTTGATGCCGGCGACGCGGCCGTGATCCAAGCGCGCGCGCTGGAAACCGTACTTCTCTAACTTCTGTAGCACTGGCTCCGAATAAGACAGAAAGATCATGCCATGCTCTACCGCGACGTCGCCCCAAGAATCCATTCCCTCATCGATGACCATGTCGAGCTTGCCGGAAATAATCCCTTCGCGCCGCTGCGGATTGCTCGGGCGCACGACTTCATCGACCTTACCGCCCCACTTGATGAAGTCCCGCTGGGAAATGCCGTGCGCTTTGAGCAGAAACTTAATCGCGAAGTCGACGCAATCGTTCACTGCGATCGACACCCTCATTTTTGGTTTTTTGGCGATCAGCTCTTCCATCGTTCGCACCCCGAGCCGCGGCGACACGGCAATGACCAAGCGGTCCCAGGAGGGAAACACCGCCAACGCGCGTAATGGTGACTTGCCTTTGAACGGCCCGACGCCGCGCACAGCCATCGAGGGAATGATCGACGGATTGAGCCAAACGAGATCGAGCTTGCCGCTCGCGACTAATTTGGCGCCGTTCAAACCGCTGCACCAGGCAGGGCTGACACCGATGGTGAAAGGATATGGCGGTCCGGACCCTGCTTTGCCGCCGGGCAATTCGACCATTAAGCGAATCGCGCTGGTCAAAATCGTCGGCGCGTCTTCATAAAGCCCGGCTAAGATTTTCGTTGCGATGCGCGCCCGCATCAAACTTGCGCTCATCGGTTTTACGCTGCGATCATCGTAAGCCACAAAAGTTTTTCTCCTTCAGCGAAATTGATGACAACGAACTATTCTGAATCTTGTTCGCTGTCAACCAAAGGCAACGATCACCGATTACTTCCCTATAGCCGGCGGAAAGGCTATAAACAGAGTTTGTTTCGCTGATCTCGCGGCAGAACCGCAACCGAAAGAATCGGAATATTTCCTGCAAAGACGCAAAGGTAAAACGCTTGTCATTTCGACCGAAGGGAGAAATCTTTCTTAGATCCCTCGCGTTCGCTCGGCATGACGCGCTTCGCTGTCACTTAGCGTCTTGGCAACTTGGCGCGAGGAATATCCGAATCCGAGACTCTTCAAACCGAAACATTTGCGCGAGCCGAGAACATTTTCAGACTTAGTGATACAAGGAGCTGCACACCATTCGCATTTTTCACTCTCTGCGCCACCGTGACTACGCGTTATTCTGGTTCACGGATACGCTCGGCTCCCTCGGCCACTTCGTCCAGGAAGTGGCGCTTTTCTGGATTACCTATGAAATCACCGGCTCCGCGATGGCGTTGGGAATCTTGGGGCTGTGCAGTGCGGCGCCCCGTTTGATTCTTGGCGCCCTCAGCGGCGTGTTGGTCGATCGCTATGATCGCAAGCTTTTGTTGATCTTGGTGCAGTTCGTCTCCGCCATCCCGACAGTAATTTTTCTGGCGATCTATATTTTCGGCACTCTCGCGTTCTGGCACCTGCTTGTGCTCGAAATCCTCTCCGGTTCAATCCGTGCGATCAATCCTTCGGCTGCCCAGTCCATACTTGCGGAATTAGTGCCGCGAGAAGATATCCTGAACGCCGTCTCGCTTTACACGGTCGGCTTCAACATTGCTCGGATAGCGGGACCGTCGCTCGGCGGCCTATTGATTATTTGGATCGGCGTCGCCGGCTGCTACGCGACATTTGCAGTGACCCTGATGCTCTCCGGCGTGGGAATGCTGTTCCTTCGCACGAATAAGGAACCATCGACAAAGCGGGAAGAAAACTTCCTGCACGAGTTCAAAGAAGGCTTTCACTATGTTTGGCATGCGCCGGTGATTTTGAGCAGCATCGTCGCGGCCTACACCTTTGCCGTGTTTATCGTCACCTACCAGAGTTTTCTTCCGGTTTTCGCCAAAGAAGTGCTGCAGGTAGGTCCCGACGGATTGGGCATACTGATGGCCGCACCGGGATTGGGCGGAATCGCTTCGCTGAGCTTTCTTGCATCTGTGGGCGAACGTTGGAACCGTGCCATGCTGCTATGGGTCATGACCACGACGACGCCGATTTTTCTAATGCTCTTTTGCGCATCGCCGATCTTTTGGCTTTCAGTCCTACTACTCGCCCTCGTAGGCGCAGGCCAGGTAAGTTTCCGCACCATCAGCCGGGTGATCATTCAGATTGAAGCGCCGCGCAATCTTATGGGCCGGGTGATGAGCGTGTTTAATCTCGATCAAGGAATGCGCTCCATCGGTTCCATCGTCATGGGCACTTCCGCGACCCTCTTCGGCGCTTCCCTCGGCCTCGCGCTCACCGCCGCCGCTTCCTTGATCGTAACGACGACGCTTTTCTATCGTTTGCTAGGAAAAAGAGAATGAGAGTTGTAAATGATGACCAAAACCCTTGTTCCAGTCGTTCCAACCGTTCAAGCCGTTCAAATCGTTTTAAGCAAGAAGATTCGAAATCGGCAAATTAACCGTAAAGCTTGTCCTTAGCGAATGTGAAGAAACTGGAGCCGCGCAAAGAACGCGAATCGGTTTTGTAGGGGCAACCCCCTGTGGTTGCCCTTCCCATTCAGTTGCTATCAGCACTGGAAATACCCCCGAAAAACATTTGCGCAAGCCGCCCAAACTTTGAGCTGATAAGCGAGGGGCCAATAGGGAGATGGGCCGCCGAACCGCCGGTGTTTTGCGGCTAGAAGATTGTTGACAAGTTCGGATAGCCAGCGGATATTTCAGCCGATTCTAATTTTATTAGTGGAGTCATCTCAGGAGACAGAGCGACCGGCGTTATCGTCTCCTAAAGCGGCTCCCTTAATAGTTAGAAGGCTAACAACGACAGACCGAGCACTCACGATGCGTAGACATACCGGCCCAAGTGGCAAACTTCTACCGGGAGGGCTCGCGATCATTCACGAAGACCGAGATATTATCGTGGTGGATAAACCGCCGGGCCTGTTGACCATCAGCACGGACCGAGAGAAGTCGCGCACGGCGTACTTCATTCTCACCGATTATGTCCGCAAGGGTGTTGCCAAGTCGAGGGATCGTATTTTTATCGTGCACCGGCTCGATCGGGAGACGTCAGGGATACTTCTCTTCGCCAAGAACGAAGCGGCAAAGTTTCGCTTGCAGAGCCAGTGGCAAGACACGAAGAAAAAATATCTCGCGGTTGTTCATGGCCGGTGTAAGAAAAGCGCGGAGACCATCACAACGTATCTGGCGGAGAACCAAGCGCACGGTGTGTACACGACTAACGATGCACGCAAGGGCAAGCTGGCCCACACGGCTTACAAAGTGCTCAAGCAGACCAAAGACTTTAGTTTACTGGAAGTCGATCTCTTGACCGGCCGCAAGCATCAGATTCGCGTGCATCTCGCGGCCATCGGACACCCGGTGGTCGGCGACCCGAGGTACGGACCAGAGCGAAAAGTCCGCAACCGCCTGGCACTTCATGCCAAATCGATTTCTTTCGCGCATCCCTTCAGCGGTGAGCCGCTAAGTTTTGACACGAAAGTGCCGGCCTACTTCACCGCGCTCGTGGGCCATTGGGAGCCATTGAATCTGCGGCGATCAAACTGAGTCTTCAGGCTTCCGTGTGAAGCGGGCTAGGAGATTGCACCGCCGAGGCGCGGAGAGCGCAGAGTAAAGATTGTTTGATTAAAAACATTTCTCCGAACTCTGCGACCTCTGCGCCTCTGTGGTAAATGTTTCGGCTATCATCTATCTTCGACCCAATCCTTCTCTGACTTCCCTACTTCCCCACTACTCCACGACTCCAACACTCCATTCATGGCCTCCCAATCTTGTGTTTCATTTCCGCCGCATGTATAGCCAAGAACAAAGCTAAACCAGAGGTGAATCCATGCAACTTCCACCGATCACCGCCACCACCATCGGTAGTTTTCCACGGCCCAATTGGCTGGCGCAGAATGAACGCAGCCGCGCAGTGTTTCGTCTCGAAGGTGCCGCGCTCAAAGAAGCTCAGGACGACGCCACGGCGCTGAGCATTCACACGCAAGAACGTATCGGCCTCGACCTGCTTTCCGACGGCGAGCAGCGGCGCACGGGTTTTATCGATCATATTCTCGCCGGTTTCGAGGGCATTGACCTCGAACATGAAGCGGTGAAAACAATCTATCGGCGGCGTGAGGAGCCGCGCCCGGTTCCGCGCGTCGTGGGAAAGATAAAAAGACGCGCGCCCGCCATTATCGAAGATCTTCGTTTCACCAAAGCGCAAACGAACAAGCCAATCAAGATGGACGTCCCCGGACCGATGACTGTGGTCGACAGCACGCTCGATGAATTCTACAAAGACGAAGCCGCCATGGCGCTGGACGTGGCTGCGGCGCTCAACGAGGAGCTTCGCGACTTACAAGCGGCGGGTTGCGATGTGCTCGAAATTGATGAGCCGGCCATGACGCGTTATCACGAGAAAGTTTTCGCATACGGCGCCAAAGCCCTCGACCGCTGTCTCGAAGGCATCACCGTGCCGACCGTCGTTCATCTCTGCTACGGCTACCCCGGCGGCGCCGGCCAACAGCATGAGTATGAGTATCCGGAGCTGCTCGAGGAGTTGATGAAAACCAAGATCGGCGGCTTCGGCGTCGAGTTCGCGCGCAGCGGTTACGATCCAGCGGTGCTGAGTATCGCCAAAGGTCGCATTGTCATGTTCGGCTGCGTCGACCCGAGCGACACACCCGTGCCGCCGGTTTCAAAAGTGGTCGAGCGCGTGCGCGTGGCGCTGAAATACATCGAACCGAACAATCTCTGGGTCGCCCCCGACTGCGGTCTCATGACCATCAGCCGTGAGCTGGCCAATGCCAAAGCGAAATTGCTCGTGGAGGTCGCTAAGGAGTGCCGCCGGATACTCTAAAATAGAAGGGAGCAAAGACGATGCCGAACAGTACGGCCTTTGAGCATCTCAAGGAGTTGCATGAAAAGTATGCGCGCCACGATTTGCGCGGCATGTGGCAGCGCGATGGTTCGAGCTCGCCAAAGCTCCAGCCGCGACTTTGGCCCTGGCAGGAAGTCGCGCCGCTTCTTGACGAGTCTTTAAGAACAGTTCGCTTGCCCGAAGACACCGACCAGCGGGTTATCGGGTTGGCGGCTCCAAATTTTTCCAGCGGCGCGGTTTACGTCTCTTACCAACTTCTCAATCCTGGCGAGAAGGTTCCCTCCCATCGTCACACACCGGCGCAGATGCGCTTTATCATTCAGGGTACGGGCGCCTATACGACTTCAGACGGGGAACGCATGTTTATGGAGCCCGGCGATCTTCTCGTGCAACCCAATTGGAGTTGGCACGGGACAGCTAACATCGGCGAAGGTCCGATTTACTGGCTGGATATTCAAGATCGCAACTTGGTGAATTATCTCGGAGCGTTTCGGCGCGAACTCTGGCCTAACGACGAAGTGCAACCCACCGTCCATCCGGAAAACTATTACTCCAAGGTCGCGGGCGGCCTTCGGCCGGTAAAATCTGCCGGCGCATCGCAGATTCTTCCGCCCACGCATTACAAATGGAATGACACTCTAAAGGCGGTGCAGGAGCTTACCGAGACTGCTGCAGTAAACCCCTACGACGGTCTAATGTTCGAATACACAAACCCTTCTACCGGCGGCCACACCTTGCCCACACTCAGCGCGCAGATTCAGCTCTTACAGCCGTCGCAAAAGACGCGCGAGCACCGGCACACTGGGATAACGATGTATTTCGTCGTCAAAGGCCAAGGCACGACGACGGTCACTGGCAGTACCACAATCGAATGGCGCGAGCGAGATTGTTTCATGCTCCCGCCGTTTCAATGGCATTCACATCAGAACAGTTCGATGAACGAGCGCGCTATTCTTTTCACGGTCAGCGACCGCCCGGCGCTCGAAGCGCTCGGTCTTTACCATGAAGAAGGAAGGTAAGAATTGGAGCACTGGAAACGGGGACTGGCTACTTTCTGTTTTTCAAAAACTTGCCTGTCCCCCTGACTTGATGGGTCAGCTACCAATACACCATCACTCCGGTACTCCATCACCCTATTTAACATCAGAGGAGGTTACGATGGCTCGTAAAGTTCAAATGGTCTCCGGGGATTCCCATCTTGATTTTCCCCCCGAGCGTTGGACCCACCGCGTGCCCACGAAGTGGCGTGACCGGGCGCCGCGGCGCATCAAGCTCGCCAACGGCGACGATGCATTTATCATTGAGAATCGTCGCCCGCACTCGCCCAGTCTCCAGATCACGGGGACGGGCGGCGCTTACGATAAGCACGACATCAACGGCGTCAGTTACGATGGGCCCGGCACCGGTAGCCCGGCACGGCGGTTGGGCGAACAAGACCAAGACGGTGTCGACGCCGAGGTCCTCTACACCCACCCTTCTTATATGAGCTCCTGGCGCGGCATCAGCGATGACGAACCGTACCTCGCTTTGATTCGCGCCTACAATTCTTGGCTCATCGAAGAGTATTGCTCCTTCGCGCCCGATAGATTGATCGCCATGGGCGTGATCCCGGACACCGGCGTCAACGACGCCATCGCCGAGCTCGAGTTCTGCGCGCGCGCCGGCTACAAAGGTGTCTGTCTCTACAAGTTCCCCAACGGCAAAGGCTACGCGCTTCCCGAAGACGATCGCTTCTGGGCGGCGGCCATCGAACTCGGCATGCCGATTACTGCACACACCAACGGTGGCACGACGAGATTTTCTCGAGAGCGCCCGGCCGCGATCCGGTGAGCTTGCTCGTCCGTTTCACCAGCGACAATGCGTTGGCGCCGTTGCAGCTCGCCTTCGCGGGCGTGTTCGATCGATTTCCAAAGTTACGCGTCTACTGGGCCGAGACTCAGGTCGGCTGGCTGCCTTACTGTCTCTCGCAAATCGACGATAACTACGAGCGCAATCGCTACTGGGCAGAGCGCGATTGGGGTATGCAACCGCTCAAGTGCAAGCCAAGTGAGTATCTGCGCGAGCGCAATCGCTGGGGGTTCATGAAAGATCCGCTCGGTGTTCGGCTGCGTCACGACGTCGGCGTTAAAGCATTGCTGTGGGGGAGCGACTTTGCCCATGCGACTGGCGATTGGCCGGAATCGCGCCGGGTCATCGACG
>VBKY01000153.1 GCA_005879255.1 Deltaproteobacteria bacterium
CACGCCGCCAAACTGAATTTCCTGATTGAACGACTCTTGCATGATGCGCCCGCGCGCCGTCATCGGCACAACACCCCGGGCATACACAGGAAAGTTGAGCTCGCGCGCTTCATCGATGTCGCGGCAAGCGCCGTCGATGACGACGCCGCTCACACCTTTTAGTCTCGCGGAGAGCGCCAGCAGCCCGCCCCAACAGGAAAATTGCAACTGTCCGCCATTATCGATAACAATGATGTCGCCTGGCTTTGCCGCTTCGATGGGTGCTGTGCCGAGGTGCTGTGTTGGTTGCTGTAATCCGGCGGGCTTGATTTTCATCGTCACCGCCCGCCCGACGATGCGGGGGCATTGCCAGAGCGGCCCGATCCCCCATGTCGCGCCTTTCAGCGTTAAGCTGTCCAACGCATCTGAAACCGCGCAGGTGTCGAGCTTCGCGAGTCTTTCGATAATCGCTTCGCGCGTCATTCAACCGCTCTTCACGGCTATGCTCTTGAAACCGAAACTCGAGACTCGGAACAATTCTTACTGCCAGTACGCGAACCCCATGCCGCAGCCGGTCGCCGCGGGCGAGCGATAGGTGGTCACGTATTCAAAATACTTCAGTTCGCGGTCCTCCATTGCGCCCGCCAGAGCCACCCAATTGAGGATCTCTGAAGTCCCACCCCACAATCTTTCTCGTGGCAATCGAAACAACGTTTCAGGCTTCTTATTCTTCAATCCGTCGATGGTCATCGCATCGATTTCCTCGTCGATAACCACGTGGCTCAGCCCGCCGGATGCCATGAGAGCCACGCGCTTGTCGCTATTCCAGGACTCGATCGCTTTACGTACCGCCTGGCCGAAAGCATAGCATCGTTTGGGCGTCGGCTGATTCGGCGGATAGTACGTATTCACCATCACAGGCACCATGGGCAGTCTGTTCCCAGGCAGCACGCGTCGGTAGAGAAAACTAAACGCGTGACCGACGCCGATTTCTTCGCGCAACTTGTTGCAGCGCGCGATGTCGAACTCGGCATCGACCAATGAACGAATCAAATGATTCGCCAAATCAGGCGCTGTCTCATATTCACTCGCCGTCTCCGCCCAGCCCTGGCGCTCCGCGTCCTTCCACCCCGAAGATCGTAGTTTGTTATCCTTGACGACAGGCAGCGACTTGCCGTGGTAGATGGCGAACGTCGGCATGTTCTCATCGTGGAATTGCTCGTGTTGATCGTCGCCGAAAACAACCACCACGTCGGCGTTAGCCTTCTGCAGGGCGTCGCCCAGATTTTTTACCCCTTTCAGACAAGCTTCATCACGCTCGCGAAACTTCTCCGGCGTAAGCTCCGCTGCTAGCCCCGACTTCGCCCGGCTGACCAGGGCTGGATAGTCGAGCCGTGGATCGGTCTCGTCCTTTTTTAACAGGTGAGCCCAATCCTTCGCGCGTATGCTCAATTGCGGGCTATGTGACGTCCCTATACCGATGACGATCTCTGCCATAATTGCGTCCCTCGCTTCGCTTTTAGATTTTGACGATCGCGAGCCAATGTTCTGAGTGAGTCTCTACCGGGAAATTGCCACTGGTGTCAAGTTGGCATCGAATAACAGAAATTGCCATCCGACGCTGTTGGAAACCCAGCATGCTACGCGTCGCCCGGCGCCGTATACTATCGATCATTTCGTCCTATTTCTTCTTTGGCAGCAGGATGTCTTTCAGTTGCGCCACGGTTGCCGGCTTGAGCTCGTAAAGACTCGCCAAAGTCTTCGCGATTGCCGGTCCATCAACCGGATGGATGTCGAGTTGCGATCGATTTGCTTCGGCGACGAGATCACGATCCTTTAACGCACTAATAAAGGCCCGCTGCAACAGTTCAAGCCGATCCTTGGCCATACCTGGCGGCAAGGAAAATGGAAATTGCACGACGTGGACATTGTCCGCGACTTTCAGCAGTTCGCGCGCTTCCTCTGTCTTGGCGTACTCGATCGCCAAGGGAATACGCCGGTATTTGGCGTGGGATTTGAGCGACGCTTGTAAAACTGGCACAATTTTTTTGCTCTCGTAGGCCGCCCGCCAGACCGTTTCCACCGTTCCCCACGAGCCGCAATAGCCGTCGACCTCGCCAGACTCGACGGCTAACCGGGCATCTGCGCCGCCTTTGTATCCGTCGATCACGTCTATCGGTAAGTGGAGCGCAGCCTTGAGCAGCTTGGGAATGTCCGATGTGCTCGTACCCGGGCCGATGGTGGAGATCTTTTGCGGTCGCTTGGCGTTGATCCAATCATCCATCTTGGTAATGCCGCTCTGCTGGTTAAACGTGCAAACCGTGTCGTACGGACTCGGAATACCAAGATAACCGAATTTACGGCCGTCGAACTGCGCCGCTTCATTGCCCATGATGTGCTGCAGCACCAACGGCGAAGCCCATGCGCCGATCGTTAACCCGTCAGGCTTGACTCGGTTGTACAAGTGATTCGCAGCGATCATCCCGCCGGCGCCGGTCATGTTTTCGACGACTCTGGTCGGATTACCGGGCAAGTATCGGCCGATGTAACGCGCGAGCACGCGAGCGTAGAGATCGAACGAGCCGCCCGGTGAATAGCCGACAACTATCGTCAGCGTCTTATCCTTATAGAAATCCTGCGCCCCAATGGTTCGCTGATCGGCAGCGCCAAACACCACCAGTGCCGTGGCAATCACAGACAGCCTTTTCACTGTTCGCATCCTTCCCTCCAAGATGAATCAGCCCCGACCGACGAATGGAATCACTTTGCCCTCGGTCCGCTCCAAATAGCGCACGAACGTGTATTTGTTCTCCGCAAGATCGGTATTGGGCCGAGGAATCTCCCGGTGCATCAGACTCTCTTCGACTTTGCAGACGAAGAACGACAACTCATTTCGCCTCAGAGCTTCGATAGCGTTTTTTTTGAAGTCTTCGATGTCGCGAATCGTGTGCGCGTTGGTGATTCCCGCGCCGCGCGCTATCGCTGCCAAATCCGTGTTGCCGGAAGTGGCCGTGGGATAGCTTATGCGGCTGCCGCTGTAAACGCCGTTGTCGAAAACATAGATCACTAAATTCTTCGGCCTGAGGTTGCCGAGCGTCGCGAGGTTGAAGAGCGAAAGCAACACGCTGCCATCCGAATCCAGCGCAATCACTTTGCGGTGCGGCAAAGCCAAAGCCAAGCCGGTCGCCACGCCGATGGCGCAGCCCATCATACCGACCAGTAAATTGCCTTCATGTCTCGACAAGTGGGACCACTCGATGCGCTGGCCGCTTTGGGAAGTCACGACCAACTGATCGGTCACCTTGGCCGCCAGCAATTCGAGACATTCGTGACGAATCATGAGGAAAACTCTCCGGCAAAGAGCAGCGCAAAAGGCCCGCGCAGCGAATTGGCAGCTCGCACCGCGTCATTTACTTTAACTTCGAGCTTCTCGCCGTCTTCGAGAATCATGTAGTCGATTCCCAATCCTTCGAGTACTGGAACCGTGTGTTTACCGATGGTGGCGTAAAGAAAGCTGTTGCGCTGATCGGCAACGCCGCCTAAATAGCCGACGACGAGGAGAAGCGGCACGCCAAGTTGCTTTCCGACCGTGAGCAGGCTGTAGCTGGAAACATAGATCCCGGTGTTTTCCATGTACACCGCAGCGCATTTTCCGCCGAGAGTCGCGCCGGCGGCGATCGTCACCGCCTCCTGCTCACTCGCTGCGGCAATTAACTCCATCTCCGGGTCGTCGCGGATCAGCGGCACGATTTGGCTTAAGCGAGTCTCGGGTAGGTACGTTACAAAGTTAATGCCGGCACTTTTGAGACCTTGAACGAGCCGTTTAGCAAGTTCATCTTTCATAGAATGTAGAGTGAATTAGCAGGTAAAAGAACCAGTGGCAACGGGGTGTGGTTGGGATGCGTTCCAGTCGTTCAAATCGTTCAATCGCTTCGCTCCGTTCAAGTCGTTAAGGAGCAGACGCACAGGCAAAGATTCGCAGTTCAATTGCCCATTACTCCATCACTCCATTGCTCCCGTTCTGCGCGCAGCGCCCGCAGCACTTTTTCCGCCGCAATCGGCAAATCGTAGATTCGTACTCCCAGAGCGTCGTGCGCAGCATTGGCGACGGCGGCTGCCGCGATCAGCACCGGCGGTTCGCCGATGCTCATGCCGCCGTAGGGCCTGTTGCCGACGGGAAACTCTTGGCGATCACGAACGCGCCCGTGACTTATCCCGGCGATTCGCCCATTTCTTTTAGAATTTCCCGCATTAGACTGAAGTCAAAAACCTCGTCGGGAGACACTTCTCTCTTGAGATCGATATTGAGTTTCGTGCTCTGGATAACTTTTTCCAAGGCATCGCGAGGCGCCAGCAGGTTGCGCGTAAAGTTTGCGGCGGACGAGGCATAGCCTTGTTCGGCGACGCTCAACGGTGTGCGGCTCCATTTTTGTAGTATGTCGACGGCGCCTTTCCTGTCGTCCAGAATGAAGCGGTTCGCTTTTAACAATCCGCGGAGGACTCTCTTGACTTCGCCGCGGTGATTCTTGAGTTTCTGCTCGTGAAGGCCAAGGCCGTTGACGGGAAAAATCATAATGTCCCGCGTGCGCAACAAGCTTTTAAAGCCCCGCGACTCCGCGACTTGATCGGATGGCGGAGACACCAAGGCAGCATCGACCAGACCGGATTCTAATTGGGCAAGTCTTCCGGAACCGCTCCCCGCGGCAACGAATTGAACGTCTTTATTCGGATTGAGTTTAAAGTGCTCTACAGTCAGTCGCGCTAGGATATCTGTCACCGATCCGAACGAGCTGATGGCGATCTTTTTTCCCTTCAAATCCGCGAAGCGGACAATTTTGGGATTGACCACAACGACATGATTTGGCCGTTCGATGAGAATTCCCGCGACCTTGATCGGCAGTCCGCGCAAGTTGCCCGTCACGACCGACTGCAGAATGAGATTGTAATCGACGTTGCCTCCCGCCAACGCCGCTATCGAGACGTTGGCCGTGATCTGCACGAGCTCCGCATCGAGTCCTTCTTCTTTGAAAAATCCTTTGAATTTGGCCACCCCGCCGCTGAGAAATGACATATCGGGATTGGAAACCGCGATGGAAATTTTCTGCGCCTGAGCCGGCGTGAAATCTACTGCCCCGTTGACCAGCAATATGAAGCCGAATATTTGTTTTATGCGGCGAATCGCGTTGTCTCTTACTGCCATTTTCTAGATCGTGAACTCTCCGGGAAACAACAACATGTCACATCTTGATTTCAGTCAACGATTTTTTGGTCAAGCATATTTAAAGCAGTAACCAAAACATTTCAAATTGACACGTTCTTTAATGCCAACATATGATCACAATTATTTTAATGATTAATCCATTGCAACAAGAGCAAGATATACGTAAGCGCGCTGCGAAAGAACGCGAAATCCCGGTTCGTAAATGGCTTGTGCTTTGCCAGAAAGTTTTTCGATAGGAGATAAAAATGGCACATGAAGCGGCCTACATGGAAGCAATCTACGGCGAAAAAACCTCTTTCGATCAATTCTTGCAGTGGGAAGAGCTTCCGGTGACGAGAAATTTCGTCATCGACGACATACGGACGATCGAGGTCGCTCCGTGGCATCGGCGCGGCGGGCTCGGTTGCTACATCATCGTGGGGCATCCCAAGGATCCGCCTAACGCGGCGGCGTATGTCTGCGAGATTCCCCCGCGACAGAGTTTGCAGCCGCAGAAACAGATGTTCGAGGAGATGATCTACGTCCTGAAAGGACGCGGTGCCACCAGCGTCTGGCTCGACAACGGTAAAAAGCAGACTTTCGAATGGCAGGAACGCTCGCTGTTTTCCATACCGATCAACGCCTGGCATCAGCATTTTAATGGGCAAGGAAGCGAGTCGGCGCGTTTTGTCGGATATACCAACGCACCGATGGTTTTCAACTTGTACCATAGTTACGACTTCGTCTTTAACAACAATTATCAGTTCCTGGACCGCTATCGCGGCGAGGAAGACTATTTCAGCGGCAAGGGAGTGGCGGTTCCCGACAAGCGGGTCTGGGACACGAGCTTTATTGCCGATATTGAAAAGCTCCAATTTCACGACTGGACGCGCAAAGGACCCGGAGCAACCAACGTCGAGCTCGAATTCTGCGACAATATTATTTCCGCGCACATCACCCGTTCGCCGGTCGGCGCCTACAAGAAGGCGCACCGCCACGGTCCCGGCGCCGATATCCTGGTGCTCGAGGGCGAGGGTTATTCCCTCATGTGGCCGGAGGGAAGCGAGATGGAAAAATATGATTGGGGAACGGGGAGCATGATTTCGCCGCCACATATGTGGTTTCATCAGCATTTCAATACGGCAAAAGAACCGCTCAAGATGCTGGCATTTAAACCTTTCGGTCAGAAGTTTCGCATTAGCCCGGACTATGAGAAATTGTTCGTCAGCACCGCCGCGGGCGGCCATCTGATCGAGTTTGAATATGAAGACCCGAGAGTGCGGCAAATATTTGTCGACGAGCTCAGGAAGAGGAACATCCCTTTCAATATGCCTCCCGTTACTTACCGAAATAGAGGATGATCTATGCGTCGTCTTGCATGCTTGCTGGCTGTAGCATTTTTTCTCCTACCGCCTCCCAACGGTCACGCAATCGAGAAGGTCGTATTGGGCTATAGCGGCGTCGGGTCGGGTGAAGAGGTCCACCATTTCGCCAAGGAAGTCGGGTTGTTTAAAACGTACGGTCTCGATGTGGAGATCGTCTACATTCCCGGCGGCTCCACCGTGGTGCAATCGATGATTGCCGGAGACGTTCAGTTCGGCAGAGGCGCGGCAACGGAAGTGGTCACTTCCCATTTAGCCGGTTTCCCACTGAAGATTCTCACGGCGTTGATCAATAAGTTCGTTTACAGCTTCGTAACGTCCATGAACATCACGCGGCCCCAAGACCTCAAGGGAAAGGCCGTTGCCGTTAGCCGCTTCGGCTCCGGCTCGGACTTCATCACCCGCCTGGCGTTAAAATCCTGGGGCTTGGAGCCGGTCAGAGACGTTACCATCCTTCAAATAGGCAACTCTCCCGAGCGCCTCGCGGCGATCGCCGGCGGTAAAGTTCAAGGTTCGATTCTCTCGCTGTCACAGACTCCGCGGGCGAAGAAACTGGGGCTGCGCGTTTTGGCGGACCTGTCGCAGGTCGACGCGGAATACCCGCAAGGCGTTCTGTATGCGCCGGCAATCTTGATCGAGAAGAGACCCGATCTGATCGCAGCGTTTCTAAAGGCCTACGTCGAGGGTCTTCAGGGGTTCAAGACGAATAAACAGGTACTTACAACATCATTGCCAAGAACAGCGGTATCAAGGAGAGAAACGACATAGAAGAGTATCACAAGTTATTGACGACGAAATTCTTGCTCGACTATCCCTTGCCTACGGTCGCGGGCATAAAAACCGTGCTCGATGATCTCGGCGCAAAAAATCCGAAGATTCGCGAGCTAAAGCCGGAGGATCTTCTGGACACGCGGTTCTTGCGCAACCTTAAGGAGAGCGGAGCAATTAAATAATCTTAGCGTTCGAGTAGCGCAGCGATGTCGATCGATGGCTGTCATCCAAATAGCGAGTCCATCGCCGACTTAGGAAGAAAACCAGGTGATGGTTCAGTTGGGTCAAGATCTCTCACTTCGTTCGAGATGACAGACCATTTTGTTGTCATTCCGAGCGGCAGCGAGGAATCTTTCTCGAGGTTAAAAGGCGTGGGGGTACCTAACTGAACCACTATCAAAATTTGAGCGATAAATTAGTCACAAGCAGCTTACGATAAAATCTGTTTTCCCCACTTCTCTCTAACTTGCTGCGCCAGTTCCGGCGGCACGATCACCGAGGCGGGAAAATCTTTGATCCAGTCGTAGGGCCGGCAAGCGTCGATGATGGCGCGTGAATTGAATCCCTTCTTGCCTCTTTGAATGATCGGATCCAGCGGACCGCTCCAGCAGCGCCGGAGAATCTCAATGTCCTCCGCCGGGTCGCACCGCGTCGTCATCGCCCACCACACATCCTTCATGTCCGTGGGATCGATGTCGTCGTCTACCACGACGGTGAAACGCCCCAGATAGGCGGCAGCGTGACACTGCGAAGCGATCACACCCGCCTGACGCGCGTGGCCGGGATAGCGCTGGCGAATGGCGACCACGGTCAACAGGCGCGTGTTGCCTTCGGGCGGACAGTAAACGCCGACCACATCGGGCACGCCGGCGCGCTCCAACTCTTCCCAAACCATCGCCGAGCGCCAAAAACTCTTGTAGAAAGTCGCCTCTGTCGGCGGGCGGCTCGGCGGCGCGCCGGCCATGATCGGATCATTGCGAAAATACATGCGGTGGATCCGGATGACGGGTTCTTCGCGCACGTGGCTCGCGTAATATCCGGTCCATTCACCGAAAGGTCCCTCGGTCTTTTGGTCCGCCGGCAGACACTCTCCCTCGATGACAACCTCCGCGGTCGCCGGCACCTGCAGACCGCTTCGCGCCAATGTCACGACATCGATGGGCTCGCCTTTCAGGCCACCGGCAAAATCATATTCCGAGAGACCATACGGCACCTCGAACGCCGAAGCCATAAATAGAAGTGGATCATGACCTAATGACAACGCCACCGGCATGGGACGATTCTGAGCGAAATATTTTTCCATCTGAATGCGCGCGTGGCGTCCCGGCGAAATATAAAGGCCGACAGATTTACTGTCGTGAATCATGACACGGTAAGTGCCGATATTGAGCCAGCCCTCTTCGGGATCTCTGGTGATCGTCAGATGGCCGGTGCCGATGTAGCGTCCGCCGTCGCCGATATTGTAACGGGGTGTCGGAAAGCGCAGAACGTCGACGTCCTTTTCTTCCCAGACGTTCTCCATGAAAAGGCCGTCTTTGACCTCCCGCGGACGAATCGGTTTCATCTCTTTGATCTTCTTGCGCATGGCGGCGACCAGATCCATGGTCGACATGTCCGTCGGCATACCGCAGGTAAGCGCGACTCGCTTGATCGAGTTGAGCTGGCCGGCCACCAGCCTTAAGCCCTTGTCAAAGCCCTTGATGGAGTCGAACACAATGCACGGAGCGACTTTAGACTCCTTGCGAGCCATTTCGATAATCGCGCCGATCTCCAAATCCCAATCCGCGCCTTCGACGGTCTTGAGCTCGCCCAACTGATCGACTTGCTCCATCCACTCACGCAGATCTCGGTAAGCCATTCGTTCCTCCTATCGATACAATGTCTGAAACAATCCCTGCTGCTCGAGCTCGGTCACTAAACTATTGTCGACAAAGTCGCTCGCTTTTACGGGAGCCGCCGTTTTCACCTCGGAGCGCAACACTTCATCCACCGCATCGAGCCGAACCTTTGGAATCGGCTCGAGGTACTTCACGCCGTAAATCCGGTAGAGCTCCGCGAGAATATCCATATCTTGGACCTTTGTGTATTTAGCGAGCACTTTTATAGTTCCTTCTTTGTCCGTTCTGACCCGATGAATGCCTTCGCAATAAGCGCGCAATAGTCGCAAAGCCGTGCTGCGATTTTTTTCCAGGAAAAGCTGCGTCGTCGCCAGCGGCGAATTGGGATAGACAATGCCGATTTCGCCGAAATCGACCAGTTCCTTAAGGCCGAGTTTTGCCGCGGACAAGTTCGTCGGCGGTGAAACCACGCCGGCATCGACGACTCCGCCGGTGATAGCGCCGAGCAGTTGGGGCATGCCGCCGGTCTGAATGACCGCCACGTCGGCACCGCGCCGCAGCCCCCATTTTTTAAGCGCCAGATCCAACGCGAAGTCCGTCGAACCGCCGAGGCGCGTTAAGCCAATTTTTTTGCCTTTTAAATCCTTGGCCGTTTGAATCTCCGGCCGCGCTATCAGCGAGAACACCAGCGTATTGATGGTATTGGCGATCATCTTTAGACTCGCCCCTCTCAGCGAAGCCTGAACAACGGAATTGGCGCCGAGTCGGACGAATTGGACATCGCCGCCGATGAGAGCCTGGGTCGCCACCGAGCCGCCGCCGATATAGAGCAACTGTACATCCAACCCCTGACGGCGGAAGTAGCCGTAATCCTGCGCCACCCATAGGGACGCCATCGCGCCGCTGATCGAACTGTAAGCTAATCGAATCGGTTCAGCGCGCGCGTTGGCGAGAAATAAAAGGCCCTGCCAGACGAACGACCACAGGATGAGACAAAAAACTTTTTGAACAGTCGTTTCTCGCACAGCTTCAAGCCAGGTGTGGATCGGCGAGACTTGCAAGACACGCGCTCACTGCCCGAGAATGCCGGCGTTTCTCAATTCCCGCTCGAGCTTCACGACTTCTTCTTTTGGCATCTGTTCGGTGTCCCACTTGGGAAAACGTTTCACTGCGAAGCCGCGCATGCGATACACTTCCTGCAGCGGCACCCGGCCATACTTGCGCAAGCGCGCCGCGACGATACGCGCCGTGGTGTCGACGCGTTTCTGCGCTTCCACCGCCCGCGGATAATCTTTGCTGTCGAGCGCGTTGAACAATTCAACGCAAATCTCCGGCACAAAGCTCGTCGGTGGATTGATCATGCCGGCGACGCCGAAGGGCACGAGACCGAACAGATCCGCGTTGCCGGTGAATACCGACACGTCGGGAAGCAAACGAACATATTCGAGCAAAGCGCCTTGGCCGTAGGCAACTTTGATGCCTTTCAACGCCGGCACCTGTTCCTTCATGCGCAACGCGAAGCCGGGCGGGATCGAGATACCGGAATATTTGGGATTCTCATAAATGTAAATCGGCAGTGGCACCGCCTTGTGTACCGCTTTGTAGTGCGCCATGATTTCGTATTCGGTGTGATCCGAATAATAGTAAGGCGGCACAATCGCCATCGCGTCGGCTCTATGCGCCGCCGCATGCTCCGCCAATTCCACCGTGCTGCCGGCATCCGCGGTGCCGACGTGAATGACGACGGGAACACGCGACTTGGCCTGATCGAGCGCGATCGCCGCCGCTTGCTTGCGCTCATCGATGGTCATCGCCGGCCCTTGGCCGGTGGAACCGAGAACGAACAGACCCTGAACGCCGGCTTTGATGTGAAAATCCACCAACTGGCGCATCATTTGTTCGTCGACACGAACTTTCTCATCGAACGGCGTGATAATCGGTAACAAAACTCCACGAATCATCGTCTTCTCCTTTTACTGCCAACGTCCTGGATTATTTCCGCGCCAAGTTTTGATTCCTTCCCCTTTGCAACGCTTACAGCTGCGAGATCCTTCGCGTGGCTCAGGATGACATCAAACGCATGCACGGGGTCTCGCGTGTCATTCCGAGGAGCCGAGCGACGAGGAATCTCTCTTCTCTTGCACGCCGACGCGCGTGTCCAATCGATAAATTTCGCGGGCGTCTTCTTCCGCCACAACACCCTTTGGCTGGCCGCCATTGATTGCCGTCTCGATCGCATCCCGGATAATTCTCCGAAACTTGATGACGCCACGATCGGAAACGCCGAGCTGTTCGTCTCTTTCGCCCAGCAGTCCCTGGGTCCCCTGTGTCACGAGATCTTCTTGGCGAATGTTGCCTTTGTAGGGCATGTACTTACGCTTGTCGTAGGGTTTCACTTCCTGCGCCGGCGTTTCGCGCGCGCGCAGTTTTTTAAGACGCTCGAAGAAATTTTCCACCGGACCGGTGTAATTGTCGGCGGTGAATATCATGAAATGATCGTCATCGTTGGGCGTGAGGAAAAGCATATGCTCGCACTGCGAGCCCTCGTTCATGAGCGCCACCGCGTCCATCTTGGCGTGGACGAACTCGGTATCTCCCACTTGAATAATGCTCGGCAACGCCAGGCTCATTTCATCGATAAATTCTGTGTCCTCCGTCGGCCCCGGCTTGGTCATGACGACCTTCATGCCGTAATCCGTCTCGACGAAATCGAAGTGCGGCATCTCCGAGTAGCTGAAAAAATGATCGCCCCAGGATTGTTGGCCGTAACCGGCGTTGCGATGCAGGATGCATACATGCGCCGGGTCCGCCGAGTTTTCGAAGAAATTGAACCAATTGTAATCGCAGTGACGCACCGGCTCGATCTGCCGTTGTCCGCCGCGATCGATGAGCGGCGCATAGTTGGGCAGCGGCGGCGGGTTATCTTTGTCCGCTCCCATGTAAGCGAAAATCAAACCGCCGAATTCACGCACGGGATAGGAAAGGTGGCTCACCTTCCGGGAAAATTTGCTGTCCTTCGGCTCAGCGGGCATTTCGAGACACTGGCCGTGAATATCGAACAACCAACCATGGTATGCGCACCGAAGTCCGCCGTCTTCAATATCGCCATATTCCAGCGACGTTCCGCGGTGCGGACAATGCTCGCCGAGCAATCCAAGCTGTCCCGCTTGATCGCGAAACAGCACCAGCTCTTCGCCGAGAACTTTCACCGCTTGAGGAATGTCGTAGAGATCACGCGCGATGCCGACGACGAGCCAATAGCGGCGAAACCATTCGCCGGTCGGCGTGCCGGGCCCGACGTGGGGAATATCCGCCACGGTAACCTTTTTACCCCAGGTTTTCCGACCTTTTTTCACTCCTTTATTTCCTCATCGATGTAACCCGCAAAGCGCTTATCCGAGCACATTGAACTTTGAACCTTGAACATTGAACGCGCTCCGCTACTTGAAACCATATTCTTTCCAGCGGTGCAAAACCGCCTGGCGCATCGTATCCGTCGGCTCGGCGACCTCGCCGCGGAAGTTTTGCTTCTTGGTCAAGTCGAGCATGAGCTTGGACGTCACGCCTTCGGCCGTCGCCGAGGGCTCCAGCGTGCTGGTGATACCCCGTGGAATGACATACATGTCCGTCGCCGGTTGAAAACGCGTGGTCAGCGCCCACAGAACCTCGTTGGAATCTTCGATATTGATATCCTCGTCGACGACCAACACATGTTTCCATTTGCCGCTTCGGGTGTAGAGCGACGCCGCGAGAATATTATCGACGATGCCCTGGCGCATCAGCCGCTTTTCCAGCTGCAAGATCAACACGATCGATACTCCCCACGGCGGCGCGTAGGCTTTTTTCAGCGCCGGATAAGCCGGCTTCAGCTCTTGGTAGGCCGCCACCGCGTACGTGAGCGCATCCACATACAAATGTTCATGCGGCGGTTTGCCGAGCCAGATGTTGTGATAGATGGGGTTTCTGCGCTGGGTGATTGCCTTGATCGTCATGATTCTTTCGCCCGGCACGCGTTGCGTCGTGTAACCGCAAAACTCGCCGAACGGTCCTTCGTTGCCGGTCTTGGCGGGAATCGTCAGCTCACCTTCGAGCACGATTTCCGCCAGGGCGGGAACTTCCAAATCGACGGTGCGGCATTTGACGACGTCGATCGGTTCGCCGGCTAATCCGCCGGCGATTTCCAACTCATAAACGCCGATACGCGGCTCGAATTGCGAGGCGACGTAAACCGAAGGCGGCACACCGATGCATACCGCGACCTCGAACTTCTTGTCGCCGCGTTTTTCCGCGTTCTTGATGAAGTCATGACCGTCATGACCCGGAGTAAAACGAATCGTTACTTCGTTTTTTGATACCAACATCATCCGGTAGATGGAAAGATTCTTGCCGTACTCGGGATCCTTGAGAATGACGTGGCCCGCCGTGATATACGGTCCGCCGTCGAGCGGATTATTCGTGCACAGCGGCAGTTTGGTGATATCGACGTCATTGCCTTCGAAGACCAGCTCCTGGCAGGGACCATTGGATACCAGCCGCGTCGGCAGCGGGCTGTTCGCCCGTCGGACCGTTTCGTCGAAAACATTTTCCTGTGAGAGTCCGAGCGCTAAAGCCACTCGTCTATCGGTCGCCAACAGCTGACCGACCACCGGGATGCCATGACCTTTCACTTTCTCGAACAGCAGCGCCGGACTATTGGGCCGCTCGTTGTGAATCTTACAGATCGCGCCGAGCTCATGCTTCGGATCGACCTCGACCCGGATCTTCGCGAGCTCGTGCTCTTCTTCCAGAACTTTGAGAAACTCATGCAAGTCGATCATGACGACATCATCCCGTTGAATTACTCTCTCAATAGCAATTTTGCTTCGAACCCTAGCACTGCCCGGGCTTTATCTACGGAATATCCGCTGCACCGCCCATCCAAGCCATTGCGTAGGTCTTTTACCTGGGAAAGATAGCGCCTGACAAGTTCCTGTGTAGGGTCGTCCATGAAGGTATCGGGCGCGCAAATATTGAACGCTCGATGGCCGGGGAAATTAGCTTCCAGCGCCAAGCGGCAAGCCCGCGCCGCATCGCGCACATCGATATAGCTCCACAACGCGCCGGTGCCGCGGATCAGCGGATTTTGCTTGCGCTCGAGAAGCTGCGCGCGATGCATGTCGGTGTAGATTCCAGAAAAGCGCAGGCTCGCGATTTGAATACCGCTCTTCTGGCTTAGCGCATCAGACAGCTTTTCACCGACGAGCTTCGTCAAGCCGTACGGGTCTTGCGGTCGCAATGGATGCCGCTCATCGATGGGAAGATAATCAGGAGTTATTTGAATTGACGGGTAATAAAAACCATAAACCGCCAGGCTCGAACCGCAGACGATCTTTTTGACGCCGGCGGCTTGCGCCGCGGCCAAGACATTGTTAGTGATCGCGACGTTGAGATTGAACCGTTCGGCGTCGCCGGTGATCTCAGGGAACTGCCAGCGTTGTGTTTCAACATTGAATCCGCTTTCGGTGTAGGGAAAGCGCTGCCGCGCGAGGTGAACCAAGCCATCCGCGCCCTTGAAATAACTTTGTAGCGCATGCGCTTTGCTTAGATCCACAATGTAGGTCGGACAAAGACATTCGCGCGGCTTGGTCGTATCGAGAACCGACACCTGGTGGGTGTAAGCAAAAAGCTCGCGCACGACGAACTCCCCAAGCCGTCCCGACCCTCCTGTCACGACGACCCGCATCAGCGCCCCACCGTGCGAAACCAGCCGTTCTGTTCCAGTTCTCTCAACAGGCTGTTGTCGATAAATTCGAGGCTGTTGTCGATAAATTCGCCGGCTTTGGCTTCCCGCGCTTCTTTTCCGGGAGTGCGTTTGAGAATCTCGTCGACGCCCTCCGCGCGCACGTAAGGAATGCGATCGCCGCTATAGCGCACGCCGTAGGTCTGATGCAGCTGCGCCAGCGTCTCTGGGTCCGTGACTTTGGTATATTTCGAGAGCACCTTCATGCTGAACTCTTTGTCCGTGCGCAGCCGATGCAATCCCTGGGTAAAGCCGCGGAGAAAACGCAGCGCGGTTTCCCGGTTCGATTTAATAAAACTCCGCGTGGTGGACAGCGGCGTGTTGGGAAAGATAATGCCCAACTGTCCGACGTCGACCAGCTCATGCATACCGGCTTTCATCGCGCGAAAATTACTCGGGGGCGACAGCACGACGGCGTCGAGCGCGCCGGAGAGAAGCGCCGCCACGCCCTCGGGCATGCCGCCGGTCTGAATCACGACGATGTCGCGCCCGCGCTCCATGCCCCATTGTTTTGATGCCGCATCCAACGCCCAATCCGTCGAGCCGCCCAGGCGCGTCACGCCGACTTTTTTGCCTTTGAGATTTGCCGGTTGTTTGATCTCCGGCCGCGACATGATCGAGAAAACCAAAGCGTTGCCGGTGTTGCCGATCAAGACCAGATCCGAACCGCGCAACGAAGCGTTGATCACCGGCACCGACGGTCCATAGGCGAACGGCACGTCGCCGCTGAGCATCGATTGAATCAATAACGAGCCGCCGCCGATGTAGAGCAATTCTGTATCGAGTCCTTCGCGCTTGAAGTAGCCGCCTTCCTGAGCGACCCACAATGTCGACATAGCGCCGCTAACGGCGCTGTAGGCGATCCGCATGGGCGCAGCATCAACACCGCGCGCCGGCAAAGAAACGGCGACCAGCGCAGTCGAAACAATTCGAGCAAATCTAGCCAATCGCACTCAGGCTAACCCTTTCGCGCGCACGCCGGTAAAAGAGTCGATGGACACTAGCTCATGCGCTCGATCTGCCGGCAACACTTCCTTGGGCGCGTGGTTTTCTTGCACCGATCGAATTGCGTTAAGAATAATCTTGCGAATTAAAATCACGCCTTTGTCCGACGTCGCTAGTTGCTCTTTACGCCGGTCGAGCATGGGCTGAGTGCCCTGGCATGCGATATCTTCCGTCCTGACATTGCCCCTGAACGGGGAATACTTGCGTTGGTCATACGGCTTCTTCCCCGCTTCGGCTTCGATTTTGCGACTGGGTGATAACTTTTGAAAGAACTCGGGATCACATCCCGTGTAATGATTCACTGTGAACAAGGTGAAGCTGTGATCGTCGTTCGGCGTCACGAACATGATATGCGCGTTGTGCGAGCCCGCGCTCAAAGCTTCGCGCGGCTGTCTGAAATGAGTGAACTCGGTATCGCCGATTTGCAGAATGCTTGGCAGAGCAAAGCTCTTTTCATCGATGTACTCGGTATCTGCGCTCGGCCCGGGCTTGCGGGAGATAACCTTCATGCCGTACGGGGTTTCGACCGCGTCGAAATGGGGGATGTCCTTATGGTTAAAAAACCAGCTGCGCCAGGTGCCGTCATTCGGATCGGCGCGATGGAGTGTAGAGAAGTGCACCGGATCCGCGCCATTCTCTATGAAGTTAAACCAGTTGTAATCATAGACACGGGTCGCTTCCAATGATCTTTGTCCGGCGGAATCAGCCAGCGCTTTGTATTTGGGAAGAGGCGGCGAGTTGTCTTGGTCGGGTCCCAGATAGGCGAAAATCAATCCGCCCTGTTCCTGCACCGGATAAGACAGATGCTTCACCTTTTCTGGAAATTTGCTAGCCTTCGGCTCCGCCGGCATCGCCAAACACTGTCCACGCACGTTGAACAGCCAGCCATGGTAGGGACAGCGGATGCCACCATCTTCGATGTCGCCGTATTCCAATGACGCGCCACGGTGCGGACAGTGCTTGCCGATCAAACCGATCTGCCCAGCTTGATCGCGAAACAGCACTAGCTCTTCGCCCAAAACTTTGAAGGCCAAGGGAATGTCGTGGAGATCACGGGTCGTCCCGACCACCATCCAGTAGCGGCGAAACCATTCGCCGGCAGGCGTGCCAAAGCCAACGTATGGAATGTCGGCGAGAGTGATTTTCTTCAAACGTTTCATTGATAGGATCGGGAATAGCGCGCGTGCGAGATGACTAAAGTCTCTCGTATCGATTAATACGCTGTCAGATGGGTGTCAATCTTCCCCGATCCATATCAATTATGCGCAGGCGACTCTGCTCCGAACAGTTCTGTCGCTCACTCAGAGATTGGCGTCGCCGCCAACACGAATTCGGCCAAGCGGTAGCATTGACAATCTGCTGAGTGTCCCATGGGCGAAACCCTGGATAGGATTGTTGGCTTAGCCAAACCTCTTTTGACCCCGTCACGGCTCACAACATGTGCTGCTTTGAACCGCTCCTCCGGCGCGCCCTTTGATGTTAGCTTGCACGATTTTTGCCTATCGAAACTGCCATGGGAATAGCTGCCACCAGCGCCGAAGCGCTGATCGAAATACTTAACTTGTGTGAACAGACACTTACGGCCCTAAAGGCTGACTACGATCAGGCGTTGGTATCTGACCAATCTGACCAAAACTGTCGCCATGAACCACGGAGCTCCACAAAACTTGTTCGCCACCTATTTCTTATAAGAGGCGGATTGTACCGCACGGATCAGCAACTTTCAGTCCGCTGAACTGGCCGATCGTTCCCGCAAGTTACCAGCTTTTCCAGCTTCTCCTCCAATGCCAGAGAAAACGCCAAGGCGCACGGTCGCAACGATCGTCGATCTCTGCATATTCTGGCAATTTAAATATTGAAACATGCCAAATCCGGCAGAGTTTCACGCCCGCCGAACGTGCGTGAGCGCTCGCTAAAGAGAGCGCGTCGGTCGGTTGCATCAACCGCTGTTACGCAGGCCCGCAGCGATGCCGTTCATCGTCAGTAGAATAGTGCGCTTGATGTTGTCGTCGGTATTGCCCGCGCGATAACGCCGCAGAGCTTCGACCTGCAGGTGATTGAGCGGGTCGATGTACGCGACGCGGTTGCGAAAGCTGCGGGCGAGAAACGGATTCGATTCGAGCAACTCCCTCTGCTCCGTGATATCCAGCAGGTGCCCTATGGAAGCATCGATTTCACTGCGAATGCGGTTGAAAATAACTTCGCGGAGTTGGGCATCGGTCACCAGTTCCGCGTAGCGCGACGCGATATGCATATCGCTCTTGGCCAGCACCATGTCCATGTTGGACAAAAGCGCGCGAAAGAACGGCCAGTGGCGGTACATCTCGCGCAAAAGTCCCATGCCTGGCTCGCTGTGGCTCGCCAGGAATTGCTCTACTGCAGCGCCGAAGCCGAACCAGCCGGGCAACATCACGCGAGCGAGGGACCAACTGAAGACCCAGGGAATCGCGCGCAGATCTTCGATGCGGTCGGAAGCCGTGCGCGACGCCGGGCGGCTGCCGACGTGCAGATCGGCGATCTCTCTGATCGGCGTGGCGATGCGGAAGAACTCGACAAAGCCCGGCGTTTGGTAAATCAGCGCACGGTACGCCCGGTAAGCGTGCTCGGAGAGCTCCTCCATCGCGTCGTGGTAAATCTCCTTTACCGGCGCGGCGCGGTGG
>VBKY01000427.1 GCA_005879255.1 Deltaproteobacteria bacterium
TCGGCAGCTATCTCGAACCTTTGGGAATCAAAGTGGCCTTCACGCAGCTCGGTGTCGTCGTTGCGTTGACGTTCATCGGCCTACCGTTCGTCATCCGCACCGTGGAGCCGGTGCTGCAAGATATCGATCCCGAGATCGAGGAGGCCGCAGCCACTCTCGGGGCGAATCGTTGGCAATCGTGGCGCAGGGTCATTTTTCCGGAACTTACGCCGGCGCTATTAACCGGCTTCGCACTGGCATTCGCCCGCGCCGTGGGCGAATACGGCTCCGTGGTGTTTATTTCAGGCAACATGCCGATGCGAACGGAAATCACGCCGCTATTGATCGTGACGAAATTGACGCAATTCGATTACGCGGGCGCGACGGCGCTGGCGATCGCCATGCTCAGCATGTCGTTCGTACTTCTTTTGGCCATCAACCTGCTGCAGTGGTGGAGCCGGGCCCGCTACGCTTGAGTTTTATGGAACAGCTGAAGCCAAAAATTACGGCCAATCAGCGCGGCGGCGGCGCGGTCAACGAGCCACAATTCGTCCGTGTTGGATTGATCTTCGCCGTGCTGTTTTTCCTCGGAGTTTTCTTGGTGCTGCCGTTGGTCGTTGTGTTCGTCGAGGCATTCAAGAAGGGGATCGAGGTCTACTTCGCGTCCGTCCGTGAACCGAACGCGGCAGCGGCTATCTGGCTCACCCTTCTCACTGCACTGATCGCGGTTCCGACCAATATTGTTTTTGGCGTCGCGGCGGCCTGGGCGATAAGCAAATTCGAATTTCCCGGCAAAAGCCTATTGGTGACTCTGATCGATTTGCCGTTTTCAGTTTCACCGGTGGTATCCGGCCTGATCTATGTGCTGCTCTTCGGCCTTCAAGGGTGGCTTGGTCCATGGCTCGCCGAGCATGATATCAAGCTCATTTTCGCCGTGCCGGGAATCGTGTTGGCGACGATGTTCGTGACTTTCCCGTTTGTCGCGCGCGAGCTGATACCCCTGATGCAAGCACAGGGAAACGAGGAAGAAGTGGCCGCGCGTGTGCTCGGCGCCGGCGGCTGGCAAATCTTTTGGCGCGTTACCTTGCCCAATATCAAGTGGGGATTGTTATACGGCGTGATTTTGTGCAACGCACGGGCGATGGGAGAATTCGGCGCCGTCTCCGTGGTTTCCGGACATATCCGCGGTCTGACGAATACGATTCCACTGCACGTCGAGATTCTTTACAACGAATACAATTCGGCCGGCGCTTTCGCCATGGCGTCGCTCCTGACGGTGCTGACGCTGGTGACTCTCGCGCTTAAATCGTTGATCGATTGGAAATCGAAGAAAAACACCACGCTCAGTCCAGAATGGACAATCCGAGTTTGATATGAGCATCGAGATGCGCAACGTGTCAAAAACTTTCGGCAGCAAAGCAAGGGACAACAAAATGGAAATGCAACAAAAGAGTTGGCGGCAGCGAACGACTTTTCTACGACCGATCTGCTCTCTTGGGCCTTTTCGCGATTTCACCCTCGGCTGGCGCTTGCCTGTTCGTTTCAAGCCGAAGGATCAGTGCTGATCGATCTCATTCATCAGTTGCGCGGAGCGGATTTTCGGGTCTTTACGCTGGACACCGGACGGCTTAACCAGGAAACCTATGATTGCATGGAAGCGATTCGCGCGCGCTACGGGATCGAGATCGAGGTCTTCTTTCCCGATTCCACCCAGGTCGAAGAGATGGTGCGGCAACACGGCATGAACTTATTTTATGATTCCATCGAACAGCGCAAGTTATGCTGCGGCATCCGCAAGGTCGAGCCGCTCAAACGGGCTTTGAGCGGTCTGGATGGGTGGATGACGGGTCTGCGCCGCGAGCAGGCGGTCACGCGCACCCAAGTGCAGAAAGTCGAGATCGATCACGATCACGGCAATATCGTCAAGATCAATCCGCTGGCCGATTGGACCGAGCGTCAGATTTGGGACTATGTGCGGCAAAACAACCTCCCTTACAATCGGCTGCACGATCAGGGCTATCCGAGCATCGGCTGCGCACCGTGCACCAGGGCGGTCCAGGCCGGGGAAGACAGTCGCGCGGGGAGATGGTGGTGGGAAAATCCCGAGACCAAAGAGTGTGGACTGCATCTTCGGAGGGCATAGGACGGATCTAACACGAAGGCCCTAGCGTGGTTACGGCGCAACCAAAGGGACGAAGGAAATTTGCCGCAAAGAACGCAAAGCACGCAAAATAGACAATCGAGGCAAGGGCATTAGCTCGCGCAAAAGTTGCGCGTCATTGCGACCGAAGGGAGAAATCTTTCTCTGCTCGCTCGCGCTTGCGTGGGATGACCGGCGTTACAGAAAAATTTGCGCAGGCCGCGGGCAGGAGAAGCAGCCGATGAGTTACTTTCCGATCTACCTCGAAATGACCGGACGCCGCTGCCTGGTGATCGGTGGCGGGGCGGTCGCGGAGCGCAAAATCGCAAGTCTGCTTGAAGTCGCCGCCGAGGTTACGGTGATCAGTCCCGATGTGACGGATACCATTGCGGGCTGGTCGAAGAATAATTCGATCCAATTCAAAGCCAGACGCTATCAGCCCGGTGATCTCGCCGATTACCAATTGGTTTTCGTCGCCACGGACGATGGTGAGGTCAATGCGCAAGTTTACCAGGAAGGCAAAAGCGACGGCGCGTGGGTGAATGCAGCCGACGATCCGGCGCACTGTGACTTTATCCTGCCTTCGGTGTTGCGGCGCGGCGAGCTGACGGTGGCGGTGTCTAGCGGCGGCAATAGCCCGGCGTTGGCGCGGACCATTCGAGAAGAGCTGGAGCTTCATTTCACCGCAGATTATGAGATGCTTACTAAACTGGCCGGCGACGTCAGGGATGAATTGCGCCGGCGGTCGATCACCGTACCGTTTGAAATCTGGCGCAAGGCCTTACGCGGCGATGTCAGGCAATGGCTTGTGCGCGGGGATTTGGCTCAGGCGAAAAGTCATTTGTTACAAGATTTGGGAGTATCCCTATGACATGCGGAAAGGTCTATCTCGTTGGCGCAGGCCCGGGCGATCCCGGGTTGCTCACTGTTCGCGGACTGGAATTGTTGCGCTCCGCGCAAGTGATCGTGTACGACCAATTGGTCAATCCAGCGCTCTTGGATGAGGCGGCGCCGACGGCGATCAAAATCTTTGTCGGCAAGCAGGCGGGGCGACATTGCATCGCACAAGAAGAGATCAACGGCGTTCTCATCTCCTACGCACGAGCGGGTGATGAAGTTGTCCGGCTCAAGGGTGGCGATCCTTTTGTATTCGGGCGTGGTGGCGAGGAAGCCGAAGCGCTGTCTGAGGCCAGGATTTCCTTCGAAATCGTGCCCGGAGTGAGCTCAGCGGTTGCGGTGCCGGCATACGCGGGTATTCCAGTGACTCATCGGAAGTTCGCCTCGTCTTTCGCGGTGGTCACCGGCCATGAAGCGCGCAAGCCGAATTCTTCCGTGGACTGGGCCAAGCTGGCGACGGCCGTGGATACACTGGTTATTCTCATGGGGCTGAGCAATTTGCCGATCATCGTCGGAAAGCTGATCGCCTATGGCCGTTCACCGCAAACCCCGGTAGCGCTAATCGGTTCGGGAACGACGATCGATCAGAAAATTGTAATCGGATCGCTAGCTGACATCGTCAGCAAAAGCGCGCTGGTTGAACCGCCCGCGTTGATCGTTGTCGGTGATGTTGTTTCATTGGCGGATAAGTTACAGTGGTTCGTTCCGCCGCCAGAGAATCAGCCGCTTTATGAGTTCGAGCAATCAAGAGAACCTGCACGGGCTTAAGGTCGTCTCCTTCGAGAGCCGTCGCGCCAAGGAAATGGCGGAGCTGATTCGGCGTTACGACGGCGAGCCCATCGTCGCGCCGTCGATGCGCGAAGTTGCGCTCAGCGAAAACCGCGCAGCGCTCGAGCTGTTGCCGCAACTCGAGGCCGGCAAGTTCGACTTGCTGATTCTCATGACCGGCGTCGGCACGAGGACACTCAATCAGGCGCTCCTCACCCAATATCCTCAGGAAAGAATCGTTTCGGCGCTCAGGAAAACTCAACTGGTCGCGCGCGGTCCGAAGCCGATCGCGGCACTTAAAGAGTTGGGGTTGGTGCCTGCGGTGACCGTCCCCGAGCCAAACACGTGGCGCGAGGTGCTTGCCACTCTCGATGCCGCTACGACTATGCGCGGTAAGCAGATCGTCGTTCAAGAATACGGCATTCCCAACCCGGAACTTATTTCAGGCCTGGAGCAACGCGGCGCCAGCGTCAAAACGGTTTCAATATATCGCTGGGCTTTGCCGGAAGACCTTGCGCCACTGCGCGACGCGATTCAAAAAATGCTGCGCGGCGATATCGACGTCGCGCTTTTCACCAACGGCGCGCAGGTCGAGCACTTGTTTCGAGTTGCCGCCGAGGACAGCGCCGACGAAAAGCTCCGTCTCGCCTGTAAGAATATCGCGATTGGCTCTGTCGGTCCGATTTGCACGCAAGTGCTGCAACAATATGGTCTCACACCGGACATCGAGCCGGAGCATCCTAAGATGGGTTCCCTGATTGCCGAAGTTGCCGCTTCCGCCCAGCGCATTTTAGCCACAAAGCGCCCCGTTTAGTGCTACGCCGCCAACATTTTTCACCACGAAGGGACACGAAGATCACGAAGGTTTTATCGAATCGGATTCACCATTGAAGAATAGTAGGCAAAGTAGGGGCGACCGGTGGTCGCCCTATTCGCCTCGGCGTCCTCAGCGCCTCAGCCTTGGAAATTGGGGCTGATCCGTCCTTTGGCGGACCCGCAGTGAATAGATATTGCTCAAGGCACCACAGTATTTTATAAGCCATTGAATCACACCCTATGAGTGACGCTATTTTTTCAGAGCTGGAGTCGGAGTCGATCGAAATTATTCGCGAAGTCGCGGCTACCGCCGCCAAGCCGGTGATGCTGTACTCGATCGGCAAAGACTCCTCGGTGATGCTTCGCCTGGCGCAAAAAGCATTCTACCCTGGAGCGATCCCGTTTCCCTTGATGCACATCGATACCGGATGGAAATTCAAGGAGATGATCGCGTTTCGAGACCGCACGGCGATTGAAGTCGGATTCAAGCTGATTGCATTTACCAACCAGCGCGGCGTTGCCGAGGGCGTCGGGCCGATCACTCATGGCTCGGCATATCACACCGATGTCATGAAAACCGAGGCGCTCAAGCAGGCGCTCGATCTTCACGGCTTCGATGTGGCCTTCGGCGGCGCGAGACGCGACGAGGAAAAATCCCGCGCCAAGGAGCGCATTTTTTCGTTTCGCGCACCGGGCCATCGTTGGGAACCGAAAGCTCAGCGTCCCGAACTATGGAATCTTTACAACGCCCGGATCAATGCCGGCGAAACGATACGCGTATTTCCGCTCTCCAATTGGACGGAAGCCGACGTCTGGGCCTACATCCGCCAGGAGA
>VBKY01000428.1 GCA_005879255.1 Deltaproteobacteria bacterium
CCGTATGCGGGGCGTTTGTATGACCGGCTCTGTGCGCATTTTGGAGCGGATCAGGTTTTCATGGACGTCGATGATATTCCGCCGGGAGCCGACTTCGCGGCGTACATCGACGCGAAAATCGGATCGTGTGACGCCATGGTTGTGGTCGTTGGTAAAGATTGGCTTACGGCGCGAAACGCGGACGGCCAGCTGCGCCTGAGTGATCCAAGCGATTTTGTCGGTCTGGAAGTGTCGCTGGCTCTACAGCGAAGTGTTCTCGTCATTCCCGTGCTAGTCGGTGGCGCCTCAATACCCAAGCCGGAAGAACTGCGGGCCGACCTAAAGGCGCTTTCGAAGCGAAATGCGCTGACTTTGAACGATCATGATTTTCAACGCGACGTTGATCAGTTAATCGAGGCACTTGATAAAGCACCGGGTCTTCGAAAGCCAGCGTTAAAGCAAAACATCGACTCGAGAGCGGAGCTGCGAAAAAAATTGCTGCGCCGGCTTGTATGGAAGGTTCCATTGATTTTTTTGTTAATGTCGCTGGCGGTATGGTGGCAAATGCGCCGCGAGAACGAGGCGCAATTGACGACCGCCACTCAAACGGGCGCGTCGAAGGCGATGGCCTTTACGGGGTCGTGGAAGGGAGACGTCACCTATCCATGGCAAGTCAGTCATACGGAACAGTTCCTTTTCCAGCCCGAAGAAGACAAGCTCTTCGGCACAGCGACTTTTCTCGGAGTAAAGCGTGGCATCGGGGACGGCAAAATAGTCGGCGAAACGATCTCTTTTAGTGTCGCATTCGAAGAGATTTATGGGTCCACCATGCGATCGCGGCGAAATCGTTATGAGGGGAAACTGAGCGGTGATACGATACGACTAAGAATTATGGACGATCAAGGTAATTCGCCGGTGGAGTTAGTATTAACAAGAAGTCCCTCGACGACGCCTTAGAAAAAGAGGACGCTCAACGACCATGCGTGACGAATCCACGAACAATGTTCCACTATGGTCGTGGTCTAGACTGGCTTGACGCTCCGGGAACCAGCCGATATTCTCGATCTTCATATCTAGCCGAGCCATGGACCAAGAAATTATCTCATCCCTTAAAAGACGCGTCATTGGCGAGGGCTTGGATGCTATCATTGCTTTGTCCCCGGAAAATGTCACCTACGTCTCGGGTTTCGTTGTGCCATCGCAGTCGCTGATGCGTTGGCGTCATGCCGCGTGTATTTTGACCGCGGACGGCCGCATCGCCATGGTGGCCATCGACATGGAGGCGACAACGGTCAAGGCGCATGCCGGCATCGACGACCTGCGCATCTATCGAGAATTCACCGACGATCCGATGGAGAAAATTGCCGACGTGTTGAAGGATTTAGACCTCGATCACGCTAGGGTAGGTATCGAGCTGGAGTTTCTGCCGGCGAGGGACTTTGCCACGCTGCACAAGATCCTGTCCGGCGTCGAATGGGTTGCTGCCAATGCGATATTTGACAAAGCCCGACAAATCAAAACGCCCAGCGAGCTGGCGCTGCTCCGTACATTGAGCAAACTCACCGACAAAGCGATCGGCGACACGTTGCGCTCCGCCAAGGTGGGGATGAGCGAGATGGAACTTGCGGGAAATCTTCTTACTTCACTCTTCGCCGGCGGCGCCGAGAGCTATAAGCTGATGATTATTGCTTCCGGGGAACGAAGCCAGTTTCCCAACGTCGGGCCGACGCAACGCAAGCTTCAAAACGGTGATCTTATTCGGATGGAAATATTCGGGCAAAAAAATGGTTATCTGACCGGAGTTTGCCGGACGGCGGTGGTCGGTGAAGCCACCGTGGAGCAAGAGAAAATCTGGGCGAATCTGATCGAGTGCAAATATCTCGTGATGGATTTGATCCGGCCCGGGGTCAGCTGCCCTGAGATCTACCAACGGTTTCTTATGAAGTTCAGTGATCTTGGTTTCGAGCCCATCAGCTTCGTCGCGCATGGCATCGGACTGCACCTGCACGAAGAACCTTACATGGGAAGATACGGCAACGAAATCGTCGAAGTCGGGATGGTCGGCGCGTTCGAGCCGCTGGTGTATATTCCCGGCCGCTTCGGCATGCAGAACAAAGACATGTTTTGCGTGACCGAGAAAGGGTGCGAGCTGCTGTCCGACTACACCGCAACCGATACGTTATTGAGAGCGGGCTAAACGAATATGAAGATCACCAAGATCGAGACAATTCCTATTCGCCTGCCGACGCGTCGCGTCTATCAGTGGGCAAGCCTCACCACGCCCATCGGCGTGTACGTGATCATCAAGCTTCACACCGACCAAGGTCTGATCGGTCTCGGCGAAGCGCCGGTGCTCAAAGATTGGGGCGGCGATCACGGCAAGTATTTCGGCGAGACCCCGCAAACTACGGTTCACATCATCAACGATATTCTTGCACCGGCGTTGGCCGGCCAGGATCCGAGCCGATTCGAGTCGATTCACGCGTTGATGGACAAAGCCGTAAAAGGCTACCCCTACTGCAAAGCGGCCATCGATGCAGCGCTTTACGATGTCTTCGGCAAGGCGCTCAAGGTTCCGGCATATCAGCTCCTGGGCGGTCTGTTTCGCGAGCGCATACCGATTGCGCACAGCCTCGGATTGATGGAAATCGACAAGGCCGTGGAGGAAGCCGTGCAGGTGAAGGCTGAAGGCGTGAAGACCATCAAGCTCAAAGCCGGCGTCGATCAAAAGCGCGACGTCGAGTTGGTGAGAGAAATTCGCACAGCGATCGGGGCGGATTTGAATATTTGCGTTGACGCCAATCAAGGTTATCCGACGGCGAAGATCGCGGTGAAAATCATCAAAGCGATGGAGGTATACAATCTGCTTTATATGGAACAACCCGTCGAAGGCATAGATCAGATGGCGGAAGTCGCGTGCCGCGTCAATACGCCGATCATGGCAGACGAGAGCGCTTGGACGCCGCAGGACGTCATCGAGATCGTGAAAAAAAAGGCCGCGGATCTGATTTCGATTTACACGACCAAGCCCGGCGGCATGTTCAAAGCAAAAAAGCTTGCGGCCGTCGCGGAAGCGGCGGGTCTAAAGTGCAACGTCAACGGGTCGGTGGAGACCGGCGTAGGAAACGCGGCGAACATTCATTTAGCAGCATCGACTGGCGTTGTGACGTACGGCTGCGTTGTGCCCGTGTCCACGCCCAAAGGGAAGGGTAAAGGCGGCATCGCCGGAATTTATTACCAGGACGACATCATCCAGGAACCGTTCGATTATTCAGACGGCGATGTGGTCGTATCTTCCAAGCCCGGGCTTGGCATCGAACTCGACGAAGACAAACTCAAGCATTACCGCGTCGGATGACCGATGACCGGTAACTGCGCGGCCATCGTCAAATTCTTTTATGTCTTTTCGAAAGATTGCAGTGCTTGGAGCCGGCAATGGGGGTTGCGCGATTGCCGCGGATTTGACACTGCGCGGTTACGAAATACGGCTCTTCTCGCGCACGGAATCGAGATTGATTCCAATCGCCAAGCGTGGCGGTATCGAGCTGGTCGAGAATGGGGCGACGAAGTTCGCCACGCCATACTTCGTGAGTCCGCATCTGCCGCCGGTAGTGAACGGGGTCGATCTCATCATCATCGCCGCGCCGTCGGTCGCGCACGAATACTTGGCAAAGAATTTGGCTGATTATCTCATCGATGGCCAGCGCATTTTGCTGACCCCCGGCCATACCGGCGGCTCGCTCCATTTCGCCAAGCTGTTGGGTAGTTTTGGTTGCAGGGCCGAGGTGATGCTCTGTGAAACGGTCACGCTCACATACATTTGCCGAATGCCTGAGCCGGCACGCGTGGAAGTCTATCGGCGCACAACCAATCTTCGCTGTGCGGCGTTTCCGGGAAAGCACACGCACGGTCTAGTAAAAGAGATTCAAGAAATATTTCCCAATGTCATTGCTGCGGATAGCGTTCTCGAAACCGGCTTATCGAATATCAACGCGATCATGCATCCGGCGGGCATGCTCGGCAACGCCGGCTGGATCGAATCGACCGGCGGAGATTTTCTTTACTACAGAGAAGGAATCACTCCGTCGATCTCGGCATGGATCGAAGAGGTCGACCGCGAGCGTTTGGAGATTGTGCGATTATTAGGGCTCAAACCCGTCCGCTTTGTCGATATCTTTCATCAAGCAGGACTGACTTCAGAAGATGCACGGGCCAGCGGATCCATTTATCGCGCCATCAAGGAAAGCGAGCCGAACAAAACGATCAAATCAC
>VBKY01000154.1 GCA_005879255.1 Deltaproteobacteria bacterium
TGGCATGGTACGCCGCACTGTGGGAGGAGCTGGCGGTTTTGAGGAGAGACGGAGGGGAGAACGCTATAAGCTCGCTCTACCTGTGCAACTGAACGATGGGACCATTACCGGTAAGCAGCTGGAACTGAGGTAAACCGCCTCAACCGCGTACCACGCACTAACAGAGAAGGAGGATTATGTCAGGCCAAATCTTGGTTCCATTCAATTCGCATCTCCAGCTTGAGGACCTCATCTCTGTCATTGAAGAGGCCGCCAAACCGGGGATGAGAGTCGTTTTCCTTATTCGTTATCCCGTAGATCCCTGGGTATGGTTCCGGGATCACTGGGTAACAACAGAATCTTCGAGAGACGCCGTGCTGGCGGGAAGGAAAGTCATCGAGAAATACTCCTGGGAGGGGCAAAGGGCGTTGGCAGAAGAGATGGTTGGTCCGTGGCGTTACGTTTTGCAAAAGATGGGAGTAAAGGCGACCGTGAATGTTTATACCGGCAGTTTGTCAAGCGTGGTGGAAAATTATAGTCGTGGGGACGAGATCTCTCTCGTAATGCGAACAATAGCCGCGAAGGTTTCGGCATCACGGTTTCGGGAGGTACGGGCACCAACAATTATGCGCACGACATCATCATCAGAGAAAATCAAACGAAGGGCAACGGCGCCGACGACACGTCCAACGGGGATGGAATCCAAGTAGGCGGAGGGTCGGGTGTCGCTAATACAGTGCGCAATATTATGGTCACCGCCAATGAAACCAGAGACAACTACGACGAAGGGATAAGCATCACCGGGAGCAGCGGCACCGGCAACATCGTTACCGCCGTCGAGATCTCTCACAACAACGCGGGCGCAAACCTCGATCAAGGGATCGAAGTTTCCGGCGGGTCGGGCCAAGACAATCAGGTCAGTTCAAATGCCGATGGGGTCGCGTCTTGTATTTTGACATTTGGGAGGAAACAAGGGGACACGAACCTTTTTCTTGACCGGATGAAGGGAATCGGTGAGGGAAAAATGTACCGGGAGTCTTTTCCGCCTGGATGATTCGTTTGGAACCGCATCGGGTCAGCGGTTGCGACCGTGCAAGCGTTATGCAAGGTGGTCATTACACCACCCGCGCGACGACTCGATAACGATCGAGTAAGGCATCGTTGGTCAGGAGCGTAAGCGGCTCCACAATGCTCTGCGCAATCAACAAACGATCGAACGGATCTCGATGAATGGGTGGGAGCCTGGTGACGCCGGCCGCGTGAGCCGCCGTTACCGGCAGCTCGACCAGGCCCATCTCAGGTAACGTGGCCAGCAACTGGGTGAGGTCGACGCGAAAATCTTTGCGCCGAAGCGAGCTCTTGATCGCGATTTCCCAGATGCTCGCCGCACTGTAATATACGTCGTTGCTGTCGTCTTGCAAAAGCTCGCGCGCTTCGCGCGGCAGGCGTGCGCTGCGCGCCGCCGCCCAGAGCAATAAGTGCGTGTCGAGCAAGAGCCTCACCGCTTCCGGCCTTCGAAAGCGCGGATAACGGAATCGGGCAGCGGTGCGTTGAAGTCGTCCGGAATTTGGAACTTGCCATCGAGCAGTCCCAGTCTACGCCGGCCGCGAGCTCTGGTTAATGGAACGAGCTTGGCGGCAGGCTTGCCGGCACGCGCGATGACGATCTCCTCGCCGGCCTCGGCCCGCTCGACGAGCTTCGACAACTCGGTCTTCGCTTGATGGATATTCACCTGTTTCATTGCCAGACCCGTATCGGATAGTAGGTTAGCTAATCTTAGCTAATCCCATGTGACAGTCAAGCGCCTGCCGGCCGCGAGCGCTCGCAATGCGAGCGACGAAGCCGCCGACATCGGATAACTGGTCACGCAGGTTTTGTGGACAAACAGATCGGCAGGGAAGGGCTTAGCCACGAACTGGCGACAGTTCTGAAATACAATAAAACGATCCGGATGATCTAAGAGATCAGCTGGGAGAATAGAACTGTGATGCGAAAAATCTTGAGAATGCTGCCAAAACAATAAGACTCAACAAGACGGTTTGCTTGCTCTGGAAGTCGAAAGAGGAAAATTAGACCTCAACTTAGATCCTCAGCAAGGAACATACTTGCGGTGTTACAACGGCCTCTGTAAAACAACTGTAGTGGTTTTTGCAACTTCGTCGGAGCCTGGACTATGGAATCGGCACTTCGGCATTCGAGATTCCCGCCGATGCTTTGCCTGAACCGACGATCGCATGTCGTGGACGGAATCGAAATCCGCGGCGGCCCCGAGTTCCTGCTTCGTACCCAAGAAGCCCTCGCACTCCTCCGCCCCGTTGCACAATTCGTAGTGATCCGCGGTCATATTAAAATGATCCGCCAAGGAAAGCGCAGTGGCATGAAAGCCTGGACGGAAAAACCCACTTTCATCGTCGGCAAAGCCACCTGGCGCCATTCGATACTCTGGTACGCCGGCGCCATCGCCCATGATGCCTATCACGCCAAACTTTATCTCGACGCAAAGGGCGATCATGACGACGCAGAACCGGACGCCGACGCGTGGACCGGTGCCGAAGCGGAAAAGAAGTGCTTAGCGTTTCAACGGCAAGTGCTTCTAGCGCTTAATGCCGACAAAACAATGATTGGTTACATCGAGAATTGCGCGCAAAATCCAACGTACCAAGGACGCAACAAAGGCTGGAGAAGCTGGCTAGATTATCTAAGACGCTGGTGGTAGAAAACTAGCAGGTCGCTTGACGAAGGACCAAACACTTCGACAATGGAAGATCGAGGATGGAGGATAGTGATCCTCAATCTTCTATCTTCGATCCTCGACCATTGTAGAAAAGCATGCCCGAAGGCAATAAAAACTATTTCGATCCCAAAGTCCTCGCCGGGATCGCCAATCTCTCATTGCGCGCCCGATATGTGGTCGAAGGACTGATGTCGGGTGTGCACCGCAGCCGCGCTAAAGGCTTTAGCGTCGAGTTCGAAGAGCACCGCGAATACTCGCCCGGCGACGAAATCCGGCGCATCGACTGGAAAGCGCTCGGCAAGTTCGACCGTTATTTCATCAAAGAGTATGAAGATGAGACCAATCTGCGCGCCTATCTGCTGCTCGATAGCAGCGCGTCGATGAATTATGCCTCCGACGGCATCACCAAGTTCGATTACGGTTGCACGTTAACGGCTTCGTTGGCGTATCTCATTTTGAGACAGCAGGACGCCGCGGGCGTAGTGACTTTTTCAGACCGCATCGAAGCTTTCATCCCGCCGCGCGCTAAACGGGATTATTTAATCCAGATTCTCCACGCTCTGGAAAATCGCGGCCCGGGCGGAGACACCGACGTCGGCAAAATCCTCGACGAGATCGCCGGGCAGATCAGGCGGCGCGGGCTCGTTGTGCTGGTTTCCGACCTGCTCGATGAGCCCGCCGAGATCGTCAAGGGACTGCGCCAGTTTCGTTTCAAAGGCAATGATGTCATCGTCTTTCACGTCTTGGATCAAGCGGAGCTCGATTTGCCCTTCGACGGCAACATTCTCTTCGAAGATTTGGAGGCCGCGGACTTGAGAGTGGTCGCCGATCCTCGTTCTATTCGAACAACATATCGGGCAGTCGTCCAAGAATTCATCACCGAGATGCGCAAGCAGTGCCTCGATAATTCCATCGATTATCAATTGATCTCGACCACCACGCCGCTGGATCAGGCCCTAGCCAGTTACCTGAGTTGGAGGGGCTAAGCGAGGCATGTCGGTATTTTTTCTCTATCCGGCGCTTCTTTTCGGACTTCTGGCGGCATCGCTGCCGATCCTGATACACCTATTGAATCGACGCAAATTGAAGCGCATCCAGTTTCCCGCGGTGCGTTTCATTCTGCTGTCGCAGAAGCGCATTTCGCGCAGCTATCGTTTGCGCCACTGGATTCTTCTAGCGCTCCGGACCCTCGCCGTGGTGTTTCTCGCGCTGTTGCTCGCCAATCCGATATTCCAGATCGGCGCCGGGTTATTCGCCGGCAGCGGTCCGGTCTCACTGGTGGTGTTGCTGGATAATTCGCTCAGCATGACCTGGAGCGGTGATGGCAATGGCTTTAAGCAAGCCAAAGATGCGGCGCGCTTGTTGATCTCGGCACTAAATGACGGCGACCGCGCCGCGCTGATCCCGACCAACATCGATGGCAAAGAACCGTTCCGCCTCAAAGGGCAAAAGGATGTCCTGTTAAAAGAGCTCGAAGGTATCGAAATTGCCGACGGTACCGCCGATCTACCAGTAGCGCTGAGCAAGGCCTACGAGTTGTTGGTCGAGCCCGCCGGCCAGAAAGAAATCCGTCTGATCACAGACATGGGTCTCACGGGGTGGGACCAATTTTCCGTTGCCGCTTTGAAACAGGTCGATCCTTCGATAGCGCTCAAAGTGATTCGTATCGGGCGCAAACAACAGCCCCTCAACGGCACCATAAAAACCATCCGCCTGGCGAGCCAAGGCGTAGGAGTCAATTTGCCAACCCAAATCGAAGCGACAGTGGCGAACTTCGGCGACAACGAAATCAAAGATCTGCTCGTGCAACTGAGCATCGACGGCCAAAACCGTGAACAAAAACTCGCAACCGTCCCGGCGAAAGGAGAGACATCGGTCAAATTCCAGGCCCGGGTGAGCCAAGCAGGCGCGCATGCCGGCCAGGTGACGCTTAAGAAGGAAGGGCTCGCCGGTAACGCTGCGCTGCATTTCACTCTCGATGCTCAAGACAAGCTCAAGATTCTCGTCGTCGATGGCGACCCACAAACTTCGCTCGTGCAGAGCGAAACTTTCTTTTTGAGCCGGGCTCTCAACCCGGCCGGAGAGCGCGATTCCTCGCTTTTTCTACCGACCGTGATTGTGCCCGACGGCCTGAACTCGGCAACGTTGGAGGGCTACCAAGTCGTCATGCTGTGTAACGTCGCAGTGCTTTCGGACGGGTTCGCGACCAAGCTGCAGAACTTTCTACGCCAAGGCGGCGGCGTGCTGATTTTTGGCGGCGACAAATTTCAGCCGGAAAGCTACAGTCAACGGTTGCCGCAAATCTTACCGGCGGAGCTACGCGAAAAGAAGCTCGGTCCGGAGGCGAGCGGCGAGAAAATCGGCAAATTCGACATTGATCATCCGGCGCTGCAGAATCTTTCCGAAGACACTCTCCAGGAATCGATCAAATCGGCCCGCGTATGGGGTTATACGCGCGCCGCTGCGCCGGGCAAGGCCGCGTTGATCTCGTTGGCCAATGGCGACCCGTTGTTGATCGAGCAGAAGGTCGGTGCGGGCAAGTTAATGTTGTTCACCACGAGTGCCGACCGGGACTGGAACGATTTGCCGGTCAAGACGGTCTACTTGCCGCTGGTGCAATCGCTGGCTCAATATTTGGCGGGCGGCAAACGCGGCGTGTTGGATGCAGGAATCCCCGTGGGTACGGCAAAAGAATTATCGCTTCCGCCTGCTTACGTCGGCAAGAGCTTACGGGTGACCAAGCCCGACAAGCAGAGCGCCGAAGTTGCCATCAGCGGAGAAAAGGATCACGCCCAAGCGACCATCGAGGTGAATGATCGCGCCGGCATCTACCGGCTGGGCTTTCCGGCAGGCGCTGAAAAAGATAGCGGAACGCCGCAAATCTACGCGGCGAATCCGCCGTTTCTCGAATCTCGCTTGGACGAGATCAGCACCCGTGAGCTCCAGGCCAAGCTCAGTCCGATCCGCGCCGAAGTCATTTCCGTCGACGCCCTTAAAGACGGCGGCAGCCGCACGGACCTCGCTCTTCCCTTGTTGGCGCTGCTCATTGTAACTTTACTGATTGAGGGCTGGCTCGCACAGCGGTTTTAAAAGAACATTCAATGAAAAAGACAAAACTCGAATACCTCTCTCTCGTCATTCCGGCGAACGCCGGAATCCAGTATCTGGTTATTCTCCCAGCGCCACCACCCTGGATGCCGGTTTTCACCGGCATGACGGACTTGGTTTGACGTATGTCCGATTCGAACTGCCTCAAGTTGGAGAATGTTCCGTTTTGAATTTTGCATTGAGGAATCACTGATCCAATGAACCGCAGACAATTCATCCGTTTAATATCTCAAGGTCTGCTTGGCGCCGGATTAGTTCCGCGCCTGGCCTTCGCCGGTCAGCCGAATGAAAAACGTCCGCTGCAATTCGTCTTTGCCCAGATCAAGTATCGCGGCGGCGATTGGAATCCCCACCCTTTATCGGTCACGCCGCTGATGGAAGAGCTGATGGCGCGCACGAGCGTCGAACCCGCCACGGTCAGACACGACATCATGCTGACCGATCGCGATCTTTTCAACTATCCATTTCTGTACCTGACCGGCAAGTACGAATTCGAACCGTTCAGCCAGGAAGAGGTCGAAACTCTTCGACGATTTCTTTCCTATGGTGGCTTTCTGTTGATCGACGACGCCCTCGGTCAGCAAGGCTATGGTTTCGACAAAGCGGTGCGCCGCGAGATGCAGCGGGTTTTTCCGGGAAATGAATTCAAGCGGCTGCCTTCCGGCCATGCCGCGCTCAGAAGTTACTATCTTTTACGTCGCATCGGCGGGGTACGGATTGTCAGCCCCAACCTCGAGGGAATTAACGTCGGCAACTCCACCCCGGTGGTCTACTGCCAAAATGATCTTGGCGGCGCCTGGGAACGAGACCAATTAGGAAAGTGGACCAACGCTTGCACTCCTGGCGGCGAAGGACAACGCAAAGACGCTTTTCATTTGGGCATCAATCTTATTCTTTACGCCATGACCGAGAACTACAAAGAAGACTTGATTCACGTCCCGTTTATTCGCAAGCGGCTCACCCGGTAAGCGATGAAAGATCTCTACCTCATCGGCGCTGCGCCCGGCTGGCTGATCGGGCTCATCAGTCTCGGCGCGGCGGCGCTGCTGGTACAGCAGTTTTTCGCCTTAAGGCAGCGGCTGCCGCTCGGCCAAACGACTTTTCTCATCTTCCTGCGCGCCTGTGTTTATGCGGTCTTGCTGTTCTTTCTGTTCGGCCCGGCGCTGATCGACAAGCGCGTGAGTAAACTACGCCGGCCGCTGACGCTGCTCATCGACAGCTCGCAGAGCATGGGCTTTCTCGCCCGCGCCAAGAATACGCCCGGTGACAAACCAGGGCAAAGCCGGCTCGATCTTGTGAGAGAAAAACTCCAGGGCGGAAAAGACCCGCTGATTCAAAGACTCAATCGTGATTATGATCTCCGCGTGATCAGCTTCGGCACCAGTTTGGACCCCATTGCGCCGGGCGGCATCGCGAACTTGAAAGCGCAAGCGCCGGGTAGCCGTTTGCTGGAGCTGGTGCAGACGGCGGCGCGCGACGGCGGCGCTCAGTCCGGCATCGTTGTTTTCAGCGACGGCATCACCAACGGTGAAAGGAAATCGCTGGACGGCGCACCGCCGCTGCCGGTGCCGGTGTTTACCGTCGGCGTCGGCGAAAGCGAAGGTTTCACCGACGTGCGCATCGCCAAGCTCGGCGCGCCCGAGTTCGCTTTTCGCGGACGCGAGTTCAAAATCGATCTGACGATTCAAGCCTCCGGCATGAAGGGAAAATCGGTGCCGCTGTTCTTCAACCGGGGCAAGAATCTTATCACCACCCGCACGGTTGCCATCGACGCCGACTCCTTCGAGCAGAAAGTCACGCTAAGCTTCACGCCGAAAGAGCTGGGCACCCATGGTTTTTCCGTCAGCATTCCCGCCCAGCCCGGCGAACAAATCACGCAGAACAACCACAAGGATTTTAAAGTCGACGTCCAACGCGATAAGATCCGGGTGCTTACTCTGTCCGGATCGCCGTCGTGGAACTATCGCTTTTTACGCATGGCGATGAAGCAGGATCCATTGATCGAGTTGGTCTCCTTTGTCTTTTTGCGCACGCCCATGGACACCGTCGATGTGCCGGAGAGCCAGCTGAGTCTGATTCCTTTTCCCATTGATGATATTTTTCTCGAAGAGCTGAAAAACTTCGACGTCGTCTTCTTCGACGACTTTTCCTATCGCGCTTATTTCAATCCAGTTTACTTGGAACGCGTCAGAGACTTCGTCCGTGACGGCGGCGGACTCGCCATGCTCGGCGGCTCGCGCTCTTTCGACAGCGGCGGTTACGGCGACAGCGCGCTGCGGGAAGTCTTGCCGGTGGAACTGGACGGCAAGGGAAATTATCAATCGCAAACCACCGTGAGCGCAGCGTTGTCGGCCACCGGCAAGGTCCATCCGGTCACGCGATTGTTGCCCGAGCCCAAGAGCAATGAAGAGGCTTGGAGCAAGTTGCCAGCACTGACCGGATTGAACCAGGTACGTGGCGTGCGCGGCGAAACGCTCATTACCGCAGGCGGCGACGGCCTGCCGACGGCTGCGCCGCTCCTGGTTGTCGGCCGCTTCGGCAAAGGGCGGACGCTGGCGTTGCTCAGTGACGATGCCTGGCGATGGAACTTTATCGCCGTGGGCAACCGGGAAACCCCGCAAAATCATTTAAAGCTCGTGCGTCAGGCGGTCCGCTGGCTGGCTCAAGAACCATCATTTGAGCAAGTGCAGCTACATCCCATCGCAAGCGCCCAACCGGGAGAAAAAATCGCGATCAAATTGAAGGTTCTGAAAGACGATTTCACGCCCACCCGCCAAGCGTCCGTACAACTTCGCGTCATTAATCCCGAAGGCGAGCCGACGCTGGTGTCCGTCGTCGCCGACAGCGAAGAAGGCGAATACACAGGAGAGTTTACCCCGACCAAAGAAGGCACTCACCGTGTCGAAGCGGAAGCGAGTCTCGGCGGCAAAGTTTTAGGCAAAGACAAGACCAGCTTCTCCGCTGCCTATTCTTACGGAGAAACAGACGACGGCCGACCGCGTCTCGATCTGCTAAAACAAATCGCCGAGTCGAGTAAGGGCGAATATTTCGCCATCAACGACTGGGATCAAAAAGCGGTGGAAAAGATCGCCGCAAGATTGGAAAGTGTCGCGCCGTCCGAGATCGTCGAACGGCGCCAAACCCGGCTGTGGAGCAACCTGTGGCCGTTCGCGAGCGTCCTCACGCTGCTCAGCGTCGAATGGTGGATGAGGCGGAAGTGGGGACTTATATAATGGTAGGCCCGCGTGCCTAGCCTCAAGAGGGCAACCACGGTGGGTTGCCCTTACACGAAACTCGAAACAGCCAAAGAGACGCCGCGCTGATGACCCATTCAAAGGCATGCGCATCGATCCTACTGTTGATTTTGGCAGCTCTGCCGGTACGTGTCTTTGGTTTTTGCCATGAAGCCGATGTTGTCCAAGGGAGAATTTTTCAAGCCGCAGCCAGCAGCGCGCCATTGCTTGCGATAGAATGGTTCGGACATTCGACCTTTCAAATCACGTCATCCAAAGGCACGCGCATTCTCACCGATCCGCATGGCGCCTTCGACCTACCCCGTCCGACTTTACCGCAGCATATCGTTACCACCAGTCACCGACACGCCCCGCACAGTAGCGTCCACATGGCGCCAGGCACGCCGGTAATCATCCACGGGCTCACGCCGGGGGGAGAAAATTGGCAGAAAATTTCGACGACGATTCACGACGTGTCCGTATATGTCGTGCCGGCTTTTCATGACAAAAGTCAGGGAATGCAACGCGGCAAGAACGCGATCTTCGTCTTTCGCGTCGACGATATCTGTATCGCGCACCTGGGCGATCTCGGCCATATCCTCGGTCCCGACCAACTCAAGATGATGGGCAAGATCGACATCTTGCTCGTCCCCATCGCCGGCGGCTACTACACAGTGACGGCAACCGAAGCGCGGGAAGTAACGAAGCAGGTGAATCCCAAGATCGCCATCCCGATGCACTTTTGGTGGGAGCAGGCAGTGCAGGAATACACCCAAGGCGTCGAGCGAGTAAAAATGTTTAATTCACCAGCGCTAAAAATTTCCAAGCCGGAATTGCCGCAACCGACACAGACAATCGTAATGCCGTGGGGACAAAGATAATGGTTGCGGATTTCGCCTCGTAAGGAGCGTGATTCATCACGCTCGCATTCTGCGATCCGACGGCTTGAACGATTTGAACTGTTTGAACGGCTTGAACCTTTTCCCTCTATATTGATTCGATCGGAGGAAAGACCATGAAAGCAGTGCGAGTGCATAAATACGGCGGCCCTGAAGTCCTGACGATTGACGACATTCCCGTCCCTGAACCTAAAGCCGGCGAGGCCCGCGTTAAGATCGAAGCCATCGGTGTCAACTACGTCGACATCTACCAGCGCACCGGGCTTTATCCGCTGCAGACACCTTTTACATTAGGAAACGAAGGCGCTGGCGTCGTCGACGCAATCGGTGATGGGGTCACTGAAGTCAAAAAAGGCGATCGTGTGGCCTATGCGATGGTTCCCGGATCTTACGCTGAATATGCAATCGTGCCCGCCTGGAGACTCGCGCCCGTGCCGGTCAACATCGATGCCAAATCCGCGGCCGCGATCATGTTGCAAGGCATGACCGCGCATTATTTGACGCGTAGCACCTATCCGTTAAAACAAGCCGAGGTTGCGCTGGCGCACGCGGCTGCTGGCGGTGTCGGTTTGCTGCTGATCCAGCTCGCTAAAATGCTCAGCGCCCGAGTCATCGGCACGGTATCCACTGAACAAAAGGCGGAGCTAGCAAAACAGGCCGGCGCGGATGACGTGATTCTCTACACGCAGACCGACTTTCTCGCCGAGATAAAAAAGCTCACCGACGGCAAGGGCGTTCACGTCGTCTACGATTCCGTCGGCGCGACGACCTTCGACAAAAGTCTGGACTGTTTACGGCAGCGCGGCTATTTGGTTCTGTTTGGTCAGTCCAGCGGCCCTGTGCCGCCTTTTGATCCGGGAAAATTGGCAACGAAAGGTTCGCTCTTTCTCACCCGCCCAAGCTTGGCGCACTACACGCTCACGCGCGCCGAACTATTGCAGCGAAGCGGCGATTTATTCAGCTGGATCGAGTCGGAAAAATTAAGGCTGCGCGTTGAGAGCACGTTCCCGATGGCTGAAGCCGCCGAGGCGCACCGGCAACTGGAGGGACGAAAGACTACGGGGAAGCTTGTTCTTTTTCCGTAGCAGATGGGTTTTGACCGCTGCGAGGCGGACGGTTCGAAGTAGTTGCAAGATTATCAAAGAATTTCTTTCGCTGTTCAGCCGTGAGCACGGTTTTGGCTTGCTCGATGGTACGAACGCGCGCGACGCGCAAATCCGCGCGCAGCTTTTCCGCCTCACGAATTTTTGGCTCGACCTTGGCGACGTCAACCGTTGGATTATCGAGCAACGCGGCAATATCCACTTCGATGATTCGCACGTCGGCATCGTTGCGGATGCTCTGGCGCTGGAAATTATCTCTTAATTGCTCCAGCTTTTTTACCTGCTCGGGGGAAAGGCCAAGATAATCCCTGTAGCTCAGTATAAGCGTAATCATCGGCCGATCCTCGCGCGAGTCCCTGGTACCGAAACGCTCCCGTAACCGCCCTCCCCAATCTTGCAGTGCCCGTTGGAAACGCTCCCAAGCGTCGCTTAGCTCTTCGGGAACCGCTGATTTTGGTTTTTCCGCCTCCGCACCCATGGCCGCGGCGGGTAATGCGACAGCACACGCGAGGGTTGCGATGAGCAAGAATTTTCTCATTATGATTCGAGATTACGGCCACTCTGCCCCACCCATGTCGGGCACACGAACGATGTCCGCGTTTACTTCCCTGACCCCGGGTATTTGCTCGATTTTCGACAGGAGAGTTTCCTCGGATAGCCAATTTGGCATCGATCCTGAGACCATGACCTTGCCTTGCGACGCCTTGATGTCGAGTCGCGACCTTGGCAAATCCGATGACATCGCCAGCGTGGCCTTGACGCGCGCTGCCAGGGCAAAATCCTCGAACGCCTGTTTCGACGCCGGAGTCATCTGGTAATCCGGCAAACAGACCGCCTCGCAGATCAGGCGCTTCGCCGCCGTGACGCTCATCCGCCCGAGATTGACGACCAAATCAAATCGGCTCGGGTCGCGCCAATCGACTCCAAACATAGCCATGAGCCGGCGGCTGCGGGCTTTGTCGAGTTCTTCGACGTGGCGGCGCGCCGCTGTGTCGCTGATATTATTGCGGACTTTCACTTGCTCGATGCGCACGTCCATTGGCGCGGTCAATAAGACTTTCAGCACGTGTTTGAAGCCGGGCATTAGTTCATGTCCTAAATGCCCATGGTAGACCAAACCGCTCTGCCCGCGTGCGGCAGCGATTTCACAAAGGGCCGCTTGCAAGGCGATCCGATAAGGCTCTAGATTCTCCACGAAGCGGTTCCACCAACTCGCGCCTTTCTCGACGATCTCGTTCAGTTTCGCTTCGGGTATGCCATACCTGAGACTGGCCTCTACCAGCACTTCTCGGCTGACACAGCGGCAACCCAAAGATCCTGCAACCGCTTCGGCCAACTCTTCACCGCTGCCTGATGCCCCTTGATAGATTGTAATGATCGCCACGGTCACCTCCTCGGGTCAGGCGTCGATCAAATGGTGAACCCCTGACTCAGGGAAAACGAAACTACGGGTCGGACAAAATTCGATCTCTGCATATTAGGGACTTATTTTCATACTGGGGTGATGGCGCCAGAAATAAACGGCCATAACTGCCGCCGCCATAAGATTGCCAATGAGAACCGAAGGCCAGGCTAAGGCGCGAAGAATTGGCTCGGCGAACACGAGAGCGGCACCGACAAAGCCAAATTCGAAAATAACGAAGAGTAAAAGGATTCCAAAACCGGCGTTGACGTTGCGCTCGGCTAGATCGAGCAGCTTGGCGGCCAATCCGCCAATCGCGCAGAAAACCAGGCCGTGGACCCAGGTGTAGACCAATACCATCTCGAGCGAGACAGGCAGATTTTGCGGTTGATCAAGACCTTGGCCAGCACGGAAAAGCACCGTGCCGAGCACGTTTGGCGTATAGAACGGTCGTCCGCTGAAGATATCGACAAGAAAAAACCAGATGGCGATCGTTGCCGCGCCTAGGACACCGGCGACTATGCCTTGCTGATATGAATCGGAGATTACCGAGTGTGCCGAGGGCACGGTGGTCAGGTTAGGGGTATCGGTTTGAATCGTCATGGAAGCTCCTTTCCGGCCGAATGAACGCCCTGTGTCGGTGCCACAAACGTCCCGCGAGCCTCCTCCGCTACCGGCTCAACGCTAGCACCGTGACTTTGCCCGGTCAACAAGCATTTGTGTTCGGCAGAACGTCTTTGCAGTCAGGGGATGCTGATGAAAGCTACCGTGATTCAATGCTGAATGTCGAAAAAGAAAAACTGAACTACGCTCGGCATGGTAAGGCTATAAGCCGGCTTCCCTTTAATGTCGCTCTCGCGGATCGTCTAAATCCTCGCCCTTCAGGCGAAGTGAAAGTTCGTCATGCCGGTCCTTCGATTGGGCTCAGGATAAACTCCCGCCGGCATCCAGGTTCGTTTTCAGTTCACGATCAAGAACCGCCTGGATTCCCGGCTTCCGCCGGAATGACAGCAACAAGAGTTGACTTCCAGTCGACGAATCCAGAATCCCTCGGCTTGGTTGTCGGAATCAGTCGGTCGCGTTGCGCGACAAATGGAAGGAGACGGATTTTCTCGTGTAGGAAATCCGGACATCGTTGGATGATTTCTCCTATTGCCGGACCGCGCACCCTCCGTTCTCTCAGGCCCTGGTTGCTGGCACGCAATCCGCGGATCCGATACTTCACCACAAAGGTGAACGTAATATTTCCACGCAGCTAAAGCGTGATTAGTTCCGTCCAGCAAAAAAACTACGGCGGTTTCCATTTTCATGCCAAAAAGCATCGGCGCGCTGGCCCTGACATTGCGATCTCGCAAAGTTTAGGAGTTTCGCTGCACTCAGAATCAATGGCTTGTGATAGCCACGAGAATCGCCGGCGTATGCGGGATCCGTTCTGACTAGGCAATTTTGATCGAGGAGGAAGTCTAAGGGAGCAAGACCAGGCGCGATAAATTCCAGATCAATCAAACAACGGGAGGAGGAACCCCATGATCATGCGGATGATATTGGTCAACGTTCCTGCGGATAGAACCGCCGAAGCCGAACGAATGTGGAAAAATGAATGCGCGCCGCTGATGGTCCAACAACCGGGTTGTATCAGTGAACAGCTGCTGCGGGGCCGTGAAAATAGCGGCGAGTTTATTTCATTGAGCACCTGGGAAGACCAAGCTTCCATCGATCGCTACCGGGCGAGTGACGCGCATAAGACCCTGCAACAGCATACCCGGGCGGTGATGCATGACGCCAAAGTCGAAGTTAAGACTTACGATCTAGTCCAGTGGTAGTGCGCTCAAGCTAAGTAAGTTTTCTGCGAATGGGGGGTGGTCATTTAGATTGGGCGCGCCGGGGTTTTGTTTCTCAGCATGATACGCCGGCGCCATCGATTCCTCTTTGATCACGCGCGCGAACGCAGAGTTCCCCAACCTATTTCAGCGACCTCGCCGTGGCTCTTTTAACAAAATCGCCAGCCCCAGAACACCGACGCAAATAGTCGCCGCTAACACTTGCCAGGCGATTACATAAGAGCCTGTGGTGTCGACGATATACCCGAACATCGGCGTGCCAAGCGTCGCCGCGCCGGCGTTGATCGTAATCATCATGCCCAATCCGGCACCGGTTCTCGACTTGCCGGCAATCTCACCGATGAGCGCGTAGGAGACTCCCTGATAACCGACGATGCTAACCCCGGCGACGAAAAGAATCGGTAGCAGGAGATAATACGAGGAAGCACCGCTCATGAAGCTCAATGCCGCGATCGACACGGCCGACAACAAGCCGATGATTATTAACACGACCTTGCGCTTGCCGCCGAACATACGGTCGCTGGCCACGCCCCAGCCGATGCGCCCGACCATCGCGCCAGCCTGCGTCAAGGCGAGGGCTTGACTGGCCCAATAGGGCGAGAAACCCATTGCGTCTTTCAGATAAAGCGGCACATAAGTGATCAATACCATCTGGCCGATGAGATAAATCGCCGTCGCGCAGCTCACTGGCAACAGTGCCCAAAGGTTCAATGAATCTTGATTCGCGGTCTTCTCTTCCGCTCGCTCCGCGTGCTCGACAATGTCGTTCGGCGGGTCGCGCCACCGGGATGAAAAGATAAAAGCAAATAGAAAATTGATGACACCAAGAGCAGCCAGGGCCCCGCGCCAGCCGATTATGAGCACCAATGAAGGCGCCAAAACCGCCGCTAACACACCGCCGCCGGGAACGCCGGTCTGCTTGGTGCCCATGGCTGTGGCCCGCTCGTCGGCGGAAAACCAAGCCATCACGCCGATGGTCGACGCAGGGTTGAGAAAACTATAACCGAGGCCGGCGAGAAAAAAACTGACGCAGCCGAATTCGAACGACGGCGAAAACGCCGCCGCGACGGTGCATATGCCGACCGAGAGATGTCCGTAAAACGTGGTCTGACGCACGCCGAAGCGGTCGGCGAGCCAGCCCGTACCAAAGGACGCGCCGGTCATCGCAAGATAGAACGCCGAAAAGAACAGACCCACCTGCGCGCGCGAAAGCTCGAGCTCGTGTTGGTAAAAAGGCGCGAGCGTGTTGATACCATATTGCGCCGCAGCACCAATGATGTGGGAAACGCTGATCAGCGCCAGAATAGTCCAGCGAAACGGGTCTCGCCTGGGAGCAAACTCATGGAGGAGCTTGACGCTCAATCGAACACAGTGGCGGAATAGGCTTCAGCGTCGATAAAAGCTTCAATGACACTGGGGCCGCCGAGAGCGAACGCCCAGTCGACCGATTCACGGAATTCTTCCGGCGTCTTCGCCGAGCGGCAAGGCACGCCAAAATAATGCGCCGGCGAATCCGGCGGCGTGCCGAGGTGAACGCCGGAAAGCGGGTAGTGCTTACGCTCCTGCTTCACTTTCATGAGTCCCAGCCAGCCATCGTTGAGCACAATGACAGGCACCGCAAGATTCAAGCGCCGGGCCAGCGCCAACTCGCCGGCAGTCATTTGAAAACCGCCGTCGCCGACAACCCCAACGACTGTGCGATGGGGATAAATCAGCTTGGCCGCATAGGCTGCAGGCATGCCGTAGCCCATCGACGACCAACCGTTGGTCGCGAGCAATGTTCGTGGCAGATCGGTGCGCCATTGGGTGGCGATCTGGTGCGTGTGCGCGCCCACGTCATAGGCGAGAATGCCATCACCGGGTAACCTTTCCCGCAGGATATCCAACGCCTGATGCGGCGAAAAATCAGCGCCCCGAGGTCGCAGCGCGCGCTCTAATGCGGTGCGATGCCGCTGCCAGTCTTGCGCCGACCAATCATTCGCCTCGATCTCAATTGCACTCAGCGCCGCGATCGCCGCATCGAGAGCGCAAGCTTTATTCCAGAGGAAGTTCAATCCTCCGTCTTGCTCCGCGCTTTCGGTGCTAACGTGAAGGATGGGCGTCGTGCCGACCCAATCTTCATAGTTGATTTCTATCGGATCGTAACCGATCGCGATGATGAGATCTGCTCGATCCGCAAAAGCTTTGACGTTCGTGCGCCGCGCCCGGCCGATCACGCCCATCCAGTTCGAATGATTCTCGGGCAAAAATCCTTTGGCATGCATCGTTGTGACGAAAGGAATTTGTTGTCGTTCGATAAACCGCAGCAATTCTTGACCGGCGTTGCTGCGCGTAAACGTCAGACCCGTGAGCAGCAACGGCCGGCGTGATTGCGCCAGCGCCGCGGCAACGGTTTTCGCGATTTCAGGCGACAGATTCGGAAGGCTGATCGATTCGCGCGGCGATGTGGTAACCTCTGGCCCCTTGGCCTGCGCGATATCCTCGGGCAAATCCAGATGCACCGGTCCCGGCGGCTCCTGCGTGGCGATCGCGATCGCTTCGCGCAGCGTTTTTTCAACCGCGCCTTCGCGAAAAGAAAAGGTAGCCTTTGTTAGTGGTTGGAACAGCGCGTGGTGATCGATGCGCATTTGAATACGTCGCTCGAGCCACGGTGTTGCGACATTGCAAGTAATCGCGAGCACCGGCGCGCGATCCAACCAGGCGCAGCCGACACCGGTGGTGAGATTGGTCGCTCCCGGTCCGACCGTGGAGACACACACGCCAGGGATTCCGGTGAGATAACCGACGGCGGTCGCCATAAACCCCGCTGATGTTTCGCTGACGGTTAGAACGAACTGAACCGAGCTTCGTCGCAGCGAGTCAATGAGCGGCAGCACCGGTCCGCTCGGCACACCAAAGACCCAGCGGACGCCGGCTTGCTCCAGAGTTCGGACGATCAAATCGCTGTTAGTCATGGTCGGCTATTATTTACCACGAAGGAGGCGCAAAGCCCGCACCAACTGTAAGCAAACTACAAATTCGAAACTCGAAATCCGAAACAATTTCAAATGTTCAAAATCAGAAATTTCCAAACGAGCCCGTTTCGGATTTCGATATTCGGATTTCGAACTTTGTTCGCTAGCGTTTTGGCGCGAGATATCTCTGAGAATTTTCGTCGAGGATTGAAGATCGAGGATGCAACATCGCGATCCTCAATCCTCTATCCTCCATTCTCGACCCTCAATTGCCGATGCGCACGGGGTCGACCGCGTCCTGAACCGCGCGAATAATCGATAGCGCCGTCAGCTTGCCGGTTTTCGGATTCTCGCTGGGAACGTTTTCGATGTGCACCAGGAGCCGGCCGAACTCACCTTCCACTTCGATGTCGTGGCAATTGCGCGTGAGGCCGGGCACGGCCAAGATTCGCACTCGGGTTTGATCGGGGCCAATTCCCGCCAAGCTCACGGCAGCCGTGACATTCACATTTGCCGGAAATCCGCGGCAGGCCTCGCGCGCCGAGCCCGAGAAAACTTCTTTCTCTGTTCGCAATCCCACCAGCGAAATACCACGTTCGACCAGATAGGGCGCGCCTTCGAGCCCTTCGGGCGGCTTACGGGTCGTATGCCTCACATGAACGATCTGTCCCACTGCCGCCGACTTGATGCCGTCCAATCCGGCGATCGCACCCGACGGTAGGTACAAGCGGCATCCCGTCTGCCGCGATTTCTCGATGATCTCAGGATGATCGAGCAACGCGCCGACGCTGATCACCATGAGATCTTTTCCTGCTGCAAAGACTTTTTCCGCCAACTCGGGAACGACCTTTCCGCCCGCCGCTTCGACGATTAGATCTGCCGCGGTTATCAATTCAGCCAGCGACAGGTAGCCGGGAGGGCTCCTGAATGTCGAAAGGAATTCGCGCGCGCTTTTTTCGGTTCGGCTCGTCACTCCGACCAGGCGCACCGGCAGCTTGCCGCTCTCGGCCGCTCGAACCAAAGCCCTGCAGATCGCGCCGCAGCCGACTATTCCGATCGATTTCATCTCCGAACCTCCCCTTCTCCCCTGTGTATCGCGACCGTTTCGCCGCACCAGCCCATAGAGCATCCAGTAGACCACGACGCCGGTGACGGAAACATAAAGCCAGATAGGAAAGGTCCAGCGGGCGATGCGCCGGTGCGCTGGAAATTTTTCTCGCAATGCCCGAATCAGCGTGATGATTGCCAGTGGCACCACCGTGACCGCCAGGATCGTATGTGTGAGGAGAATTGTGAAATAGACCGGGCGAACCCAGCCCTGGCCCTTAAACGGTACGGAACCGACTTGGTAATGATAAACGAGATAGGACACCAAGAACAGGATCGAGCAAGCGAAGGCGACCAGCATGCAGGCGCGGTGGGCGTTTTGCTTCTTAGACCGAATTAAAAGGTAGCCGGTAAAAAGAAAAACGGCGCTGAGGCTATTCAGCGCCGCATTCAGGGTCGGAAGGTCTGCTATGGAAATCAATGCGGAAAAATATCCGGCATCAGCATCAGAATTAAGAAAACGCAAAGGACAAACGGCGTAATGGCGACTAGCGCCAAGGTTCTTTTCTCAAACTTGAGATGCATGAAGTGCATCGCCACCAAAGCCGCTTTCCATACTGCAAGGATAACAAGCAGAGCAGCAAGCAGGATTTTCGGCAGACCCATATAGACTATGGCAACCTCAATGATCGTGAGCACCAAAAGAATCCAAAAAATCTTGAGATACGCCGAAGTCGAGTGTGCTGTTGAGGCCATGTCTGTTCCTTTAACTGTTGCGTTACAGCAGGTAAACAAAAGTAAAAATCAATATCCAGACGAGATCGACAAAGTGCCAGTACAACCCGGCGATCTCGACATGCTTCGCTTCATAGCGGCCGCGATTGACCGCCGCCAGGACACAAGTATTGTAGATCACCCCGCCGGTCACGTGCATTCCATGAAAACCGGTGAGAACGAAAAACGTCGTCGCAAAGAGATTGTTGGAAAACGAGATTCCCAGTTCCGGCAGCTTGTGGCCTAGCAAATGGGTCCATTCGTAGGCTTGGCACCCTAAGAACAGCGCACCGCCCAAGATCGTGAGGCCGAGAAACTTGTTGAACCTGGGCTTGTTACCTTCTTGAATCGCGGCTAGCGCCAAGACCATCCATACGCTGCTGACAATCAGCAGAAAGGTCATAAACGCGGTGAGATTGATCCCGAGCACGTCTTTGGGCACCGGCCATTTGTTGCTCGCATGACGCAAAATACCATAACCAACGATCAGCCCGCCGAACGACGTAGCGTCGCCAGCGAGAAACAACCACATGCCGAGCTTGCCCCAACTCTCAGGGGTCAGAGGTGATTCTTGGGGCTCCGCTTCCGCATGCAACACAGCCGCTTCACTCATCTTCCGCTTTCCTCCTGATGCCAACTCAATTGAATCACCGGCTCGGCAGCGTCTTTCGCTTGCTGACGCTTCACCGCCGCACGCCGATAAAAATAAAATAAAGATCCGCCGATCGACCCGACCACCGCATACGGAGCTGCCATCAGAAACGCGATGCTCCAGTTAAACGCCTGGCTGACAGCGTCGTCACCATCCGCAAAACAAACGGCGCAAGCCCGGGCGATGTGGGGGACCCCGGTCAAGAAAAGCATGCCTAACGCTAAAATTTTTGTTTTCATAAACTTGCGGAAAAATTATCGTAATGGTTTTTCACTGTCAACCGAGCTGAGTCAATAGAGATAAACCAAGCCGTACAGCACAGGCCACAAAGCCACGACGAAGGTCCAATAAATACCCGACGTCTGCACACCGGCATAGCGAGACTTGGAAAACCTTCCCCGCCCGGCCTGTGCCCGTACCACTAACAACCAGATGAGGCCGCAAAGGACGTGAAAGCCGTGGGCGCCGATCAGGGCATAAAACATGCCGCCGTAGATGCTGCTCGAAGCCGTCAAACCGAAATGAATAAGCCGGAGCCATTCATAGCCTTGAACGACCAGGAAAACCGACCCCAATAGAGCAGTCATCGTCAGCTGCCGAAGCAGTGTCGCGAGCGCATTGACGCGCGCGGCGCGAACGCCTAAATGCATCGTCACCGCACTCGCAAGCAGGATCGCCGTGTTTACACCCGTCACCCCGATCGGCAAGCGCGGCTGAAAGGGCGGCGGCCAAACCGTGGCGCTGAGACGAAATACGAGAAACGCGCCGATCAATCCCGCGAAGAACATCACTTCGGCACCGAGCAGCATCAATACGGCCAGATGCGCGTTATTCAGGACCGGTGTGTTGGGCCGAACCGGCGGCGGCCGATCGCCGCCGCCGAAGCCGGGACGTCTGAGATCGGGAGCCGAGATCGTGTCATCTAATTTTCGTGCGACGGAGCTTTTTGCCATAACTCACGAAACCATTTTCTCACTCAATAGATGATAATGAAACCAATCACCGCGGCGACATAAAGCACAACTAGTATGGCCAAAACAAACCCAAAGCGAAACACCCTACGATTCTGTTCGGGCAACTCTTCCATCGCGACTCGGCTCATTAACGGACCCGGTCCAAAGCCATGATCAGCAAGAGCACGGGCAAATAAATCAACGAAGCATACAATAACCGCCGCGCCCCCAGGAAGGTCGAGTTCATGGCCAGGCGGACGCCGCTGGCGAGAAAAGCCACGCCAAGTACGAACGCCGCGATAAAATAGATCGCCCCGGCAAAACCGAGTAGCGTTGGCAGCAAGCTCACCGCCAACAAAGCGGCCGAGTGGCTGATAATCTGTCTGTCGGTGCTACCGCTGTCGGGATCGATGACCGGAAGAAACCGGATCCCCGCCTTCGCGTAGTCGTCGCGGTAAATTCTCGCAATCGCCAGCGTGTGCGGCACCTGCCAGAGAAACATGATCGCGAATAAGACCCAGGCATCGACCGTCAGTGTGCCGCGCGCGGCCACCCAACCGATCACCGGCGGCAGCGCGCCTGGAACGGCGCCGACCAACATGCAGAGCGGGCTGCGGAGCTTGAGCGGCGTGTAGAGAAAAAGATAACTGAGGGTAATCACGGCGGTGACGGCCGCGCTCATCGGATTCACCGCGAGCGCGAGATAGATGAGCCCCAGCAACGTAATGCAGGTACCAAACCACGCCGCCTCGCGCGGTTGTAACCGCCCATCGGGCAGCGGCCGATGCCTCGTGCGCTGCATCACCGCGTCGGTGTCGCGCTCAAGATATTGGTTCAGGGCGAGCGTCCCGCCTGCGGCCAGCGCCGTACCGAAAAGCATCTGCAGGAGCTCGAGATAATTCGGCACCGCTTCTGAGCCGACGTAGAAGCCGACGAAGGCGGTAATCAGCACCATCAGAACGACGCGTGGCTTGGCCAATTCAAAAAAATCGGCAGCGCGACGCATGACATTCACTTCGCTCACTGCCACGGTTCGCGTATCCGAGTTCATATGGAAAATTGCTCTGTCAATGCGTTCGCTCCGAGCGCCGGCTTCGACATCGCCGATAAACGATACGAGCGCAGCGTTAACGCCAAACTGGTCACCAGCATCAGCGCCCCGACGATCAGATGCGTCGTGGTTAGAAGCACGATCATATCAATCGGTAGCCTCAGTAGAACGGTGAACTTCGCCAGGTAAGAGCCGGCGCCAAGTAGGAGCTGTAGCAGCATCAGGATTCCTAGCGCGTAGGAGGAGCGAACCAACTTCAGATGGGCGTCTTGATATTTCGTCGCACGCAAAAGCAGCAAAATCACATGTACGGCCACGAGCCCGGCGAAGAACAAATGAGCGTCCAATCGTTCCCCGGTGTGCCGTAATACCGCGCCAAAAATCACTTGGATGTAAATAAACGCGGTAGTCATTGCGCCGAGCCGCCATAGCCGCCCGCCGTCGGCGATCCTGGCTTCGATTGTCTCACTGCGCCATTCACGGGAGGTGAACAACGCCAAAGCCACGGTCAGGGCAAAGAACGCTTGGGCAAAGCACGCGTGAATGATCGCCAAAGTACTTTCCAAGAGAACCACTCGCAGGCCGCCAAGAACGCCCTGGGTTATGACGAGCCCCAGGGCGATTAAACTGAGCCAGCGCAACCAAGCGCGGCGTTCGCGCAACCAAAAGGCCACGGCCAGCGCGATTGCCAATAAACCGACGAAGGAGGCGACCAGACGATGGCTGTGCTCGTAAAAAATGTTGCCAATCATCTTCGACCAGGGATAAAGAAACATGTTGTGGCCAAACGTCGTCGGCCAATCAGGAACAGCAAGTCCCGCGCCTTTGCTGGTGACGAGACCGCCGATGAAAAGAAGCGGAAATGTCGCACAGGCGAGCGCCACAGCGAGCCGATGCGGCCACGGTGAAAACCCGACAGCATCAGAATTGGCGGATAGACCCAGCCTTCCGGCCTCTGCTTTCATAGTTGGGCTTTCCGTCAGTGCCCTCTAGCTACGGCTCCGGCGCCGAGATTCTTGTCTTGCGGCAACCAATCTTCCTTGACTTCCGGTGAGCTATATTCGTACGGCCCGCGGTACACCACCGGCTGGACTTCAAAATTGCCGTGGGGCGGCGGCGTCGGCGCCGACCACTCCAGCGTGTTGGCTTGCCATGGATTTCGTTCCGCCTTTTTGCCGGCGAAAAGGCTCCATACGAAGTTGAATAAGAAAAATAACTGGCTGGCACCGAGAATCAACGCGCTGATGGTAATAAACACATTCCAGTGCTGCATCGGCTGAAGAAATTCATACTGGGTCGGATTATAGATTCGCCGCATGTGACCAGCGACGCCGAGAAAATGCATCGGGAAAAAAGCGCCGTTAAAGAAAATATAAGTCAGTACGAAATGAATTTTCCCCAGTTTTTCATTCATCATCCGGCCAAACATCTTCGGAAACCAATAGTACACCGCGGCGAACAGCGCGAAGATGATCCCGGCGACGACGTAATGAAAGTGGGCGACGATGTAATAGGTATCGTGGATGAAGATATCGACGGGGGTCGAAGCCATAAATATGCCGCTAAGACCGCCGATTAAAAAATTCGAGACAAAGCCAAGTGCGAAAAGCATCGGCGAGGTCAAGCGAATGCTGCCGCCCCAGAGAGTGCCGAGCCAGTTGAAAACCTTGATGGCTGACGGGACGGCAATGACCATGGTGGTCATCATGAAAGCCGTACCGAGAAGCGGATTCATGCCGCTGACGAACATATGATGGCCCCAAACGATCCAGGAGAGAAATGCGATGGCGATCATGGAAAATGCCATGGCGTGATAACCAAAGATCGGCTTGCGGGAAAAAGTCGAGAGCAACTCCGAAGTCACGCCCATCGCGGGAAGCACCAAGACATAAACTTCCGGATGGCCGAAGAACCAAAACATATGTTGCCAGAGCAGCGGTTGGCCCCCGCCCTCAGGGAGGAAAAAGCTGGTGTCCATCGTTCGGTCGAAAAGCAACATCGCCAACGCCGCAGTTAGAACGGGGAGAGCAAGGAGCAGCAGGATCGCGGTGATGAATAGCGACCAAACGGTCAGCGGCATACGGAAGTAACTCATGCCCGGCGCACGCATATTGACGATGGTCGTAATGTAGTTGATCGACCCCATCAGAGAGGAGATACCGATGATGATCAAACTGATGATCCAAAGATCCTGGCCTAACCCAACACCCGTGTATGCGGCCCTGGCCGACAGGGTCGCATAGCCCGTCCAACCCGAGGCGGCTGGCCCACCAGCAACTAAGAAGCTTGCCAGCATCACGACGCCAGACACTGCTCCGACCCAGAAAGAAAGCATATTCAATTTCGGAAAGGCCATGTCGCGAGTCCCGATCATCAACGGGATTAGGAAGTTGCCAAAACATCCTACCATGATCGGCATGACTACGAAGAAGATCATGATGGTCGCGTGCATGGTAAAAAGAGCATTGTAAGTTTGCGGCGGAATGATTCCTTCGTACATGTAAGGTTCAGGAATCCAGCTGAACCCTGGAACGGCGGTTTCCGGCCACGCCAACTCCCAGCGGATCATCATCGCCAGCGTTCCGCCAATCAACAACATAAAGAGCCCGAGGAATAGGAATTGGCGGCCGATCATTTTATGGTCGGTGGAAAAGACGTAAGTGCGCCAAAAACCAATTTCCTCGTGATGACCATGCGCTGCGTGCACGGCACCCGCGGCTACTGTATCGCTCATCGTTCAAGATCCTCCGTCGATATGCTCAAGGTTACAACGCTGATGTGTTTGATCCCGACGCGTTCGGCCAAGGCGTCGAACTGGCAAAGCTTCAGCAAGCGCACCACAAAGACAGGACGCCCTACTGCGGTTTAGCAGTTAAGTTTTCCGCTGCCCATTTGGCGTACTCTTCCGGCGTGTGGACGTACAGCCAGCCCTTCATTCCAGAGTGACCGAAACCACAAAGCTCGGCGCACGGAAGCTCATACTTCCCGGGCTTCGTCGCTTCAAACCAGACCAGAATAGTGCGGCCGGGAACCGCATCCTGCTTAAGCCGCAAATTGGGCAGGAAAAAGCTGTGAATCACATCCCTCGATCCGAGATGGATGCGCACGACCTTATTGACCGGGACATGCAAATCGTTGTCGAAGCTCACGTCGTCCGGCGTGCCAAACTTGGCATCGGCTCCAGGATAAACGACTTCCCAGTTAAATTGCTTGGCAGTCACTTGAATCTCAAAGTCCGTCGGCGGCACGCTGCGCTTCACCTTGGCCCAAGTCGATACGCTCATGAAGGACAGTACGATCAAAATCGCGGCAGGAATAATGGTCCAAATAATCTCAAGCGTCGTGTTGCCGTGGGTGTAGATGGCCCGCCGCCCCGGCTGTTCACGGTATTTCACCAGAAATACGATCATCAGTACGGTTACGAGGATAAAGGTCGCGGCCGTGATGTAGTAAATGAGGTAGAATAAGGAATCGATCTCCTGACCATAAGTCGATACGTCTTCTGGTAACCAGCGGAGCATCTAGCGATCCATCCTTGTTTTGTTGGAAGTTCAGGAAGAAACTTCACCTTTGCTAACACAGCTACCAGTCCAATTCAAGCGCGATACCGTTGATTTGCAAAGCTTTTCTGCGGGTGTTACTGACAGGAACGAAATTATTCTGAACGCACGTCGATGAGCGCTTGGTATTCCATCAGTCTAATGATTCATCTGGTTGCGCTGGCGCTCTGGCTCGGCGGCATCGTTTTTTTTCTGGTCGTCTTGGGCCCGGCGGTGCATGAGCTGGAACCGAGTATCGCCATTAAAACCATGAACCAGGGAAGAATCGGACTAGAAATGGTTTCGTGGACTGCCATCGGACTTTTGCTGGCGACGGGGATAGTGAACTTGCTCATTCGCACTCAAGCAACTGCAGCAGCGCCGAGTGGCGCTTATGCCATCATACTTGGCGCGAAGCTGTTTTTATTCGGCGCAATGGTCGTCCACCACTCCCTGCAAGTTTTCAAGTATGCGCCGCGGATCGCCGCCCTGACCGCCGAGCTGCCACCGAACACAACCGCCTGGCCGGACCCGTTGCTCTCTCATTGGCGCCGTTGGTTCCTTTTGTTAAAAATCAATGCCGCACTCGGTCCGGTCGTGGTGCTATTTGGACTCGCGTTAGTGACAGGCTGGTGAGTTAAGATTCGCGATTCAAGCGCGCTCATCGTCTCGACGCGAGAGCAGCTATCCTTTCGGATATAGCCCTTTGATGAAACCACTGTCTTCCAACTGTTTTACAAACCGCAGGTCCATGAACGTTTCGGGAGAAAAGTTTTTTGCCCGAGGGTCGCGTATCGCAACCTGGTCCAGCACGAACTTCAGGCCGCCGACTGTCGGGTACGGGACCCGTTGCAGCTTAGGCGCATAAAAATCTACGGTTGACGCGAGAATCGCCGCATCTTTGATAGCCGTGTACTTGCTCGTCACTTTCATCGCGAGGTCGCGGTTATTTTTGTAGAGCGCAATCGCTTCCGTGTAGGCGCGCACGAAACGCTGCACGGTGTCAACGTTGTCTTTGATGTAAGACTTCTTAGCCGCAATCCCTACGAAGGGAAATTCCAGACCCATTGCCGCGATGTCGGCGATCTCTTTGTAGCCAAGTTTCTTCGCCGCATCGGTGAAGGGATCCGCTAATGCGCCGGCGGCGATGCGTCCCGATGCGATGCCGCCCATGATTCCCGGATAATCTTCCAACTGCACGAGCGCGACATCTTTCTCGGGTTGTAATCCCGCTTTTCTGATCGCATAGCGCGCTGAAATATCCGTGTTCGAGCCGAAGCGCGTAATGCCCACGGCTTTGCCTTTGAGATCTTCGATCTTTGCTACGGTGCCCATGATCACGATCGGCGTCGTGTTCAGCGCCACGGCAACGAAAGTCACGTCCATACCCGCTACTCCCGCCGCTAGCATCGCCGGTCCACCCATCTGCGCCATTTGAATTTCTCCGGCTACAAGAGTCTGGCTCATCGTCGAGCCGCTGCGGATGTACGCGACATCGGTACGCAAACCGTTCTTTTCGAATAGACCGGCTTCGCGAGCCATCCAAAGAACCGCATGAGGTCCGGATATCGCCGCATAACCAGACATTACGCGGCTCGGCGTCTGGCTCAGCGCTACGCCCTGCAGCAGGAGAACAATCAGCACGACTAAAAGGTTCGGCAGTATAGGGGTTAGCGGGAAGAGACGTCAACTATTGGTTGCGCAGTTTGAAAAGGAGAAACGAATGAGACTGAGCCGATATATTCCGGGTCTTGCCGCAGCGTTGCTTTTCGTCCAAGCCGCTGCCGTTTCCGCCGCGAACATCAATGTCGTCTGGACCAGCGAAGTGGGACAATTCGCGCCGCTATGGGTTACCAAGGAAGCGAAGCTCTTCGAAAAATACGGCAACAACGTGCAGCTCATCTTCATCCAGGGCGCGTCTTCCGCTGCGGCGGCGTTATCATCGGGCGATGCTCACGTCGGCATGTTTTCGCCGCAAGTGGTGATCGCGACACCTGCCCTCGACCTGGTCATGTTTGGCCGCTTAGGCAACACGATGGACAACCGTGTCTATGGAAGAAAGGGCATCAAGAGCATCAAAGAAGTAAAGCGGGTGGCGATCAGCCGCTTCGGCAGCAACGCTGACTTCGCCGCTCGCTACCTGCTCCAGCGCGAAGGCTTGCGGCCTGACATCGACGTGGCGTTGCTGCAAGTCGGCAATCAATCGAACCGCATTGCCGCTGTCGAGACCAACAACGCCGATGCCGCCATGCTGACGCCGCCGATGACGCTGATGGCCCGGAAACTTGGTATGACGCTGCTCGTCGATGCATCCAAGTTGAACATTCCCTACTCGAGCCTTTTCTTCGTCTCGCGCCGGCCCTACCTGACCAAAACGCGAGCGGAATTGGTCAATTTCACCAAGGCGATGATCGAAGGCGTGGCCGTTTATAAATCCAACAAAGAGTTCGCCATGAAAGTGCTGGCGAAGTACATGAAAGTTCAAGATCGCGAAGTGCTCGAAGAGAATTTTCGCGAGTATGATTTTCCCCTGAAGCCGTATCCGTCGAGGGAATATTTTGAACTTCCCATTCAAGAAGTCGGCAAGAAAGATCCCAAAGTGCTGAAAGAGAACCCTGAGCGTTATGCGGACATGTCTCTGGTGAAGGAGATTGAAAGCAGCGGCTTCATCGACAAGCTCAGCCAAGAACACAAAGTGAAGTGACCTCTTGCGCATTGAGCAAGAAGTCACTTCATCCTGAACGAAGTGAAGGATCCCTTAGAAAGAACTAATTGAAAACGGTGGAGGTCCTATGGCAACTTCAAGAGGAGCGACACTACTCGGCCCCGATAAACTCGAGATCCGCGAATATCCGATGCCCGACATTCCGCCGGACGGTGGCCTGTTGAAAGTCGAGATGGGCGGCGTCTGCGGCACGGACGTGAAATACCTTCACGGCAAGCTGCAAGTGCCATATCCCATCATTCTCGGCCATGAAATCCTTGCGCGCGTCGAAAAACTCGGACGAAACGCGGCGCAGATTCATAAAGTCAAAGAAGGTGATCGCGTCATTTTAAAAGGCGCTCTCGGCTGTGGGCGGTGCGCCGACTGCCGGCGCAACAACCAGCGCTTTTGCCGGCAACGCACCAACTACGGCGGTCGCACCAAGTGCGATCAGCCGCCCCATCTGTTCGGTGGCTTTGCCGACTATGTCTATCTGGCACCCGACGTGCTCGCGACCAAAGTCAGCGATTCGCTTCCCGCCGAAGCAGCGGCGCTAATCGGTTCGGTGATGGCGAATGGTTTCCAATGGGCGATCCGCCGCGGCGGCGTGAAGATGGGTGACTACGTATTGATCCAAGGTCCTGGTCAACAAGGTTTATCGTGCACCTTCGCATCAAAGCACGCCGGTGCCGCGAAGATTTTCATTACCGGCATCGGCCGAGACAAGCCGCGGCTCGAACTGGCCAAAAAATTCGGCGCCACCCGAACCATCAATGTCGAAGAAGAAGACGTCGTCGAAGTCATCCGCAAGGAGACCAACGGCGAGCTCTGCGACGTCGTCGTCGACGTTTCAGGCAATCCCAACGCGATATTGAAATCCGTGGACTGCCTGCATCGTCAATCCACAATGGTCCTTGGCGGCTTGACGGGCGATTCAACCGTGACGCCGATGCTGATGGACAAACTGGTTTGGAACGAGATCAAGCTTCAGGGCTGCTTCACAGCAGACAACGACGCCACGGAGGCCGCCTTGCGTATCATCGAGGAAACGAAGTTTCCCGTGCAGGAGATGGTCAGTCACATCTTCCCGCTAAAGGACACCGAGCACTGTATCCGCGCCATCGGCGGCGAAGTACCGGGCACCTTTCCGACGAAAGCGCTGATTAACCCGGCGTTAGGCTAGTCATGCGTGCGAAATTCGTTGCAAAATCGGAACGGCCTCAGTGTTATCGCTGCACCAGGTAGGGGCGGGTTTCACCCCCCCTACAATGACGGACGAATGATGTGACGATTTTTTGAGAGACCGCAGTAGTCTGTAATCTCTTTGCCAGGAGCATGATTATGAACGTGAATTATCCGATCATTGATGCCGACGGCCATGTGATGGAAAGAGACACTGAGCTGCGGGAATTTCTCGAAGGCCACTACGGGCAAGGACCGCATTTTCAGACCTACAGTTATTTTCCGTCGCTCGACGGTTGGAACCGCGGCTTCGGCGTGCCTGGAAAGGTTCATGAAACGCCAGCGTCAAAGTGGCTGGAATTTATCGATGAGCTCGGCGTGCACACGACGGTTCTCTATCCGACCGGCGGTTTATCCCTTGGGCTGATTCAGAATCCGGAATGGTCCTGCGTCATTTCGCGGGCCTATAATGCGTGGCTCGCCGAACGCTTCTGTAAAGTCAGCCCCCGCCTCAAGGGCGTCGCTTTGCTGCCCGTGCATGAGCCCGGCGAAGCGGCCAAAGAATTGGAACGCGCCAAGGGGCTGGGCCTCGTCGCCGGGTTACTGCCGGCGGTGACCGTGCTCAACAAAGGTTATGGCCATACCGACTTCGATCCGATTTACGAAGCCGCGGAACGGCTCGACATGCCGCTCACTGTCCATGGCGCGCCGAGCCGCGGCATGGGCTTCGATTTCTTTAGCAAGTTTCTGCACGTTCACACGCTCGAGCATCCATTCGCGATCTTGATTCAGTTTACTCACATGATATTCGAGGGCGTGTTCAATCGTTTCCCCAAACTTAGAGTTGCTTTTCTCGAAGCGGGCTCGGGCTGGCTGCCCTACATGATGGACCGCATGGATGAAGAGATGGAAAAACCGTACCGCTTCCAAGCGCCGCTGCTCAAGAAAAAGCCCAGCGAAATCATCCGCTCGGGCCAAATCTGGACAACTTGCGAAGTGGCAGAGCAAGCACTCACTCACGTGCTCAAACAATTCAATCCGAACTGTTTGATGTGGCCGTCGGATTATCCGCACGAGCGGCTTCCCGACATGTTTTCACATGACATACCGGAATTTTTGGAACGCCCGGATATCGGCGATGCAAACAAGAAAGCGATCTTGCACGATAACCCGATCGATTTTTACCGGCTAAAGATCTAACCAAAGAGATTGTGAAGGGTCGATTGAAGTTAAAATGACGGAATCAAAGATATTACTCGCGCCAAGACGCCAAGAACGCAAAGAAAGAATTTGTTTTCTCTCTCCGAACTTGGCGCCCTTTGCGCCTTTGCGCGATAAACTTTCCTGAAGACTTAAAGAATAGGACGCTAACGGAGGAACACTATGCGTTTGAAAGACAGAGTAGCGATCGTCACCGGCGGCGGCGTAGGCATCGGTAAAGCTTATGCTCACGGTTTAGCGAAAGAGGGAGCCAAGGTTGTAGTCGCCGATATTCAGGAAGCGGAAGCGAAGAAAGTCGCTACGGACATCAAATCGGCCGGCGGCGAAGCCATCGCCGTGGCCCTTGACGTCACCTCACCGGAAAAAACTCAAGCGATGGCCGAAGCTACGTTGAAAGAATATGGCCGCATCGACATCCTCGTAAACAACGCCGGTCTTTACTCCGCACTCAAAAAGAAAAACTTCATGGAGATTGACACCGACGAATGGGATCGCGTGATGGCGGTCAACGTAAAAGGGTTGTTCCTCTGCGTGAAGGCCGTCTACCCCGCCATGAAGCGACAGAAGAAAGGCAAGATCATCAACATCTCATCGGGGACGACGCAAAGCGGCACGCCATTTTTCTTGCATTATGTTTCCTCCAAAGCGGGCGTATTGGGTTTTACCCGCGCGCTCGCGCGCGAAGTCGGCGGCGACAACATCTGCGTCAATTCGATCATGCCCGGCCTAACCATTTCCAGTCCAAACCAGGAAGGGGTCACGAGTCCGGAGCAATTGGCCGACCGCAGAAAGCGCCGCGCCATCCAGCGCGATCAATATCCCGCGGACTTGGTGGGCACCGTCATCTTTCTCGCTTCCGATGACAGCGATTTTATGACCGGCCAAGCCATCGGTGTCGACGGCGGCATGAACATGCACTGAATTTGTGACCGGAGGAAAATCACTCGAAGATCATGCTGGTGAAAGTCACAGCAGATCCGGTTTCCGGTGTGAAAGCTTGACCGTATTTGAGATGTTTACCCGCGACTCCGTCGAGGAGATGGATTAAAGAGTAGAGCGGCGAAAAACCGCAAATTCTTCTCCGATCCTGATCTTTGGCGATCTCGTTGAAAAATCCCGGCGCATCGAGGGCGAGCAGCCGGTCGACCAGGCTATGATCCTCGGTCTCAACCCATTTAAGAAAGTCATCCGTGATCGGTTCTCGGTCGCCGAACTGCCGGCCGACGTGAGCGAGATCGACACCGGCGACGAAACAGACTTGACGGCTTTCCTTTTCCGCCGTCTCGCGCAGGGCGCGCAAGAAAGTCCCCACGGCTGGAGTTTTTTCCGGCGCAGTCTGATCTATCATCATGGAATGAAACGAAGACACCAAAATCGGCACGATTTTAAAGGGTCTCTCCGGCTGGCCAGTTATCGCCGCCCTTTGCCGCGCGACGTGCTTGAGAAATACGACTTGAAACTCTAGCGAGTGCTCGCCCCGGTGCAGATATTCGTCAACGAAATAATCTTCGGCACACTGCGCCTGCAAACGATTGACAAAATCTGTATCCGTTTCCACGACACCAAGCGGCGTCGCAAAATCTTTGAGCGTCAAAATATACGGCGCCTGCCCGCCACAATGCGACGTACCGAGAAGAATGTAGAGATCGGCGCCATCGCTTTCCGCGAGAGGTTTGTAAGCCCAGGCGTAGGCCGGACCGCCGCGATGGAAATCGATATGCGGCGCGACCACGGCGCGCGGCGTAGAGCATCGGTTTTTAGGCGACGGTAGTCCGGGTCCGTTAGGCAAAGAAAAATAGCCGTCGAGCTGACTTGTCAATTGAGTCGGATCGGCATTGTAGACACCGCCGACATGCGCGGCCGTGCGCGTCGGCAGGCGGCGAAATTCGAGCATCACCGCGTGTCGATAGGTAACGAATCGCTCGCTCTGCAAATAATAGTGCTGGTCGAGCGTATCGACGAAATCCTTGAGTTCCTCGCCGAGCAGCAATGTGCCGAACTGCTTGCAGTAGGCCTCTTGGACGTCAATCAGGGAATGCCGGCCATCGAAATGAGACAGTATAAAATAACCGACCGGTGAAATGCCCAGGGGAGTGGCGAGATTTAACGGATCCCTTAGGTGGATCAGAGTGTTACCGTCTTGTTGAACCGGAAACGCTTCGATGGCGCGGAGTCGAGGTTTGTCGTCCATTATCGAAGGCGGGAGCGAGGTCGATTCAAGATGAAAATTTTGTCAACGAGGAAGTGGTTCCGGAGGACTAATTGACCCTCAAACGATGCCCAGTCGCTGTTTCGCTTCTTCGCTAATCATACTCGGGTTCCACGGCGGATCCCAGACCAGATCGACCGTGGCTTCAACGACGTCGTCCAGAGCCAATATCCTTTGCCTCGCGTCAGCCGCGATCATCGTTCCCATGCCGCAGCCGGGCGCAGTTAGCGTCATTCTGACGGCGACCTTGTCGTCGTTCACCTCAACGTCGTAGACCAAACCGAGATCGACGATGTTGACCGGAATTTCCGGATCGTAACAATCGTGCAGCGCTTCGTAAACCTGTTCTTTGGTGACCATCCTTTTATCTCCTGTTTTGAAAACTACTGATCAAAACCATACCCCCGACTTATCTACGTCGTAATGATCGCTGGACCGCCTTTCCTTGCTCGTTCCGACGCAATTGATAGCTGTCCGGCCAACTTAGCTGCGATTTCCAGAAAAATTTTGCTCAGAGACGACTTTGGGTCTTGAATCAAAATCGGCACGCCTTTGTCGCCACCCTCGCGCAGCGCCGGCGTGATCGGAATTTCGCCGAGATAGGGAATCTGGAACCGCTCGGCCGCGCGCTGCGCGCCGCCTCGGGAAAAGATCTCATGGCTTTTGCCGCAGCCGTCGCAAATAAAATAGCTCATGTTCTCGACGATACCGACGATGGGAATCATCACCTTGTCGAACATGGACTTGGCGCGTATCACGTCGGCGAGCGCCACGTGCTGGGGCGTGGCCACCAACAGCGCACCGCTGACTTTCAGCTGCTGCGAAAAGGTGATCTGCACATCGCCGGTGCCCGGTGGCATATCCACCACCAAGTAATCCAACTCGCCCCAATGAACGTCAGCCATGAGTTGGTGCAAGGCTTTACCTAACATCGGGCCGCGCCAAATCACCGCTTGGTCCGGGTCGAGAAAAAAGCCGATCGACATGACCGGCACGCCATGAGCCATGGTAGGTTCGATCTTGTAGCCACCGTCGACTTCGATCTTTCTCGGCTCGCCTTTGACGCCCATAATGATCGGCACCGAAGGCCCGTAAATATCCGCATCCAGCAAACCGGTCGCGGCACCGTGCATCTTGAGCGCAACGGCTAAGTTGGCCGCTACTGTTGATTTACCTACGCCACCTTTGCCGGCTGCGACGAGCACGACGTTTTTCACCGTCGGTAACAGATCCGTCTGCCCCGCTCCAGCTTTGCTGCCGCGCACCTGAGCGCCGAAGCTAATTGCCAGACCGCTCACCCCGGGAACTTGAGCCAGTGCTTGTTTGCAATCGTGTTCGATGGTTTCACGCAAAGGGCAAGCCGGCGTGGTCAATTCCACCGTGAACGTGACCTGACCGTGATCAACGGCCAAGTTTTTTACCATGCCGAGGCTCACGATGTCGCGATGGATCTCCGGATCCTGGACTCCGCGTAACGCGTCGAGAATTCTTTCTTCGGTCAAATGTTCCACGGGACTCTTTCCTCCACAAAAAACTTTAGACTTATAAGGTCTACGATGTCAACAGCGCGTTAACGATCAGCGACTAACGGAGTCTAATTTTATTGAATTAGAGCGCCCATCGACTCGCGGCTAGTTGAATTGTACCTTTTATCTTGATGAGGGGGAGTGCTTTTGGTAAAATCGGCGTGATTTTGCATGCAACCACGCCAATTACTTCGGGAGGTACAATGAAACAGGCACTTATGATCGGGGCGGCCTTCTTGATTCTTACTTCAGGGGTCGGCTGTTCGGGCGGGAGCCTGACGACGCGCGAGAAGGGCGCGGGCATCGGCGCACTTGGCGGCGCCGCCGCGGGAGGAATCATCGGTGCCGCCGTGGGCCATCCGGGGGCCGGAGCGGCGATCGGCGGCGCGCTCGGTCTCGGTGCTGGCGCTCTTGTTGGCGACCAAATGCAGGGACAGGAAATTAAGCAAGCGGATCAGCAGAAACAGGTGGACGCCAACCAGGCCGAGATAGAGCGTCAACGACGAGAAATTGAGCGGCTCCGCAAACAGGGCGAGTATTGAGCCCGGGGGGTTCAGACCCAGAGGTAAGCCGCAATGTTCGAGCGGCAATGGATTCGGCAACTGGACGCGTTCCAATACGATCTTAAGACTGCCGATGAAGAACCAGAGTCTTCAAAGCTTGGAGGGCGTATCATGAAGCATTTGAAAAATTTCCGATTGGGCGTCTTGTTGCTTACCGCCCTAATAGCCGGATCGGGATGTTCGGGCGGCGAATTAACCACGCGTGAGAAGGGCGCGGGGATCGGCGCACTCGGAGGTGCCGCCGCGGGAGGAATCATCGGCGCCGCCGTAGGTCATCCTGGCGCGGGGGCAGCGATTGGCGGCGCGTTGGGATTGGGCGCCGGTGCGCTCGTCGGCGACCAATTATTAGGCCAGGAGAACAAGCAAAAAGAGCAGCAGAAGTCGCTCGACCAGCAGCGCGCTGATATCGAAAAGAACCGCCAGCTGATTGAGGAACTGAAGAAGCGAAATATCGAGGCCCGCGAGACCAGCCGCGGAGTAGCGGTCAATCTGCCGAGCGTCAACTTTGAATTTGACAGAGCGGATTTAACCTCTGATGGCAGGGCGAAAGTTGATCAGATTGCCAATATCATCCGGCGCGATGCGCCAAACCGTCGTATCACTGTCGAAGGCCATGCCAGCCGAGAAAGCGCTGCTCAAGAGGCCTATAACCAGCGGCTGTCGGAAAGACGAGCCAGTACCGTGGCCGATGCGCTCGAGCGCAATGGTGTAAATAACAGAAATGTGTCATCCCAAGGTCTTGGCACGCGCGCGCCGGTCGCTTCCAACGATACCGAAAGCGGACGGCAACAGAACCGCCGCGTCGAGGTAATCATCGAGAATTGACTCACTTCTAGACCAGGCTGTGAGGGTCGTTTTCGGTAATTAGATGCTATCAGAGTCTCGCAGCCGTCGCCGTCTAGTCACCCTGAGCAATGCGAAGGGTTTGATTCTTAGGGTTCGCTTGCCCGCCGGTGCATTTCAAGGCAGAAGGTTTTCCACTATTCGAGAAGGGGTCGCTAGCGTGAGCCAAATCGCGGCTCGGTACCCGCGAACAAGCGCTGAATGTTGTCGCGATGGCGCATAGTAATCATCACGGCGAGGAAAACACCCGTCGCAATCACGGTCGGAGAATAAGACAAAGACCAGAGCATGATCGGCGCAGTTAGGGCCGCGACAATCGAGCCGAGAGAAACGAGCCGGCTCGAAACAGCGACCACGGCAAATACGGCCATCGAGACTAGAGTCGCCATTGGCGCTATAGCCAATAGAATCCCGAGCGCGGTGGCGACTCCCTTTCCGCCCCGAAACTTCAAAAACAGCGGATACAGGTGACCCAAAAACGCGGCGATGGCGACCAAGGCCACCGCCGTGTGACTCAATCCTAGCCGACCTGCGACGAAAACCGGGATAAATCCTTTGCCGACGTCCGCGATCAACGTCAGCAATCCCCGCTTTTTGCCCACCACGCGGGCGACGTTGGTCGCGCCGATGTTGCCGCTCCCGACCTTTCTAATATCGACTCCCGCCAGCGCCCCGACGATGTATCCGGTCGGAATGGACCCAAGCAGATAAGAAAATATCACGACGATGATTTCCATTGCGGCGCGTCGAGGGGAACGAAATTTTTTAGAATCGTATTTTCGTCCTGCGCCGCCGATCGCGGCGCAAGTAATAGTGGCCCCCACAAATCCATCCGATGAAAAAAAACGCCGCGGCAATGGCCGCGGCGATCATCAATTCTCTTTCGTGGCCTTCTAACATTTGCAGAATCGATGGCGACTTTAGATTTGGTTCTTCCTCAGGTTTGTCGACGGGTGGAATTGAATTTGCTGGCGATGGAGCTTTCGATGATGGAGCCGTCACTTTAGGCTTACCAGTGGGTGGCGCCGGGATCTTGGCCGATGTTGAGTCGGCCTTCTTTGTCGGTTCTTTTGACTCCGTGGCGGGAGTTTTCGAAGAGCCGGAGCCAGGATCTGAAGTTTGTGCGACCGCTTCGTTGACGAAGGTCCAAAATTTTGTATGAACGGGCTCGTTTCGGCCGTCGGCAGCGACGCCGAAATACCGCTTTCGCGCCAACTCTTCGACGGCAACCCGATCTGCATCTTCAAACGTCGGTTTGAGCGGGTGCTCAATACCGGGATCGGCATGCAAGTTGGTTTTTTCACTAGTTGGAACGATCGCGTTCTTCTTCGCCGACTCCGGGTGCAAATTTACGATCAAAAGGAAAATCGATAGCAGAAATATTGACGGGGCATACCGCGCGGCTCCCAACATCGACTCAACTTATCATAACGCTTTGAGAACTCTCAATGAATTTCCACGGCGCCGGCACCGGGGAGGGATCAAAAAAAAGCCCCACGCGGTAATATTTCGCGCGGGGCTTGCGGTGCCAGGAAACTGATTTCCTCTATGCCGGTTTTCGATAAAAATCAGGATTCATCCGGCTGTCGGTTCCCGACTTGGCGAGTTCCTCTTCAAACATCTTACGAATATTCGGGTCCTCATCGAAATACTCGATCTGATTGCCGCCCGCCTTAACGTCCTTGTCAACTTTGGTGATATCGCCAAAGCCCTCGCCCAGACTGTATTTGATCCCGCCCAAACGCGGCGGCAGATAACGCGCCCCTGTAGCACCCGTGTTAAAGTGCTGGTGCCACATCATCGCCGGTGGGGTAAAAACGCTGCCGTCCTGCCAATCATAGCGTTTGGGCTGCTCTCCCTGTCTCCAGAACATCGAGAAGCCTTTGCCTTTGATTATGATGACGTTGAAGCCTGGACCATGGCGGTGGGCTTTCTTGTACGTGCCAATGGGGAATTCCGAGATATGCGCGGCCATCGAGCCATTGGCCATCTCCAACATCACGTTCTTTCCCCCTCCACCGCGCTCCTTCCAATCTTCCAGCGCGAAATTGCGCGCATCTGCGATAAAATTGGTGTCCCAAACGCGGCCTGGATAGGCTTTGCCTTTACCGCTGAAATATTCCGGATCGCCATCGAAGCGGTCGGTGAAATCGCGCGGCGTGTTGAAAATGAAATCTGCATCGTGAAACAAGTTAAAGACGATCGGCATGCTATTGACGGAGAAAAATCGCGCAGGCTCGTCGCCGGAGCCGTTAAAGTGTTGGTACCAAGCATTGAGCGGCAACGCAAAAAGACTACCCTCTTGCCACTCGAAGGTTTGCTTCACTCCTTTATCATTCCAGATAGTCGTCGCGCCTCGTCCCTTGAGAACAAAATGCAAATCTTCGTATAAATGTCTTATCGGGTTAAGCTTTTTTCCCGGCGCGATCTCGTTCACGTACGCGCCGGTGGCTCCTTCCGCCCCCTCCATGTTGATGAATGCGCCGTTGCCACCGATTCTATCCCAGGGTTTTAGGTCAACTTTTTTCAAGTCCTGGACGAAAAAAGTCTTGATGATGGGAATCCCTTCACCGAGCTGCCACTTGTCGTAGTACGGGATGTTGTCCATTACATTTTCAACTTGAGTTGCCGGCTTGGCCATTGATCTTCCTCCGAAAAAGCTATGCAGGATTCATATCTTATAACATTGGTGAAAGCAAGATAAGTTGGGCGGTTAGACACTATAGCGCGCCGCGTGTACACACATCGCGACGCAAGATCAAATTTGCCCAGATCATTGACAACTAACTGGAAAGTCTACTAAATGGCACCTTAACGCAGCGAAGACGCCCGTCGCGAGAATAGTGCCGCTCGGAACTGATTTTTCACGCAAACCAAAAAAGGAGAGTTGTCTTGGCCACAACCGTCGAAGCACCTATGGTAGGTAAGATCTTGAAGATCGAAAAAAATGTTGGAGATCATGTCGACGAGGACGAAGTCATGATTGTCATGGAAGCAATGAAGATGGAGATTCCCATCGTTGCGCCGGTAACTGGAACGGTGAAAGAGGTAAAAGTCGCAGCAGGCCAAGCTGTCGAAGCGGAGCAAGTGCTCGCCGTCATCGAGTAAACCTCGAAGCCAAGCTCACGGCATTATTTTTTAAGGAGAACTAACCAATGGATAGCTGGACGTTCGGCTGGACGCTGGCGTTGATCGGCATGACCGGCACGATGCTGGTGCTGTGGATCTTGAGCCTGCTCATCCTGCTGCTCAAAAAAATCTTTCCTTACCAACCCGAAGAATCGGCAGCCAAGAAAGGCTAACTTTACCTCATGGAATCTGCGCTCGTTTCCGGCCTCCAAGGCCTCTTCCTCGGAGTTTTGAGTCTCCGCCCGGAGCATGTGATTATGATTCTGATCGGCTCGCTGCTCCTCTATCTCGGCATCAAAAAAGGCTATGAGCCGCTACTCTTGGTGCCCATTGGTTTCGGCGCCATTCTGGTGAATATTCCCTTGGCGGAGATGATGGGCAAGGACGGCTTTTTGCGTTTCTTCTACGACACCGGAGTCCTTACCGAAGTGTTTCCCCTACTGATCTTTATTGGCATCGGCGCTATGACCGATTTTCAGCCCCTGTTGGAGAATCCGAAGATTATTTTATTGGGCGCGGCCGGGCAATTTGGAATCTTTCTTACTTTGCTGCTCGCCTTGGCTTTGGGCTTCGAAAAGCTCGACGCCGTCGCGGTTGCGGTGATCGGCGCCTGCGATGGACCGACCGCCATTTACGTTAGCTCGAAGTTCGCCCCGCATATGCTCGGTGCCGTGTCCGTCGCCGCATACTCGTACATGTCACTAGTGCCGCTTATCCAACCGCCAATCATGCGTGTTCTCACTACCGAAAAGGAAAGACAAATCGTCATGGGAGTGGCAAAAAGGCAGCCGATATCGAAAACCACCAAAATCGTTTTCCCAATCGCCGTGACGATCTTCGCTTCGATCCTCGCGCCCAAAGGCGCTCCTTTAATCGGCACCGTCATGCTCGGCAATCTGCTGCGAGAAAGCGGTTGCGTCGATCGCTTGAAAAGCGCTTCGGAGAACGAAATTACCAATATGGTGACGCTGCTTCTCGGATTGTGTATCGGCGCGACCATGGAGGCCGACAAATTTTTGAAGGCTCAGACGTTGCTAGTTCTGGCTCTCGGTTTTGTCGCGATCAGTCTCGACACCGCCGTTGGCATTCTCTTCGGCAAAGTCATGTGCGTTTTGACCGGCGGCAAGATCAATCCGCTGATCGGCGCCGCGGGAATCTCGGCATTTCCGATGTCAGCCCGCGTTGTCCAAGCCGAGGGTCAAAAATATAACAAGAAAAGTTACTTGCTGATGCATGCGATGAGCGCTAACGCCGGCGGGCAGATCGGTTCCGTCATTGCCGCAGCCGTGATGCTGTCCGTACTGCAAGGCATGGGAATCGTCGGCGGATAAGCGAGCGAAGGTATGGCGCAGTCGAGAGCGGACCTGGAAAAGAAGCTTGCGGCACTCGAAAGAGTTGCTCGCGATGCCGACCCCAAAGTGGCTGCCAAGCAGCACGCTGAAGGCAAACTCACCGCTCGCGAGCGCATCGAACAACTGCTCGATGCCGGCAGCTTTGTCGAAGAGTTTATGCTCGCGGAAACCCAGTGCAGCGACTTCGGCATGGCGGAGAAACGGCTGCCGTCCGACGGCGTCGTCACAGGCTTCGGCAAAATCGACGGCAGGCCGGTCTACGTTTATTCGCAAGACCGCGCCGTTCTTGCCGGCAGCGTCGGCAGCGCCCACGCGGAGAAAATCGCCTACGTAATCCAAACAGCGCGCAAAGTCGGCGTTCCCGTGATCGGCTTGAACGATTCCGCCGGCGCGCGCATCCAAGAGGGCCTTTCGGTCACCTCGGCCATCGGCAAGATTTTTTTTGAAAACAGCATCGCGTCCGGCTGCATCCCACAGATCTCAGCGATCATGGGGCCCTGTATCGGCGTCGGCTCCTATTCGCCCGCGCTCACCGACTTCATACTCCAGGTGCAGAACACGAGCCAAATGTTCATCACCGGACCGGCCGTCATCAAGGAAGTCCTCGGCGAGACGGTGACGATGGAGGAGCTTGGCGGCGCGAAAATTCATTCGGAAGTATCGGGCGTGACCGATTTGGTCGCAAAAAACGATGAAGACTGTCTCGCGATGATTCGACGCCTGATCAGCTTCTTGCCGCTAAATTTCGATTGTTTGCCGCCGCGCCAACAAACCAGCGAAGATCCGGCGCGCCCGGTCGACTCGCTCGAAAAGATCGTGCCGGAAGACACCAAGCGCGCCTATAACATCCTTCAGGTCATCAAAGCGATCGTCGACGGCGGCGACTTCCTCGAGCTCAAAGCGAAATTCGCGCGCAACTTAGTAATCGGCTTCGGCCGCCTCGACGGTTATCCGATCGGCTTCGTCGCCAATCAGCCGATGTTTCTCGCCGGCAGTCTAGACGTCGATGCGTCGGACAAAGCGGCGCGCTTCATCCGTTTTTGCGACGCGTTCAACATTCCGATCATCACGTTGATGGACGTCCCCGGTTTTTTTCCCGGCAAGCAGCAAGAAGAGAAAGGTATCATCCGCCACGGCGCGAAAATGTTATACGCCTACGCCGAAGCGACCGTGCCCAAGATTACCATCGTGCTCAGAAAAGGTTACGGCGGCGCCAAGCAGGCGCTTTGCACGCGCGAAATGGGCGCCGATCAACTGCTCGTTTGGCCCGGAGTCGAACTGGCCGTGATGGGCGGCGGCGGCGCGGTCAATGTTTTATACAGGCGCGAGATCGAGCAGTCCGCCGATCCTGCCAAAACCCGCGCGGAAAAAATCGCGGAGTATCAGGAACGCTTTAATGGCCCGTTCGAAGCTCTTTCGAAGCAATTCGCCCAGGCGGCGATCCGGCCGCAAGAGACACGCAGGCGGCTCGTGCAATCTTTGGAAGTTTTGCGCTATAAGAAAGAAGAGCGACCGAGAAAAAAACACGGCCTTATGCCGGTGTAGCACTGGTCCGATTGTGGCCGTTGACCGGCAACGATAAAAAGAAAGTACTTCCCTTCCCTACTTCGCTCTCGACCCAGATACATCCGCCATGAGCTTCAATGATCATCTTACAGATGATCAGACCCAGACCGGTTCCTTTGTCACTTGAGTGCTTGACATTGCCGCCCTGCCGATACTTTTCAAAAATCTGGCCAATCTCCTCGGCCGGTATGCCTTCGCCGTTGTCTCGGACCCGCACGTTGACCGTAGTTGCGTCCGTCAGGGCGGCTCCGACCTCGACCTGACCGCCTCCGCCCGTGAATTTAATCGCATTACTGATTAAATTATTTAGCACCTGATCCAAACGGCGGGGATCGGCATGAATGGACGGAAGAGCCGGGTCCACGGTTGCTTTGAGCGAAATTTTTTTATCCTGGACCAGGAGCCGGAAAGTTTCGATGTTTTTTTCAATCATCCCCGTAAGACTGACCACTTCTCTGGTCACATCGACATAGCCGGACTCCAGTTTGGGAAACATCGAGAAAGTCGCTGACCAGATCCACTAAGCCGCGGCTGTTGGCCTGCAGCCTGAGGAGCCATTTTTTTTGTTCCTCAGTCACGTCGCCGAACATCCCTGCCATCATGACTTCAACCACTCCCACGATGTTCACGAGCGGAGAGCGTAAGTCATGAGCAATCATCGCGGCAAAGTCAGCCTGCAACTTATTCGCCTTTTCGAGTTCTGCGGCCTGCCTTCTCGTTTCTTCGTAGAGCTTGGCCTTCTGGAGCGCGACACCCATTTGGTTGCCGATCGTCTCGAGAAGATTTACTTCTTCAGGTCTAAATTGGCGGGGCGAGCGGCTTGCCAGTTAAATAATTCCCAACATGTCACCACTCGCTCGAACTGGAACGTTGATAAACGATTCAACGCCCTCCGTTTTCAGCGTCCTGAACCGTCCGGATTCTTGCACGTGCTCTTCGATACAGGACTCCTTAAAAAGCTGGTCGCCAAAATATGATTGCCGGGCTGCCATCGTCCGGCTAAGCCGGCGATGGCCCAGAGCATTTTGTGGATCTCGATAGCCTTGGTTGGCCGCAACTTCAAGCGTCTCACCGCTACGGTCCAGCAATCGGATATTGCCAAGATCGAACGAACCGCTCAGCATCGCCTCCTCTAAAATGCTCTCGGTAACGGAGCGCAAATCCAAAAATCCTAAAATGGTCTCGCTGATTTTTTTGAGCACCAGCAGCTCGCAGTTGCGCTCTTTCAGCCGCCGCTCCTCAGCCCTGTGCCGCTGAATCGCATAGCGCAACGAGCGTGCTAGCAATGGCCGTCCACTTGTCCTTTGATCAGATAATCCTGGGCACCTTGTTCGACGGCCTTGACTGCCGCATCCTCATCGTTGAGACCGGTCAGAACGACGATTGGAACGCGTTGAGACGAACTCGATCTCTGCCGGAGAAAACTGATGCTCTTGTCGAGTAAGCGTGACCAAGACCCCTAAGACTTCGTCCTTAGCGACTAGCGGTAGACCGAGATACGAAACGATGCCCTGGTTGCGGTAAAATGCCGGGTCCAGGGTGCGCGTGTCCGTCTGAACATTGCGCACGACGACCGGCGCCCTGCTATCCACGGCCTCCTGCACTAAAGCCGGAGTATTCTTCAATTGACGGCGCTTCCATTCCACCTCATCGAGATTCCGGCACGCAGCACGTTCCAGCACTCTGGATTCCGTATTCATCAGCCAGACCTGGATCGCACTGTAGGGTTAAAAAGATATCCATCTTCTCCATTAGGATCTTCAAGACGGCATGAAGATCCAGTGTCGACGTGACCGCCGCGGTTATTTGATGGAGGCCGCGACACGAGCTTCCGTCACTGCCTCCTCACCCACCTGCCGTGCTAATTCCGCCGAGGTCAAATGCATCCTCCCGATTAGGCTGGCCGGTCGTCTAAATCTTCGACACCGAAAAGGGGCTGGCTTGGCTGATCTCTCAACGCAAGTCCTAGTTTAAAAGAAGCTCCTGGATAGCATTGAAAACCTCTCACCACTTCGCGTTTGGTTTGGCTCCAGAGGAAGGAACAGCGACCGAGAAAAACACGGCGTTATGCCAGTGTAGCATAAGCCGGGTCGGTTGCGTTTAGCGGCAGCGACACGAAGAAAGTACTCCCCTTCCCCGGCTCACTCTCTACCCAGATGCGCCCGCCGTGGGCTTCGACAATTTTTTTGCAGATCGCCAGTCCAAGTCCCGTGCCTTTGCGATCGGCTTGTTGTCCACTGATGACTTGGCGATATTTATCAAAAATAAGATCCGTTTCGTCGCCAGCTATGCCGATTCCGGAATCTTTGACCCACATGACGACGTCACGATCGCCATAGGTCTGCGCTGCCACCTCGACGACACCGCCGGCATCGGTGAATTTAAACGCATTGCTCAAAAGATTATCCAAGACCTGGTTGAAACGCCGGCCATCGAGAAAAAGTGGCGGAAAAGAATCGCTGATCGAAGCCTTAAGCACGATCTTTCGTTTATCCGCTTCTACCGAATATTCCAGTAATCTGTCGCGCAGCAACGTGGCCAGGTCGACCGGCGCTTTGAGGAGTTGCAGTTTGCCGGCATCGATCTTCGACATATCGAGAAAATCGCTCACGTGACCAATTAAGCTTCTGCAGCTCTCCTCCACTTTCCAAAGCCACTTCCTTTGCAGTTCCGTAACCGGACCGAACAACCCATCCCTGATCGAATCCGTGATCGAGACCACATTCGATAGCGGCGAGCGTAGATCATGGGCCACCATAGCGGTAAAATCGGCCAAGGTTTGCTCCGCTCGTTTGCGCTCTTCGATCTCTCGGCGCAACTCTTGGTTTGCCCGCAGCGTAGCGCTGTAGAGTCTCGCGTTTTCCACCGCTAGGGCAATCTGCCGCGACATCGCCTGTAGAAATTGTTTTTCGTCCGTGCCGAACGGACGCCCACGAGTGCTCATCAGCGCGGCCGCCGCCCGGAGTGGCTCGCCATGGGT
>VBKY01000429.1 GCA_005879255.1 Deltaproteobacteria bacterium
ACTCCGGCGTAGACAGTGTCCGGATCGCTCAGCGACGGTTCGAGATGCCAGACGCGTTTGAACTCCCAGGGGTGCGGCGTGCCGTCGTACCATTGGTGCGTGGTGAGAGGTTTGCCGGTTTCAGCAGACGTGTCGTAAACAAGCTTGTTGCTCTCGCCCTTGGGCATGCCGTCCGGGGTGGTGGTCGGCTCGCCGGCGGGTGTTCCGGGTTGGTGCCATGTCTTGCCGCCGTCATCTGAGCGTTGAATGATCTGCCCAAACCAGCTGCTGGACTGCGATGCATAAAGCCGATTCGGATCCGCAGGAGATCCCTTGAGGTGATACATCTCCCAGCCGGCAAAGTGGGGGCTGCTCACCTCCCACTGTTTGCGGTTTGCGTCCGATGTCAGGATAAACGCGCCCTTTCGTGTGCCGACTAATACTCTTACTCCGCTCATATAACTTACTCCTTCCTGAAATTCGTAGGATTTGCGTGTTGCTTCCTGAACCAGTGTCCCATCCACCGAGGATGCTAATCAGTGGGCAGGCCCGAGATCTCCTTCACCGGCCGCACCTCGACGGTTCCGATGCGCGCCCCTGGAACCCGAGCAGCGATGCTGATCGCCTCGTCGAGATCCTTGGCATCGATCAGGAAGTAGCCGGCGATCTGTTCGCGGGTTTCCACGAACGGACCGTCGGTCACGAAACTTTTACCGTCGCGGACCCGAACGATGGCCGCCGTCGACGCCGGATGTAGCGGCGAAGCGCTCAGATATTTTCCGTTGGCGTGGAGCTGGTGCGTGAGCTGCACGGATTCCTCAAGCATCTGCTGCCGCTTGGTTTCGCTGAACTTGCCGAAGACCTCTTCGTCGTGGTGAACCAGCAGCATGTATTTCATGAGGATACCTCCATCGATATTGGATAGTCGTTCGAGAGAGCCCACAATCGACAACGGCCTTGCCTGACGCGACATGTCTGCGTTTGGCATCTCACCCCAACAACTCGGCCATGACTACTGCGCCGGCAGGCCCGGGATATCGATCACCGGCCGGACCTCTACGGTGCCCTTGCGCGCCATGGGAATCCGTGCGGCGATGCCGATCGCCGCATCGAGATTCTTTGCCTCGATGAGGAAGTAGCCGCCCAATTGTTCGCGTGTCTCCGCGAACGGGCCGTCGGTCACGAGCCGTTTGCCGTCACGCACGCGGACGCTGGTCGCCATGGATGTCGCGTGCAACGGGTTGGCTCCCAGATATTGCCCGTTCGTATGAAGCTCTTGTGCGAGCTGCGTCGACTCCGCGTAACATTCCTGCCGCTCGGTTTCGCTCAAGGGTTTTTGCTCGTCAAGATAAATCAGCAACATGTATTTCATGTCAGTGCTTCCATCTGTTAGTCGAACGGGAACGCCCGGATCGACACTTCGGCACCAAGTATTTCTTCCGCGCATGCCTCACTTTCATCCGAGTCCTTGCGCGGGAATCCATGTGGGTCCGGAACTGTTAGCTACATGCTTTCTGCATCGCCTGTTGCATCTCATCCGGGCTGACATCGCGAACGTGCGTGGCGACCGACCATTGGTGGCCAAACGGGTCTTCCAGTATGCCGTAACGGTCGCCCCAGAACATGTCCTGGAGCGGCATCGTTATCTTCGCCCCCGCAGCTGCGGCGTGCGCGACGAACGCGTCGACGTCTTCGACATAGAGATGTATTGTGACCGGTGAACCTTTTAGTGACTTCGGTCCGAATGAACCCCGGTCGGGGAATTCGTCGGCCAGCATGACCGTTGAATCACCGATTCGGATAGCGCCATGTAAAAGTTTGCCTTGTGGGGCCGCCATCCGTCCGATTTCCGCGGCATTGAACGCTTTTTTGTAAAATTCAATGGCGTCCGCCGCGCCGGCACAGACCAAGTGTGGCGTCACCGTATGCATTCCATCCGGAATAGGTTTTACTTTAGTTTTGCTCATCTTAATTTCTCCTCTCTTCTTGGTTTAAGAACGTTTTCTAACGCCGTTGTGGCTCTAGATGCGACTATTTTTCTTTCGCAGCTATCTGCGCGCGCAGTCGCTCCTCTTGCTCCCGGAGCTCGGGCGTGAGCTCGGCACCGAAGTCCTCGGCCTCGAACAGCTGGCGAATTTCGACCTCGCAATCCTCGTTATGAGGATTAGGGCAGCGCTTGACCCATTCTATCGCCTCTTCCTTCGACTTAACCTGCCATAGCCAGAAGCCGGCCAGCAGCTCCTTGGTCTCGACGAAGGGGCCGTCGATCACGGACCGCTTCCCTCCAGAGAATCTAACCCGCGCGCCCTTGGAGCTCGGATGGAGCCCCTCGCCCGCTAGCATCACGCCTGCTTTCACCAACTCTTCGTTGAACTTACCCATCTCGGTCAGAAGTTGCTCGCTCGGCATCACGCCTGCTTCCGAGTCTTTGGTGGCTTTAATTAAGACCATGAATCGCATCGTCATGTCTCCTTTATAATGTTCATGCTCCCTTTGATCTTGAGCGTCGCCGTTCACTGCTTTCAAGAATTAATTGGGTCAAATCCCCGGCGGGGCGAATCTCGAAACATCCCCCTCCCACGCCGGGGTGCTTCGACATCAACTGGATGGCATGGTTCAGGTCCTTAGCTTCGAGGACTAAGATTCCGCCCAACTGTTCCTTGGTTTCGGCGTAGGGGCCATCGGTGACGGACACTTTTCCATTCTGTGGCCGCAGGGTAATGGCGTTCCGAGGGCTTTGAAGCGCTTCCCCGCCGACAAAGTGCCCGTTTTCCCGAAGCACGTCGTCGTACGCGAAGCATTCGTCAATGAAGATGTTCCGCTCGCTTTCGGACATCGTTTCCCACTTTGTCGGATCCATGTATCCAAGGCAGATGTATTTCATAGGTTTCTCCCGTTTCGATGATGTAATTCGTGGATTGCTCTCTACACACTATAGTCGTTCGGGGTAGCCTAAAATCGACAACGGGAATCCAAAAAAAATGGGTTCGCAGTTTTAATCCGCCAATTCGGCCAACCGCCGCTCCAAAAAACGCCGCTCGGGCTCCTGTTGCGCGAGGCTCAGGGCCCGTTCGTAGGAGGCTCGGGCTTCCGCTTTTCGCCCCAGCCGCCGGCAGAGATCCGCCCGTGCTGCATGGGCGAGGTGATAGTCCGAGAGATCGCCGCGTTCCAGGATCGAGTCGATCAGTGCAACTCCTTCAGACGGACCGTCGCGCATCGCCACCGCCACCGCGCGATTTAGCTCGACCACGGGGGAGGGCTCGGCCCGCGCCAGCAGGTCGTAGAGCGCGACGATCTGGGCCCAATCCGTGACATCGGCGTTGGGCGCATTAGCGTGCACGGCTGCGATCGCCGCCTGGACGGTGTAGGGGCCAACCTGGGGTGCCGCCAGCGCCCGTTCCACCAGCGCCGAGCCCTCCGCGATCTGCTCCCGGTTCCAAAGCAAACGGTCCTGGTCACTAAGCAGGATCAACTCCCCGCTCGGGGATGTGCGCGTGGCGCGGCGCGAGTCATGGAGCAGCATCAGCGCGAGTAGTCCCAGCGCTTCCGGCTCCGGCAGCAACTCCACAAGCAACCGACCGAGATTGATCGCTTCGCTTGAAAGATCGTGCCGCGTGAGTGCCGCACCGGATGACGCGGAGTATCCCTCGTTGAACACGAGGTAGACGACCCGAAGCACGGCATCGAGCCGGTCCGGCAGATCGGTCGCCAAGGGTACTTCATAGGGAATGCGCGCGTTGCGAATCTTTGCCTTGGCACGCACGATGCGCTGCGCCACTGTGGGCGGCGATGAGAGAAAGGCCCGCGCGACTTCCTCGGTTGTGAGGCCGCAGACTTCGCGCAGCGTCATCGCCACTTGGGCGTCCGGCGACAGGGCTGGATGGCAGCAGGTGAAGATGAGGC
>VBKY01000430.1 GCA_005879255.1 Deltaproteobacteria bacterium
CACTTTTTCATCAACCTCTCCTCCGATTTGATAACTCCAATGATTATTTTCTCTAGATGAAATCCGACCGAACAGCAGAAATGCGCAGGGCAGAGTAACGTGTTGCGAAAATTATCACGCCGTCGAGAACCGAATTGGGTTAGTTCCGATTCTTCACTTCCTTTTCTCTCAATTGCTTCAACAGATCATCGAAGCTGCCTTTTGCGAGAAGCCGGTTGAACTGCGAACGGAAGTTAACAACAATGCTGATGTCTTCGACGACGACGTCGTAGATTTTCCATTCTCCTTGCATGCGATGGAGCCGATAGTTAACTGAAGTAGGTTCGCCTTTGCCGGGAATGATTTTAGTTTTCACCTGAGCCAGGTCATTTTCGATACTTTCATTCATGAAAACTATTTTCTCGTCCTTATAGGAACCAATTTTACTGACGTAAGAATTGCCGAGAAAATCTGCAAAGGCTGCGACAAATTCATTTTCTCGGCCCGACGCGCTGTTCCAGTGTTTGCCGAGAGACTGCTTGGCCATTTCCAACCAGTCAAACCGGGGCATTAAAGTTTCACGCAGCCGGTCTTTGCGCTCTTCATCATTTCCCGCCGGGCCGCTGACAACTTTCAAAACTTGTTGAATGGTTTCCTGGATCTGCTCCGTCGGCGAATCCCCGAATACCGGTGCCGGCGCGATCCAGCACGCGAACATTACGCCGGCGATGAGCGATTTGAATGCCTTCAGCATAACTGCCTCCCTCGGACACACCCTGACAGCGCAATCGTAGGGCCAGACCGGAGCGTCACCGAAGACGGTCGAAGCATCTAGGAAGTACCCGGGTTTCCCAGGGAACGGGCCAGGAAGACATCCGTGACAATGGCAGAACGTCGAAAATGACGAACATTGAACGGAGAGAGGGCGATGAAGATTTAGGCTCGCGTGCACGGCACATATTCGACTTGTGGGGGCACCGCATCCCCACAACGAGCTACCGACCTGCGATGTGCGCGGTTTATTTTACGAAGAAACTGAGCGATTGGCTGGTGTAACGGACCAGCGGTGAAAAGTAGATGCCAAAAACGACCGTCAGCACCGTGAGCGGAATTAACAGAGTAAAACCATCTAGCGCGACGGAAATCGTCTTGTCCTCGGGATTGGGAAAGTCGAGAAACATCGTCTTGACGACCTTTGCATAATAGTAGAGCGATATGACGCTATTGATGGCAGCGATTACCGCCAGCGCGGCGAATGCCCCGCCCTGCTTGAGCACGGCGGAAAACAAGAAAAACTTTCCGATAAATCCAGCGAACGGCGGCAAGCCGGTGAGCGAGAAAAGAAACACCGCCAGACAAACTGCCGGCACGATGGCTCCTCTCCAGGCGAGTCCGCGATAGGTTTCAATGTCCTCATCGCCGGTGACGTTGGCGATCATGCCGACGACGAGAAACGCGCCCAGATTCATAATGAGGTAGACCACCACGTAAAAAAGAATCGCCGAGAGCCCGTCATTGTTGAGCACCGCGAGGCCCATGAGCATATAGCCAGCATGAGCAATGCCCGAATAGGCGAGCATGCGTTTGAGATTTCTCTGGTTCAGAGCGCAGAGATTGCCGACGGTCATAGTGATCATGCTGAGGAACAAAAGCACGTGGGGCCACTCCACGCCTGATACGAATGTCCAATCGCCGCCGGCCACCATGCGCGACACGCCAGGAAAGAAAAACCGGATCATGATGGCCATCCCCGCGGCGTTGGAAGCAACTGAGAGAAACGCCGTGAACGGCGTCGGCGCTCCTTGATAAACGTCCGGCGACCACATATGAAACGGCACGAAAACGATCTTGTAGCCGAACCCCGCCATGATAAAGACGAAAGCCATGAACAGAGTAGCTTTGCTGATCCCGTTCTGTGCCAGCGCGGCTTGAATCGCACTGTAATCGAGGCTGCCGGTCATACCAAATATCCAGCTCATGCCGTAGATCATTGTGCCCGAGGCGACGCCGCCGTAGATCAGATACTTAAGTGCCGCTTCACTGGAACGCCGGTTATGAGGCAAAAAGCCGGTAAGAACGTAGGAAGTCAAACTGACTAACTCCAAGGACAAATACGCCATCAACAGGTTGCTCGACGAGGCCATGAAAAATATGCCGAGCGTGCAAGTGAGCAGCAGCGTGTAGTATTCGCCTTCGTGGACTTGCTTGATTTCGTTGCTGCCGAGCGACATCCAGATGCACAGTATCGTCGCCGCCAGAGCGAAGACTTTGAAAAAAAGACTGAACTTGTCGAGGATCATCATCCGGTGAAATAGCCAACCCGGCTCCGCCCAGTAAAGATCGAAAGTCGCGATCAGTGCCGCTGCGCTTCCGGCGAGCGCGATAATGGCAAGGGCACGTTTGTTGCGCATCAGCAAATCGATAACAATCAGCAGTAATATCGTTCCCGAGAGAATGAGCTCCGGATAGAAGAAGCTGAGGCTGCCGACGTTTTTGAGATCCATGGTCGGGCTTTAGAGATGCGGAATGACGATTTGATTGATTTGATCCAACGAAGCGCGCAACAGATCCAAGACCACGCTCGGATAGACACCGACGATGATCACAATCACGCCTAATGGCACCAACGTAAACATTTCACGGCCGTTGATCTCCGTCATTTTTAGATATTTTTCATTGGGAGGCCCGAGGTAAACGCGTTGGATCGTCCAGAGCAGATAGCCGGCAGTGAGAATCACGCCGGCCGCGCCGAGAATCGTCAGTACCGGATACTTTTGCCATGTGCCGAGCAAGACGAGGACTTCAGAAATGAATCCTGAAAGTCCCGGCAAGCCCATCGAAGCGAAGAACGCCAAGGCGGTAACACCCGTATAGATGGGCATGATCGCGGCGATGCCGCCGAAGCCGTCAATCTCGCGGTGATGCGCCCGATCGTAGATTACGCCGACCAAAAGGAACAGCATGCCGGTGATTGTGCCGTGGTTGAACATCTGCAACACCGCGCCGTTAATACCCTGTGTCGTGAAGCTTGCCATGCCGAGCATCACGTAGCCCATATGGCTCACGCTGGAGTAGGCGACTAACTTTTTGAGATCTGTTTGGGCCATGGCGCAAAGGGCGCCATAAATAATATTCCACGCGCCGAGCGCGCCCAGACACCAGAACGCCATGTCCGCGGTCGCCGCGGGAAGCATTGGAAAGTTGATACGCAAAATCCCGTAGGTACCCATCTTCAGCAGCACTCCAGCGAGGATGACGGAAACGGCCGTCGGCGCTTCCACGTGGGCATCCGGTAGCCAGGTGTGAAACGGAAATGCCGGTATCTTGATCGCAAAGCCGATAAAAAGCGCCATCCAAATAACGTGTTGAAAGCCCCAGCGCAGCTCGGTGAATGGCCACATCGGCAGAACTTGCGTGCTGTACTTGTTGCCTTGCGCCATCAGCACCGTCATGTCGAAGGTGTGAGGCTCACTACTGAAGTAGAGAGCGAGGATCGCAAGCAGCATCAACACGCTGCCGAATAGCGTATAGAGAAAAAACTTGATTGCCGCGTACTCACGCCGCGGTCCGCCCCAGATGCCGATGAGAAAATACATCGGCAGGAGCATGACTTCCCAGAAGATGTAAAAGAGAAAAAAATCCAGCGCGCAAAAGACTCCCATCATGCCCGCATCGAGCATGAGAAACAGCGCGAAATAGCCTTTGACGGCTTTTTCGATGCCAAATGAAGCGAAGATGCACAGAAAACAAAGGAGCGCTGTCAACAGCACCATGGAGATGCTGAGACCGTCGACTCCCATGTAGTAGCTGATGTTATAGGCTGGAATCCATTGATACTTCTCGGTGAACTGAAAACCGACTTTGTTGCGATCAAAGTTGGTGAAGAGCCAAATCGCCATGAGCAGAGGCGGCACGGTGGCGGCGGCGGAGACCCAACGAATGAGCTTGGCGTTATTGGGCAACCCGAGTACCAGCGCCGCCCCCGCAAGCGGAATAAAGGTCATGTAACTGAGAACGTTATCCATCTTCTACATTCTCCCCAAACATCAGCTCCAGTAGCGAATCTTGACGATGATGGCGATGACCACCGCGATTAAGATGCCGTAAAGATAACTGTTGATGTTGCCGGTCTGCACTCTGCGGAACTTATTGCCGATCCAGTAAGTAATATTGGCAATCGCGTTGACGATGCCATCGATGATGTAGTTGTCAAACAGCCCGTTGAGCCAGGCAGCCAGTCGCGTCAACGACGCGGAGCCATCCACGATCCCGTCGATGACATATTGATCGAACAGCGAGCCGATGCGCGCGAGTAACAGCGTTCCATTGACGAAAATCACTTGATAAATCTCATCGACATACCACTTGCGGTCAAACAAGCGATAAAAAAACCCGCCAGCGAGTTTCGCAAACGTCTCGGGGGAAAGCAC
>VBKY01000155.1 GCA_005879255.1 Deltaproteobacteria bacterium
AATCTTCGCCCTACCCCGGTCTACGTTTCAGCTGAAGGGCCGAAAGGATTGCAACTCGCTGGACGATGCGCCGACGGTGTCATCCTCGGCACCGGCTTCGATCTCCGTGTTTACGAATGGGCGAAACAGAAAATTCGAGATTGGGCAGCCGAGGCCGAACGCAATGCAGGTGATATCGCAATCGTCGCTGCCGGCATGCTCTGCGTGCGCGAAGACGGCACTGAAGCGCGCAAGATCGTGCGCAACCACATCGCCAACCGCGCCCACCACAATCTCCGCTTTACTTACGAACCCGTCCCGCCGAAAGAGCTGGAAGGCGTGAAAAAATTCGTGGCCGGCTTCGACGTCATGAAACCAATGGAAGAGCGCGTCGACCCCGATCTCGTGAACGACTATCTGGTGCGGCGCTTTTCCATCGCCGGCACGCCCAGAGAATGCATCGAAAGAATCGAAGAGTTAAAAGCCGCCGGAGTCGAGCACCTCATGCTTACGCCAGCGCGGAAAGTGTATGGCGAGACCGTCGAAGCGTTTGCCGCTCAAGTCATTCCACATTTCCAAAAGTAACCGGATGAGAGCCGGTGTAATCCCGGCTAGTGCGATGAGCCGCGGATTGCGTTTTTCCATCCGGGCAGACCCAGAGAGCCTCAGACAAAAAAAAACGCCGCTGGCAATGTGCTTGCCAGCGGCGTTGCCATTTCGTGACAACGCAAAACCCTACGACGTCACTTCCCACCAGTTTTTGCTGATGTCACTGAAGATAAAGTTGGTGCGGCCATTTTCCTGCAAGTCCCAGAGATCTTGAACACCGAGCTGTCTGCCCTTGGTGGAAAACTCTTTATGGGCGTCCGCGACTTCTTCGGCGGAAGCCACTTTCAACGTAAAGCGGTTCGCTGCGGTCAGATAGTCGCGGTGCGTCGTCGGTAGAACAACGACATACCACGGGCCACTCGGAACAGTTATGTAAGTCGACGTGCGCCCGCCGCCGATAATCGATAGCCCGAGCACATGTTCGAGAAACTTGTCACTGCTTTCTTTGTCATCGCAATTGAGTGTTCCATGGGTCATGGCTTGAGGAATATAGCCCCGGCCTGGGAACTGCTCTTCGGTTAGAGGTGTTTCCCAATGCGGCGCGGCGATCTTGCGACCCTGTTTGATTGCCGCCGGGTTGTAGTATTCGATTTCGAGATCATTTCCACCGGGTTCTTTGAAATAGATCGAGTAAGCAAAATGAGCCTCATGTGGTTTGGTGACGCTTTTGATCTTGTACTGCGCTTTGTGATCGGAAATGTATTCGTACGCCTGCGGGATTTCTCTGGAATTGGCCACGCGAAAGCCGTAGTGATTGGTGTGCGGCTTATTGGCGGCATTGGGCCCGCCCTCGTGGATCACCAGACGCCAGGCCGTATTTGGATGTTTAACGACCGCCTGTTTTTCGCTCCGCTCGATGACTTCTACCGCCAGCAATTCAGTAAAGATCGGCAGCGTTTCATCGAGAGAGCGGCACTCGTAGTGGCCTTCCGTGAGTCCAATCGGCTTAAGCATGGTTGCTCTCCTAAAAAGATAGTAAGTTATAACGAATCTCTACTCTATTATTAAAAAGACCGCCACGCTTGTCAATCGAAGCGCTTTACCGCCGGCGGCATCCTTACTTCCGCGCCTGATTTGGCGCATTCCTCTTCGAAAATTTTGCGAATGATCGGATCCTCATCCTCATATTCGATCTGCCAGCCTCCGTAGGCCAGCGGCACGTCGGATTGAATTTTCCCCGGCTGCAGCTTGTACTTTCGGCTGAGAATTTTTAACGCCAAATAGCGCGCGGGTTCGGCGCTGGAATTGAAGTGTTGGTGAAACCAGCCCTCGGGCGGCACGACGATCGATCCGGGCTGCCAATCGACGCGCGTCATGTCCTTCCCTTCCGGCCACAGGAGCGAATAACCTTTACCCGTGAGAATAAAGACATGCGCGCCGGGGCCGTGTCGGTGCGCTTTTTTGTAAATGCCGACCGGGAAGCGAGAAACGTGAGAGCCCATCATGCTTTCCGACATTTCAAAAAAGATCGTCGCATTGCCTTTCCCTCTTTCCGTCCATGCTACGGGCTCGATGTTGATCGCGTCGGCGACAAAATTCGTCTCGACCACGCGATCGCTATAGAGCTTGCCGCTGCCGGCGAAATAACCTTCCTCGCCCCTGAAACGGTCGACGAATGAGTAAGGATTATTGACGACGAAGTCTTCGCAGTGAAACAGATTAAAAACCAGCGGCGCCGTCGTCACAGCCAAAAGTCTCGCCTCTTTGTCTCCCTGTCCGTTGAAGTGCTGGTACCAGGCATTGAGTGGTATGGCGAAAAGACTCCCGGTCTGCCATTCGAAGCTCTGCTTCGGTCCATGGTTCTGCCAAACCGTCGTTGCGCCACGGCCATCGAGCACGTAGTAAAGTGCCTCATAAATATGCCGCTGCGGATTGAGACTTTTGCCTGAAGGAACCCCGACGACGTACGCGTCATCCTGATAACCGGTACCGTCGAGCATAATGTAAACACCGTTGCCGCCCATGCGGTCCCACCACTTGAGCGGAATCGTGTAAAGGTCGTCGACAAAGAATCCGCGAATGACATCGATCCCCTGTGAGGAAATCCACCGGTCATAAGGTGTGTCCAGCACCTCGACCTTGCGATCGACGTTTTCGTAGGACGGGCGCATGCCAGCTTCTGCCATCTCGCTGCCTCCTATTCGGTATTGTTTTCTTACCTCACAATCAGACAGGCCATCAAGTGCGGCCGCTTATGTGTAAAGAATCGACTCGGACGAGATTCCCCACTCAGTTCGGGATGACAATGCCTTTGGGTGTCATGTTGAGCGCAGCGAAACATCTCGCGTTTGACCGGCTCGAGAAATTCCAATCTCAAGTTGATTGACAATGCGCATGAGCCACCACATATCTGGTAGGAACCTATGGAATGAGGAGTACGCAATGAGCCAAGAGGCAATGAACAAACTGGTCGCGGCACTGAAGCACGGCGAAGGCCTGCGCGATGATTTTATCTATTACATGACCTTTGACGACTATAAGAGCTTTCCCGATCCGTTTCCGCGCACGACATACACACTCCGGGAGGTCCAGGAGTCCATTCGCCGTTACCCGAATCCCGAAAAGCCCGGTGAGCTCTTTTGCTGGGACATTCACGGTCGGTTATTTTCGCCGGCAGCGATATCGATTCCGAACATGGCCGTGGTGATGATTCACGGCGGCGCGGTAAACGAATATGAGTTTATCTTCACGCCTGACGGCCCAGAAGCGTATCTCGATCTCACCAAAACTGATCCCACTGAAGCGCGCGTCGGTGTAGCGCAACATATCGCGTCACTCGGTATTCCTGTTTTGACGATTTCACTGCCCGGCCACTACAGTCGCAAACATTGGGCGTCAATAGCGGAACGCCGGCCGGAATTCGTCATCGGCGAAGTTCCCGGTGACACAGAACTCCGAAACCGTCTCGCGGTTTACACGTTCAGGATGTGCGCAGAAGCGATCAAAGCTCTGGTCGAGAACAACCTCAAAGAATCCATTTTCATGTGGGGCCATTCCACCGGCGGCGAGTATTTTTATTTGATGGAGCAGTACGGACTAAAAAATAAATTGATCGGCGGCCTCGGGTTCGGCACGGGCATGCCGGCTTGGATACGCAAGGAATGGGATTTAGCCTGTGCGAAGAAATCGCCGGAGGAGCGTGCCGCGCCGTTTCGCAATTTGACCGATCTCAGCCGCCGATCGCCCAAAGGATATGTGAAAAGCGGTTACATCGGACCCAACCAACCCTGGGGCAGCGCCGAGAAATGGTTCGAATTGGAAAATCATCGCCGGCCACAGTTCAAGCCGTACTTGCAAGACATCGAGCACAGCGCTCACGATGTGTTATTGCCCGACATCAAAAAAATCTCGGGTTTGCCGGATGACGAATTGTTCATCACGTACAAGTCGGATCTCAACCGGCTGCGCGGCAAGAAACTACTGCACATCGTCGGTGAGCATGACAAGGGCCACTGGGTCGAGGGCGGTGAAAAGGGCCTGGAATTTCGCCGCGAGGTCTATGCTTTTAAGCGCTTCAAGCCCTTCGCTGATGCGCTGCGCTTGATCGTCGTGCCCAAGCTGACTCACTATGGCCATGTCGAGAGCTACAATGAAAGATTGGCGAACCTGATGGTCACCGGCTTCAAGGAGTATTTCCGCAGCTGAATCCTCGCGAATAATCGTGTAGGGGCGACCGGCCGGTCGCCCTAGTTGGTGGTTGTGGTTCCGACTTAGCCGCGAAGAGGAAAACGCCGACCGAATCGGTCCAAGTGCCGATCGATACGGTTGCCGCGCCGATCCAAACGAGTTTCGACACGATCGCCGCGGTAATCCAAGTGACGATTAATCCGATCGCCACGCCGGTCCAGACGGGCCTCGATCCGGTCACCTTTTCGGTCCAAGTGATTGTCGATACGGTTGCCGCGCCGATCCAAACGAGTTTCGACACGATCGCCGCGGTAATCCAAGTGACGATTAATCCGATCGCCACGCCGGTCCAGACGGGCCTCGATCCGGTCACCTTTTCGGTCCAAGCGATTGTCGTTTGGATCGCCCCGGCGATCCAAACGCGCCGCCAGCTTGGTTTTGCCTTCCGCTTGCGCCTGGTTGGCCAGATTGTCAAGGCGCTCGTTAATCCGATCGCCCTTCGCATCGAGTCTTTCGTTCCTTCTGTCGCCCCGAAGGTCAAAACGCTCATTGAGTCGATCGCCTCTAGTATCGAGACGCTCGTCCATCCGGACGCCTCTGGCGTCGAGTCTTTGGTCCATTCGATCGCCGAGCCGATCCCAGAACCCGTCAGCCGCAAAAACCGGAGCCGCGATTGCGATCGCCGCCGCGGTGAGTCCACTCATTAGCGATTTCTTCATTGTGTGTTCGCCATTTATTGCTAGATTTTTGATTCGACGCCGCTTGCTTGTAGTGGGTTTGACGCGCCCGTGACGCGATGGTTTACCGCCTACCCGGACTTTTCTGCGAAGATCGCAATAACGGAGGGTTATTCGCAAGTTGCGCAGTTTTATCGAGGCCGCCGACATCCGGGATATGGCGCCGAATTGCTTGACAGGATGGGTAAACTAACTTACAGATTGCTCACGGAAAAATTTCCCAATGACAAAATCGCCGATCACAAGACCCATCGCCGATCGCAAATTCGCTATTCGTTGGTTGATCGGTGTAATGCTATCGCTCGTCTCGCCGAACGTCAGCGCCGAACCGCTGCGCATCGCTTACACGTCGATCGCCGTTGTCTACGGCCCACTCTGGTTGACCAAGGAAGCCGGGCTGTTCAAGAAGTACAACATCGAGCCTGAGTTTATTTACATCGCCGGCGGGCCACCGTCGTTGCAAGCGTTAATCGCCGGTGATGTGACGATTTCATTTACTGCCGGTGGCGCGACCGTCGCGGCAAACCTGCAGGGCTCCGACGTGGTCTTGCTCGGCGCCACTATCGATTCGCTGCCATTCGAGCTTTGGTCGATTCCCAGCATCAAAGAAGTGAATCAATTGAAAGGAACAAGACTCGGCGTAAGTCGTATCGGCGCCACGACCGACTTCATCGCGCGCTACATGCTAAAGAAATGGAACCTGCAGCCCGACAAAGACGTCGCCATATTTCAGACCGGCTCGGGCCCGCAGATTTTCGCCGCGTTGAAGGCCGGCTCGGTACAAAGCGGCGTGCTTGCCACTGGGCCGGAAACGCTGAACGCCGAGACGGCGGGATATGTTCGCCTTGCCGATGTTTCCGCGTCCGGGCTCGTATATCCGTTCGGCCCGTTCGCCGCACGGCAGGCATTTCTCAAGAGCCAACCGGATTTGACGACTCGTTTCATGAAAGCCTACGTCGAAGGCATTCATCGATTCAAAACCGACAAGGCGTCGGCGATGGCGGTGCTGGAAAAATACACAAAACAGAAGAGCACGCCTGCCGCGGAAAAGATCTACGAAGTCTATGCAAGCAAATATTTCAAGCGCGCTCCGGAAGCGACCGCGGCGGGAATCCAAACGATTCTCGAAGAAATATCGGCCACTCGCCTCTTGCCCCCAGGAATCACTCCGCAACGGTTTGCTGAGTCGAAATTTATCCGCGAGCTCGTCGCCAATGGCTTCGTCGATTCGCTGTACAAGAACCGCTAGCTCACGTCCTTGATCATAGGAGGGGGAAATTTCGATGAATATAGTCAGCCAAGCGCATGTGCCCCATAACACCGGCTGGTCTGCGGAATTGAAACAAAGCCAAGTCATCCGCATTAGCGCGACAACAACCGTGGATTTTGTTTGCTTCAAACTTCAGAACCTGCGCGAACGATTCGATCAAGCTCGCACAAAGGTTTACAACATGGCGCTATTTGTCACCGCGGGCCATAAACTCATGGGCCGCAACAACCAGCACATGATGACGATCTTGTATGACGGTTTTAAAGAAGGCACCCATGACCTGCAAAAAGGCATGTGCAGCGGCTATCGCTTTCGATTGGCGCAGCAGGAAAATCGACTAGGCGAATACTATCCACGCGAGATCAAGGAAATTCCCGATCATGGCTGCTACGAGAACTTGTCAAAGGCTGTGGCTTCCTACGGCATCTTTCCGGAAGATATTCCGAGCCCCTTTAATTTGAATCAGCACATGAAGATCGACGGCGTCACCGGTAAAATGGAACATACCCAGATCCGTCCCAAGGACGGCAACTACATGGACATCCGCGCCGAGATGGATTTACTCGTCGCGCTCAGCGCTTGCCCTGATCTTCCCGTCGGCGGCAAACCAGTCGACGTGGTAATTTACCAATCTTGACGCGAAGCGCGAAACTTTTTTCGAGCAAAGGAGTAACTCGCCATTTCCATCGTCATCGTCGCCATGCCCTATGGTGTGCTGGACGCGCAACGGCTTTCCCAGGCATCGCGGACATGCTTGGAACGCGCTCTGGACTGGTGGCAAAAATCGATGCACACCTCTAAGCACAAGACTTATTTTGTCCTGGCTGGCTACGACGCCGACCACGGGCAAGAGATCAAATTGCGGCGCGGTATCATCGAAGGTTCAGTACAGGAACCGGAACTATTGAGCAACATCATCGAGGTCAGTGCGAGAAACGAAATCAGTCTAGCGCAAAAGATCGCCCGTGTCCGACCCTTGCTGCCGGTCGAAACCATCACAGTCTTCGTCGAGTCCCGCAACGCCGTGAGCGTCAAAGCGATCTTCAAAAGGAAATTCGGCAAGACACTGCAAATTAGAAGGATTAAAGCGAATTTCGAGTTCAATCACCAATGGATCACCACGTCGACATCGTTCGCGTGGTTCTCACGCAACTGGTTTCTGCGGATTTGGTTCGAGCTGAAGCGGCGGATGGGGCGGGGACTAAGAAAGAAAATTCGCTATTGGTTCAGGTCTTAAGAACTGGAGTATTGGAGTGATGGAGTAGTGGGTTTTTAGGAACCCCCATCACTCCAGTACTCCAACACTCCATTACTCCATTCTTGATCTCACGCGACTTTCGACACCTTCTCCCGTGTCGGTTCTACTGAGAATTCCTTTTCGAGCCACCAATGCGCCACCTCGCTGCCGGTGGCGAACCATACACCCTTGTGCGACTTCATATAGCCGATCATGTCGGACAATATTTTGGCTCTACCCGGCCGGCTCGAAATATAAGGATGGAATTGGAAAGGACAGAATGTCGGCGCGATCGACGATTCTTCGTAGAACTGATCGAACATCCCCTTCCAGATCACTAGCGTATCATTAGGATTGCCCGAGTCGCGGTGGCCGTAGGTTCTACCGTCACCGAACGGTTGACGCGGCAACTCGACGAGCTTCTTTTTACCACTCTGCCAAACAAATGGCAGGTCGTGCGAAAAGGAGTTGCTGTTCCAGAGATAACCTTGCTCCAAGAGCAACTCTAAGCTGTTCGGACTTTGCGTGCAGGATCGCCAGCCGGACGGTCGCTTCTTGGCCCGGTTCAAAATCATTTCCGTCGTCCGCTTGATGACGTCGCGTTCTTCGTCTTTGGTCAGGTCCCGCGCAACCTCATGATGGTAGCCATGACCGGCGATCTCGTGACCCTGGGCGATGATCGCTGTCACTTGGTCCGGATAGCGCTCGGCAATGCCGCCACAGGTAAGAAAAGTGGCCTTCACTTCGTGGGACGCGAGAATGCGGAGAATTCTCCAAATACCAGTTTTGGGGCCGTACTCTGCCTGGGTATATTCTTCATGATTCATCTTGCCGTTTTTGTCCGGCTTAACATCTTCGCCGCCTTGAAAATCGAAGCTGAGCAAGACCGCGATGCGGGCATCGCCCGGCCAGTGAATTTTGCCATTGGAATGAAGTTCTTCGAGCGCCATTATGAACCTCCTAAGTTGCCGACTCTAGGTATTTTTGACCCATCCTCAACCTGCCGATCGATCATCCAGAATATTGATAAACCACCAATTGAACACTTGCAAGTTAATTCAGAGAATCACGTTGTGAGTCCGGTGAAAAGATTGTATAGAGGGGCCGAACACTCTTCGGAGGTGATCCATGGCGGGAGTCAATGGAAAGTTCAACGTTGGCGGCGTGCTCTTAAACCAGCCCTTTAAGATTCGGCGGCTCGGCCACTTCGGTTTTAACCTGAATCATATGGAAGAGGGATTACGTTTCTATGTCGATCTTCTCGGCTTTCGGATTTCCGACACCATGGACTATTCGCGGCGCGCCAAAGATCCGGCGCAAATGGCCGGTCTCGGTGATCCCAACGGCTATTTCACCCGCTACGGCAACGATCACCACGCCATGGTGCTTTTTCCTAAGCGCGTGCGCGACGCACTTGGCCGGCATGAAAAGCCGGGCGTGACTGTCAATCAGATTACCTGGCAAGTGGGCAGCTTGAGAGAGGTCGGCAACGCGATTAAATGGTTCAACGAAAGAGACATCAAGCAGCAGCGATCGGGGCGCGATATGCCGGGATCGAACTGGCACACCTATCTCTACGATCCCGACGGCCACAGTAATGAGCTTTACTACGGCATCGAGCAGATCGGTTGGAATGGCTACAGCAAACCGCGCGCGATGTACGATCGCGGCTTCGACAAACCGCCCGAGTTGCCGCAAATCGCGGAATTCGACGAGGTGCAACAAGCCCAAACCAGGGGCGTCGATATTTTTTCCGGGTATCGCCACGTCGACAAACTACCTGCGATCTACGACGTAGACGGCGTTCTTCTGCCTCGTCCGTTCAAAATCGTCCGGCTCGGACCGGTTTATCTCTTCGTTGAAAACCTTGAATCTGCGGCTGCGTTCTATCGCGATACTCTAGGCTTCACGCTGACCGAAGAAATAATCTGGCGCGGCGAACGCTGCCTGTTTTTACGCTGCAACACCGAGCATCATTCCGTTGCTCTCCTTCCGCTGACGTTGCGCGAGTCCCTCGGCTTGAGTCCGCACTCCAAATGCGCCGCTTTCGGACTTCAACTGGCCAACTACCGACAACTCAAAGACGCCGTCAAATTTTTCCGCGACAACGGTGTCCAAGTGACCGAATCCATTCCATCGGAACTTCACCCCGGCATCGAATATTCCGCAACCGTCCGCGATCCGGACGGCCACACGATCCAAATTTACTACGCGATGGAACAGATCGGCTGGGAGGGAAAACCGAGACCGAAAGAATTGCGACAACCACGCCGGCTCAGCGACTGGCCGGAAACGCTGGATCAAGACGACAACGCCTACCTCGGAGAGCCATTCTTGGGTCCATGGGGATGAAAATTCAGAGACTGTGTCGTAGCGTCCCGGACAGCGGTTTGTCATCCCGAGCGAACGCGAGGGATCTAAGATTTCTCGCTGCTCTCGAAATGACAGAAAAGAACTGGATAGGATATTTCCGGAATTGCGACACGGAGTCCCAAGGCGGAAGAAACATCCGATTGCTCGTGCGCAACATCGGACAGCATGTTCTGCTAATTCTACTTGCAACATTTTCGATCGGCGCTGACCTTCATGCCAACCCCTACCTGTCCAAACCCGGCGAGACCCCAGCCCGCGTCGGTACGTGTTCGATCACCGGCGGCTTCATTCACTTTTACAGCGCGCTGTTCAACGGTCTCTTTGACAAGTATGGCATCAAGATCGAGCATGTGACACTGCGCGGCGGCATTGTCAGCCTTGCTGCGTTGTCCGCCGACGAGATCCAATTCATCTACTGCTCCGCCGATCCGATGATCCCGCGCATGGCTGCCGGAGCCGATGCCAAATTAATTGGCTCACCGATCGTGGGCCTGCCGTGGGTGCTCGTGGGCCGCAAGGAGATCAAACGGCCTCAGGATCTCAAAGGCAAGACCATCGCCGTGGCGCGGCCCGGCGGTCTCACCGACCAACTGGCAAAGTCTGTGATGAAAAAATTCAACTTGACGACCCAGGACGTCAAGCTGCTTCACATCGGCGGAACAGGCCAGCTCGAGCCTTACAATGCCATGCTGCAGGGACTTACTCAGGCCACTTTTCTCACGCCGCCCCTGGATGTTCGCGCCAAGAGAGATGGTTTCGCTCTGATCTATAATCTGAACGAATTAGACGTGCGGGCTATTTATAGTTCCATGTTCACCAATCTAAAGAGCCTTAAAGAACGGCCGGCGCTCGTTCAGAAATTTGTTGCGGCCATGGCCGAAGCGATCTTTTTTTTGGAAAAAAATCCTGACAAGGGAAAAGCGGCACTATCGAAAGTTCTGAGCGTTAACGATCAAGAGGTTCTGCAGTCGGCCTATGACGCCTATGCCAAGGGAATGGTCAATCGCCGGCTGATCGTGCCGGTCAACGCCGTGACGCAGGCCGTGGAAATGGCGCGCGAGGAAGGCACACTAATCAGAAAGAAAGCCGCGGAAATTATCGATAATAGTTTCGCCGAACAATTGGACAAAAGCGGTTTTCTAAAAGAGCTGTGGGGCAAACAACTATAGCGGCGCAGCATGCCGCGCCCCTAACCGCCATTGCGACAAACAAAATCACGGAGGCAAGGACCATGGAACAAAAAATCACTTTTCAATCCGATGGACTTAAACTAGCAGGCATCGTCGATACTCCGCCGGACTTAAAGCCTGGTGAGCGTCGACCGGCGTTCGTCGTCCTCCATGGTTTCGGCGGCAACAAAGACGGACAGGGCCAAATAGTCGTCGCCAAGCAATTCAACCAATGGGGTTACGTGACATTGCGCGTCGACTTTCGCGGCTGCGGCGAGAGCGAGGGAGATCACGGAAGAATTATTTGCGTCGATCAAGTCGCCGATACGCGTAACGCGATCTCCTACATGGCGGCGCGCTCTGAAGTAGATCCGCAGCGAATCGCTCTGGTAGGGAGCAGCTTTGGCGCGGCTGTCGCCGTGTTCACCGGCGGCGCCGACCAACGCGTCGCCGCGGTGATTTCGTGCGGCGGTTGGGGCGACGGCGAGCGTAAATTCCGCGGCCAGCATCCGACGCCGGAAGCGTGGTCCAAGTTCACCAATATGCTGGAAGAAGGCAAACGCCATCGCGAGCGCACCGGCAAGTCGCTGATGGTGCCGCGCTACGACATCGTGCCGATCCCGGAAAAGTTACGCCGCAACATGAGCGCGGGTTCGATCATGGAGTTTCCCGCTGAGACCGCGCAGAGCATGAACGATTTTCGCGCGGACGATCAGGTTGGCAACATCTCGCCGCGGCCGCTGCTATTGCTTCACAGCGCCAATGATTCGGTGACACCAACTTACGAGTCGATCGAGATGTTCAAGCGCGCCAAACAACCGACCGAATTGCATTTGTTATCGGATGTCGACCATTTCACGTTTAACGAAGAAAATCCGCGCCTGACGCGCATCGTTGCAGACTGGCTTGAACGGTATTTTCCGGTTAATAAGAGGTAGGAGAATTTGGTGTCGGGAGAATAAATGATCAAATTCCCGTTCGCCCTGAGCTTTGTCGAAGGGCGTGTAACGAGCTAGGACTCTCCGTGCCGAAAATTGACCACAACAAGCTGCTCATTTTTTGCAAACAGCTTCTCGCCGGAGGCGGCATCCCGCAACCGGATGCCGATCTCGTCGCCGAGCTGCTCGTCAAAGCCGAGCTGCGCGGCTACGCCGGCCACGGCGTGACACGGGTTCTGCAGTATTTGGCGTTCATTGAGAACAAAATCTACGATCTGAGCGCAATGCCACAAGTCGAACGCGAAGGCAAGGTAACCGCCGTCATCGACGCCAAGCATTACATCGGCCAGATCGCTGCGCACATGGCGATGACTCTCGCGATTAAAAAAGCCAAGGAGCATGGTGTAGGCATCGTCACTTTGCGTCGCGCCGGCCACACCGGACGGCTCGCCGATTACATGGAGATGGCGACGGAACAGGGACTGATTGGCATGGGCGCGGTCAGTGTCGGGTCGGCGACGACGACTCTTTACGGCGGCATGAAACCGATCACCGGAACTAACCCGATGGCCTTCGGCATTCCGACCCGAAACGGCGCGCCGATCATCCTCGACTTTGCCACCGCTTCGATGAGCATGGGCGAGATCCAGAAACGAGTCGCCAAAAAGGACCCAATTCCCGACGGTGTGATCCTTGACGGCGACGGCAATCCGACCAATGATTTTAAAGCGTTTCGCGGTCCGCCCCGCGGCGTGTTTTTGCCTTTCGGCGGTTACAAAGGCTCCGGCCTCGCACTGGTGACTGAAATCCTCGGCGGCTTGCTCTCCGGCAACGGGCCGGGAAAAAATTGGTGGGACAAAGGCGGGCATGGCGTAAACGGAGTGTTTCTCCAGGCATTTGCCGTCGAAGAATTTCAAGCACTGAATAGTTTCTATGACAAAGTCGACGAGCTGATCGCCTTCATAAAATCGACCAAGTGCGCGCCAGGCTTCAGTGAGATCCTCTTACCTGGCGAATCCGGCCGACGGAGGGAAGCGACGCAGCGTAAAAACGGCGTGGAGATCGACGAAGACACATGGTCCGAACTTACGGAGCTCGCGGCCGAGCTTAGGGTAAAAGAAGTTCCCGCTGCTCTGTAATTGATGAATGTCAATTTAGCGTGATAGGTTCGACTCATTCAGAGGCATCCTACTTCCCCCGCCTTTGGTAGAGCATTAGGGTGCGGGCAACGGCGAAGGGGATTCAAACTGCTTCAATAGCCGATCACACAAAGGAGGCAACAATATGGTCGTACGAGAACTCAAGGACGGACGCTCTTACGTAAGCTCCCAGGAAGATCATGCCGAGCTCGCCGCGCAGTTTGCGGCCCACTGGGGCAACGATCGCTTCTCCAGACTGCGGCCCTATCAAACCATGGTTTTCGCGACCACCTACCACGACAGCGGTTATCGCGAGTGGGAGGGAAATCCACCAATGAATGTGCAAAAGGGCCGACCCTTCGCGCATCGAGAAGAGGTGCCGAATTTCGAAGCAACCGAGCTCAAAGCCTACTCCAGAAACGTCGACTGGATTAGTTCCCACGATCCCTACGCAGGTTTACTGGTGTCCATGCATCGCACCGGCCTGTGGCACAATCGCTACAATATTTTCACGGAACCAGCTGGCAGGCTTCGCGAACGAAGCGAAGCAGTGCAAAACGCCAAGAAAGAGATGGAAGCGAAGCAAGAAGAAAGCAAAAAATCTTTCGCTACGAAAGATCCCGGTTTTCTCAACGAGCTTGCGTACAACTACATGGTGCTGCAAATATTTGATTTGCTGTCGCTCTACTTCTGCTGCGACGGCTATGCATCCGATGAACAATTCAAGGAATACACCATCGCTCCGGTCCGCGTTTCCTACGACAGCGACAAGACCGTGAAGCTCACGATCCGCCCCAATGGTGCCGGCGCCGTGATCATGGATCCCTATCCGTTCGACGTAAGTCCCGTAACGTTCTCCGCGCGCGCCAGGATCGTCGCCCCGCCAAAAGAAAAATCCGAAGCGGCCTGCGTCGACGCCTACCACAAAGCCGCGCGGCAATTATTGACCTTCGAGATATCAGCGTGATTCGAGCGCCAGGGGACTGGCTACTTTTAAGTTTTCTTGAAAGTTGCCTGTCCCCGTTCTTGCCCTTGGGAAACGGGGACACGCAGTTTTTTCTTCAACCCGTCAACGTCTCTGGGCCGGACCATTCATCATGAAAAAGCAGAATGTCCCCACCTGAGCGAAGTGGAAGGACGCTAAGGAAAATTTTGTTTCTACTTGGCGCCCTTTGCGTTCTCTGCGGCTAATCTTGTTCGTGCTCTTCGCGGTGCAAGTCTTAAAACGCCGGGCGCGGATTCTCCATCGTAACGGGTTGAGCCTTCGAAATCGGCATGGCCGCCGACGCGCGATCCCAGATCTTCGACACCGGCCGAGCTCACACCTCCTTCCTGAGCATCCTCGGTCTAACCCACGGCTCTCATAGGCGCGTTGATGGAACGGCCTTTCGACGGCCTAAACTCGTTGGTTATAAAGCGTCTCAGCGACTCATCGTTGGCGAATATCTTTTGAGCCCGTGCGGTGTCTACGCCAATAGCGATAATGTTCGGATCGTCGGTCCGCGCTTCGCGGAAAACGCCGTTCTGGATCATGCGGCTAACCGACAACCGGTTATCG
>VBKY01000444.1 GCA_005879255.1 Deltaproteobacteria bacterium
TTGGCTCCGGCGAGCAAGCGAAAACTCAGCTCACCGCGCACGCCGTTGTCAGACCGTTGACTAAGGTCAAAGTGTACAGCCCGACCAAAGACAATCGCGAACGGTTTGCCCGCGAAATGAGTCGAGAAACCGGGATCGAGATCGTGGCCGTATCGGCCGCTGAGGAAGCCGTGCAAGGTAGCGATATCGTGAGCGCGGCGACCAACACGGTCGATCCGGTCGTTGAAGGGCGCTGGCTCGAAGACGGCATGCATGTCACGAGCCTCGTCGGTGGCGACGGGTTTCTGCCGCGCAAAGAGCTGGACGACGAAGCGATCAGAAGAGCGAACCTCATCGTCGTCGGCTACAAGCCGCAGATTTTTCTCGACAAGCAGGCCGAATTTCACGACCGCATCGAGCGCGGCATCGTCAAGCCTGAGGACTTGCACGAGTTGGGCGATTTACTCAATGGCAAGTGCCGCAGCCGCAAGGACGACAAAGAAATCACCTTTTTCAAGAACAACACTGGTATGGGCATTCAGTTCGCCGCCACGGCGAGAAAGATGTATGACAAGGCCAAGGAAAAGGGTCTCGGCACCGAGCTGCCTTTGGACTTGTTCATGACGAAACGCGGCGATAAGTTGTACTCGCCGTGAAAGGCTTGCTCCGAGGCAAGCCGGTTCAAAGTTCAATGTTCAACAGTTCAACGTTTCCGGAGTTCCCCACCTTGAACCTTGAACTTTTGAACCCTGAACCAGCCTCCGAGCAGATGCCAAAGTGCTTTAACTGGAATGTCACAGGAGGAGATCATGCGCGAGTGGGAAGCATTTATCCCGGAAGCAGAGAGAAATATTTACGAAAAGGCGGGCTACAAATGCAAAGAAAAGTTCGGCGTCAACCCGGCATTGCTGATTATCGACGTCATCACGGGTTTCACCGGCACCAAACCGATGCCGGTCATGGAAGCCATCGACGAATTTCCCACGAGCTGCGGCCAGGTGGCCTGGGACGCGTTGCCGAAAATCAAGGAATTGCTCGGCGCCTGCCGCAACGCCGACGTGCCGGTGATTTACTCGACCAGCGATCCGGACTTCAAAGCCGCCTTCGGCAACGCCACCAAGCGCAGCGTCGATGCGACGGACTTCGAAAAACTCGCCGTCGAATTTCCTGAGATGATCCGACCCCGAGACAACGAATTCATCGTGCGCAAGGCGCGCGCGAGTGCTTTCTTCGGCACGCATCTGATCACCTACCTCGTGCGTAAAAACATCGACTGCCTGCTCGTCACCGGCACCAGCACCTGTGGCTGCGTGCGCGGCACAGTGCTCGATGGTTATTCTTTCGGCTATCCGGTTTTTGTCGTTGAAGAATGCGTTTTCGACCGTTCGCGCACTTCACACTTGGTCAACCTCTTCGAGATGAATGCGAAATATGCTTCAGTGATTCTACTCGCGGAAGCGCTGGATTATGTAAACAAGGTCAAGAGACTGGAAGGCAGAAAAGCTATCGCGAGTTGAGTAACACGTTCCGCCGGACAATCGAAGGAGACCGTATGGCAACCGAAGCCCCGTTCGCCGACCAGGAATATTTGGACCGTTACCAGCGCGCCCAAGCGCTCATGGAGCGCGACGGTCTTGATGCGTTAGTCGTGTCGGAGAAAAACAACTACTGGTACTTCAGTGGTCTCATCAGTTATCAGCTGGATCACATCCAGCGGCCGCAAATCTGTATTCTACCAAAAACCGGCAAACCTCTGCTGCTCGTCTATGGCAACGACAAAGCGAAAGCAAAGGCGCTTCCGTGGGTCGGTGAAGTGCGCGCCTACACAGACGTGCCGTTCCCTCAAGAAATGATCGCCGGATGTCTCAAGGAGATGAGCCTCGGTGAATCCAAATTGGGCTTCGAGCTTGGCGATGATCAGCGTCTCGGTTTTCCGGTAAACTATCTTTCGCGTCTCACCGAAGCTTTACCGAAGGCACAGATCAAAGACGGCACCGCCGCGCTGACCGAAATGCGCGTGATCAAGAGCCCTCAGGAAATCGAATTCATGCGCAAGGCGTGCGACATTTCAATGAAGGCGTACGATCGCTGCCTGCCGCAATTGAAGCCGGGTATGACTCGCCGTGAAGTCGCCGACCGGTTGTATATTTCGATGATTGAAGAAGGGGCCCATCCGCGCCATCCCGGTTTTCTGATGTTGAATTCATCGACCCGCTATGACGACCGCCGCTACAACAAAGGCGACCGCATGATCGCCGACTTCGGCGCCTGTTACGAAGGCTACTATGGCGACATCACGCGCATGACGATTTTCGGCGAACCAACTGACGAACACAAAAGGGATCATCAGACGACTTGCGATGTCATCCAGCTCTGCTTCGAGTCGATGCAGCCCGGCACGCCGATCGCGGAAGTCTCGCGAGTCGCGAATCGAGAGCTAACCAAGCGTGGTTATCAAGCCGTCGACAGCCCGAAACGTATTGGCCACGGCATCGGTATGTCCAGAGCCGAACCGCCGTCACTCAATGAAGTTGAAACCGAGCTCTATCGTTCTGGCATGGTGCTCGCTTTGGAACCGAAAGTTCGCTCGGAGAAAAGCGCCGTCCATCTTGAAGAAGACCTGCTTATCACAGACAAAGGCCCGGAGTTTTTGACTACCGGCTGTCGAGATTTAAGCATAGTTCAATAGCCATGGACGCCAGGGGCATTCTTTATTTGTCGAACGAGAATGTAAAGAAAGTCCTCGACCTCGGCCGCGCCATTGAGATCACCGAGCAAGCGCTGCGTGATCACAGTGAAGGGCGGGTCATCTGGTCGACCCCGGAAGATCTTGCGATCAAACCCGATCAAGGCTGGCAGTCATGGGTCACCGGCTGCGCGCTAGCGACCCAGCCGGTCGCAGGATTTCGCATACGGTCGATCAAAGCCGCCGGCGGCAGCCGCGATCCGTCCCGACCGCCGCGCGGGCCGCGAAGAATTCTGATTCTCAGCGACCGTGAGGGCGGCGAGATCCGCGCCATCATGGACGAAGACTGGTGTCACGCCGTGCGCACCGCAGCGGCAGCCGCTGTCGCCATGCGCGTGCTCGCGCGTAAAGAGTCAGCGGTTATGGCGATGCTTGGCGCTGGGGACACCGCACGGGCGACCGTGCCGGTGATGGCGCAGGCTTTCGCCCTAAAGGAAATCCGTGTCACGTCACGCACGTCCGAGTCGCGGCAGAATTACGCCCGGGAGGTTGGCAAAGAATACGACCTGAATATCCGCCCGGTAGAATCCACGGAAGAAGCGCTGAAAGGCGCAGACCTGGCCGTCTCGGCGACAACCACATCAACGCCGTTTGTGAAAGCGAGTTGGCTCGGTGCAGGAATAACGGTTTATTCCATCGGCAAAAACCAAGAGATGGAGAGCGAGGTTTACAAGAAAGCCGATAAGTTCATCGTCGATAGCTGGGTGCATTGTAAGAACAAGTCCGACATGCAGCGCATGTTGAAGGAAAATTTTCTTAGCGAAAAAGATCTCTACGCTGAACTGCCCGAATTGCTCTCAGGGAAGAAGCCGGCGCGCCAATCCGAGCGCGAGCGCATCTTCATCCGCGCCATCGGGCTGGTCAACCAAGATATAGCCCTAGCGGACCATATTTACCGCCGCGCGCTGGAGAAAGACGTCGGTACGCGCCTGCCATACTAATCGCCCATCCTCCGATCGAACTGGGGCACGGCATGCCGTGCCCCTACAAACGCGTCAAACCGGAACCACCGACCTCGTCGGATTGTCTGTTCTAAATCCTAATAAATCCGGCGTTGCGATTTTCCGCGCACAAACTCAATCCATGTCCACCTTGATGCCGTTCTTCGCGCACTCCTCCGCGTACATTTTTCGCATCGAATCGTCTTCGTCCTCGAATTCGATTTGTTCGATGCCCTTTTCTTCTTTCTGCACCGCCGTGTTGGCGTGCAACGCGACGAACTTACAGGGCTCGGTGCCGGTGTTGTAGTGCTGGTGCCATGTGCCAGCCGGCGGTGAGATGCATGTCCCTTCGTGCCAGTCGTACCTTTCCGGTTTCTCGCCTTCATTCCACATCAGCGTGTAGCCGGTCGAATCGAGCAGAAAGACATGCGCACCTGGGCCATGGCGATGGGCTTTCTTGTAGCGCCCGACCGGAAACTGAGACACATGGGCGAGCATGGCGCTGCCCGACATGTGGATGTACATGTTGCGCGTGCCCTTGCCGCGCTTTTC
>VBKY01000445.1 GCA_005879255.1 Deltaproteobacteria bacterium
TGTAAAGCAAATAACTTTCAACGGCGCGCCGCGCGCGCCCGCCGTGGCCGGCCCGCTCGGAATCGTGGTGTAGTCGACCGCCCGGTTGAGCAGCGCCGGCGCTACCAAACCCGCGGCCATCTGAATGACTTCGATATCAAGACCCCGTCTGGCGAAGAAACCCTTTTGCAGCGCCACATGAATGGGCAAATAGCTCAGCGATGCCGACGGCGTGGCGAGCCTAATCTTGGCGCCTGAACTCTTGCCCTGAGCTTGCACGCCCGTCGCCCCCAACGCTGCCAGCCATACAACAGCGAGAATAGACGCCGCCCAATATTTTACCGATTTCATGAGAAGCCGTGTTGCCATCGATCCGCTTGCTTCGATTTCCGGCGAGCGGGAGCAAAAAAGATGGGACGCCATCGAGCAAGTAAGCCAGTGTCGGCTGCGGCAACATAGAGCAAATGTAATTCGCCCGTCAAGCGAAACATCGTTGTGGTGACGCGATTCGCTCTATCGCGCTGGGTGACGAACATCAGAGCGTCTACCGCCGTCACTTGCAGAAGTTATGGGTCAGGGCACAGGAAGTTATGGGTCACAGGAAGTTATGGGAAGTTATGGGTCAGGCATGAGTTATTGACTTATTTTCGATCATCAGTGGTATCGGGTGACGAACGGACGCGCATCGACTTACGAATTGTAAGCGTTATATTGACCGTGCGGTTGTACAAGCCGAACGATTGAGGGATGATATTTCCGACGCGGTGTTTTGCTGCGAGAGGAAATCTACCATGACCACGATAAAAGAGATTATGCAGATTGGTGTCGGCATGCCGGATCGCGAAACATTCGCGCGTTTCTCTCATGACATACTTGGTCTTCCGACTACCAACTCGCCCGACGGAACCGTGACCTATACGCGCGTCGATCGCTATCCACATCGCCTGGTCGCGAGTACGGCTCCCGAGCCCGTGCTGAACTACATTGCCTTCGACGTCGGCGGGCCCAACGCACTTTCCGAGTGGAAAACCAAGCTCGCGGCCAAAGACATAGATTGGCGCGCAGGCAGCCGGGAGGAATGCCTCGAACGGCAGGTGGCTGACTTTATCGAGTTAAAGGATCCCGACGGTCATCCTCTAGCTCTATCGTACGGCTTCGAGATCGGGAAAGAGCCCGTGCGTTACACGCGCGAACTTAACGTCACAGGCTTGGGCCATGTGCTGCTCACGGTTAAGGATACCCAGCGGTCACACGACTTTTACACCGGTGTGTTGGGCTTTCGCTTGAGCGACTGGGTATGCATCGACGACCATATTCGCTTGTGTTTCCTGCGCTGCAACGCGCGTCATCACAGCATCGCTTTCGCACCATGTATGCCGGGTAAGTCTCCCCGGCTGCAACATGTGATGCTCGAAGTTGATTCGCTCGATGACGTCATGCGCTCCTATCACTTTTTGCGGCTCCACAAAGCGCCCATTGGCATGGGACCAGGCCGGCATCCCAATTGTCAGACCATACATGTCTATGTGCAAACCCCGGGGGGATTTGCCGTGGAGTTTGGCTGGGGCCATCGCCGGCTCGACGACGCCACTCACCAACCGATCGTCTACCCCGTTGGCACTCCGGTGGACGTCTGGGGCGGCGACATCCAAAGCGCGGAATTCGAGCTTGGTTAGCTCAAAGCGTGAGGCGAAAGGCATCCGGCAAATAGAGAATTCAAGCCGTACGGAGCACCGCGGGGGTCTTTCTCCTCTTGCGAATCTTAGAATCGAGCGAGTATTACGATATCGAGAGAGGAGTCGGGCTTTATTGAATCAGATCTTTAAACCTCTTCATCCTGAAACTGCTGATATCGATCTGGCTTTTGCCGTCGATGACTTGCTCCGCAAGCGCCTCGCCGCCGGAAAGCGGCAGTTCAAGAGTTCAAGGTTCGAAGTTTAAGGTGAAAGATCACCGAAGAAAATTCCCGTGGTTTCAGTCCTCAAGCCGTGTGTTGGCCGTGCTCGTGGACCGTGATCGTTTCTTAAAGAAACAAGCTTGGATTTCGCACTGATTTCCTAATTCTTCGTGTCCGTGGACGCACATTGAACATGGAACGTTGAACGATTCTGGCTGAACCTCGCTGTTCCGTTGCCAGATTTCCGGCCAGTCATGAAAATCGCTGCGCTCCGTTCAAACCGTTTAATATTACCGGCGTCAGATATAACACTCACTACAATCTTTCCCCTTCGCGAAAGCGGAAATCCTATTGATGACATCCCTGAGTCATCTTATTCGTCCTGATCGGAAAGTGGAGATAGGTTGCTAGCGCGTTCGACGGAACGCGGCGACCCATTGCGGTTGGGTGACGCTCCACATGCCTTTACGGGGACCGTCGTCTTCGATGCGCAGATCCACGGCTTCGGGGTTGTGACGCAGCAGTGCGGCGGCGGCCTCGAACTTTTCGAGGCCTTCGACGCTGGCGAGGAGTGCAATCGAGGAGAGCGCGATCAGGTCGGCGAGATTGTGTCCGTAGAGTCGGCTCGGCTGGCGCCGCACGTTGACTTCCACCGGAGTTCCCGCGGCACCGAGCACTTCGGCAATCGCGCCGCCGCCTTCCGCGGGTAGTCCTAGCAAGCGGCGGCGCTCGGCGATGACTGAGAGATGCCGCGCGTTGTCGCCGGTATCGCCGCCGTGTTCGATAAAACTTTTCAGCGCGAGGCCGGTATAGCCGACGGTTTCGTCGGTCACGACGACGAACAGCACACCGCCGGGCTTCAAGAAGCGCACCATCCTTGTGACGCTGGCGGGAAGGTCGTTGACGAAATAGATCATGTGCAGCGCGAGGCCGAGGTCGATGCTGCCATCTGACGGTAGCTTTTCCCCCGAGCGCTCGGCCGCTGCGTCGATCTCATCAAATTCTGCAGCCAGCGCCATACCGGGCCGCAAATGCGCCGTTGTTTTTAGAAAAGCACGATAGTTTGCGAGGTATTCGGGATTGGGCTCCTCGATCGAGACGCGGGTGCCCTGCGGCACTGAATCGGCGACTAGGGCGAAGGTTTGACCGTCGCCCGCTCCGAAGTCGAGGATGTGACCGTCACTCGGCACCGACGTTTCTATGGCGCGGCGGAGCTCCGGCGCGAACATGTCGCGCTGGTCGGTGCCCATCATCAGCACCCGCCCAAGCGGATCCGGCTTCAGCAGCCGGGCGAAGGCGTTGCGGTACTGGCGGTGTGGGTCGAGCCCCTCAAATTCGTTGCGCACGAGCTCGAGCGCTTCGTCGAATTGAGGTGCGAGGTTCTCTGCTCTTTTCCGGTCAATCTGAATCGGCATGGGACTATTAAAGTGACAGGCTACTTTTCCGTCCGCTGAGCGGGGTGAGACTTTTACTTCATGACTTCTGGACTCACCGCGCCGCCGCGAGATTCTTGCGCCACTCGGCCTGCTTTTGCACCGTCGTTTTAATCTCAAACTTGCTGTCGAAATAATGCCTGGTCGGATCGATGGGCACGCGCCAGCGGACTTTGCTGTAGAAGTTGAGTCGTAGGAAATTCTCATCTTCCGGCGGGATGCTGATCACACTGTGGGAAATGCCGAGCGGGATAATGGTGATCTCGCCGGGAGAAACTTCGACGTTTTCGAACTCGGAAAGATCGAGCGCGTCGCCGCGAAACTGAATCCGCACTTCCTCGCTGCGCAGCGC
>VBKY01000446.1 GCA_005879255.1 Deltaproteobacteria bacterium
CGGGTCGGGCGCGATCCATTCACGATTCTGATCGTCGACGGCGCGCAATCGCCGCCAAGTTTCGGCAGAGAAAAAATCGAAGTCGCCTTCAGTTACCGGAAGCATTTGCATGAGACCTGGATAAAAACGCAGGATTTCGAGGAGCTCGGCCTGATTATTTGAAAAATCGACCATGGCCAGTTGCATAACCATCGATTCACGACCGGTAAACACGAGCGGTACAATGAACGATCCGCCATTGGGCGTGCCAAGCATGATCAATCGCGCGTCCGGATGTTTACACAATCGGGCCCAAGTCTCCGGATGAGTTCCGATCATCGCGCGTGCCAGTAGACCGCCCATCGAATGGGCGATGATATGTACCGGATGGTTGCGCGGTTCGGCTTCAGTGAGCTTGCTCTCGATGGCGTCCGCCAACCGATTCGCTTCGGCAAGCAGTGAGATGCGCCAATCGTACGGGAATGGGACCACTTCATGACTGTGCGCCAGAAACTTCACGAGATTCCCGTACGCCATGCTGACCGGAGCTTCAGCCCATACCCTTTCAGCCTTGATGTCGAGCTGCGACAAGCCGCCGAATGCCAGATCGAGTGGATCGATCCAGATGCGGTTGTCGCCGATTGCCAAGTGGCTGCCCATGATCCCGGGCAGCAGGAAAACGACCGGCTGAGACCGCCCCTCGTCGCGCTTATAAGGCGCGACCCCCGCGTCGATGCTGCGCACCGAAAAATCAACGAACCCATCTTGCTCGTCGGGCTTCCGGGCAATTGCTTTGACCACGCGAGCGGCGCTGTCTTCATTCACGAAATAGCGGAAATGAGAAACCTGCGAGCCTTGATGGAACGAGTAGCGCGCGCCGTCTCGCCTTTCGGCGCCGCCGAACATCGATGCGGTATCGACGACCAGATCATTGTCGCCAAGATAGAGCGGATCGGTCAGCAGAGTTCCGAGCGCGGTGGCAAGATTCGCACCTTCAACATCGCCGGCGATGACCCGGAGCTCGCCGCCAACCGCGCGGCCCGGGCGATTGAGCACTGAAATGAGCAGAGAAGTAGGAACCATCGCTTCGAGGCCGGGCAACACGCTGGGGTCCGAGCGTTCCTTGGCGATCGCCATGATCAGTTCGCTGAATATGTCATAAGCGGTTCCGATGATTGCCGCCTGCAGAACCGGAACCTTTTGAATCAAGTTGAAAATCACTGACAAATAGAGATCGAGACGCTCCGACGCGAGCGATGTTCCGCGCGCCGGGCAGCCGACGCGCACGAAGCGTTCGACGCGGATTCTCTTTTCCTTCAGCAATCTGTTGAGCTCGCCGAGGTTGCCACGCTGACCTTGCCGATCATTTTTCTTAAAGAACTCGAGGTCGTGGCTATCGAAAGGATCGCGGTTGTCCGCCATGTCGGCGCGGCTCAGGATTTCTCCGAGGAGCCCGCCGCGCGAATGCGCGATCAAGTGCAGGCGCGCTCCGATGGGCAGTTTTTTAACCAATGCGATGACATTTGTGATCGGGCTCTCGGTCAGCGTTCGATGTTCGAGCGCATAAACATGGCCTTGGTACGGGGCAAAGAGTGCCTGGCGCAGAGTACGCCGTTCATTCTTCCAATATTCGCCGAAGCTCCCCTGAGTGGAAGACGCCGTGCCATGGAGAAATAATAAAATCGGCTGATCGGTGGGAATGGTGCCCGGATCGGATAGGCCGAAATCAGCAGACACGGAGCACTGAAAAAGATTCGCTCCATGCTCGAGGGTACGATCTTCCAGTAGCTTGCTAATCTTCCGAGCCGCCATTTGAGGCACGTCGATTTTGAAGAACCGGAGTGTCTTGATCAGCAGGCTGCCCACTGTCCCGCGCGACGGACTGCGCAACGGCAAGCTCGAAGGAACGGCCATAGCGCCATCCGCGCTTCGCTGCACGGTACCGCGAAGCACTTCATCGCAAAGCCGCTGGCGTGAGGTCCAAAAGCGCGAGCCGTCTTCTAGCTCGATCTCGACGACTTCATCAGGATCGGTGATGATCTCCGGCGCTTCAGCAAACCCCTCGCGGCTGGCGCTGATCATGAACGAGCGGGTCTCTTTCACCTTGATCGCTCGCAGCCGCTCCAACGATTCCTTCGGTTCGGGCGTCGGAATACCCGGTATGCGAAGTTTTTGCTCGCCTTTACTTTGGGAAGCGTCAGCCATGGTAACCTCGTTTCTGGCCGATTCTAGGATTGTTGTATCCGATGCGAAAACGCGCCTGTCGGTTTAGTACGCTCGGATACCGCACTTAGATGTTTATTTGAATATTCTAGTCGATGCTCGGCTCGCTGCAAAACAATTCTTCTGTGTTGATCTGAGGTTGCTTACCGTAACGGAATCAGCCCGACGAAATTCTTAAGTTTAATGGTCTTTCGGCTGGTACTCGAGCTACGCTCCGCGAGAGCTCGGGTAGTGAAAAATTCTGGGACGAAATGTTGAAACGATGAGAAGACGGAATCAACAAATGTTTCCGCAGCGATTTGCCTCGAACGGAATAGGGGGTCAGCGAAACGAACGATAGGGGGGTCAGTCATGATATTTGGTGTGTCCAGATGAAAAGCTGTCGTGGTCCATAGGGTGACTTTCACTGAGGTGAAGGAAGTCCCGCGGCGGTAAAAGCCAGGAGCCGCCTAGCTTGGGTAGCAGCATGGAGAGTAATTGAGATGCTGGAGCCTACCGACAAAGTCAGCTTCGGGCTGATGAGCGAGTGACCGGGTTGCAACGTGAGTAAACGCTGAGCAAGCCTCGTTAAAGATGTGTTGGAAATCGGTGGTCGAGCCGCTCAAATATCGGCGAAGACAGTATGAGCTATCTCACACTGGCTAAGGGGATAGTCCACACCGGCGGGGTATTGGCGGCGACACGGTGACAGGGAGACGACAGAAACTGGAGAAGTCCTGTATGCCCCAGAGAGAAATCTTCGGAGCAGGTCGGCCCTATAACTGCTGACACGGGAAAAGGGTCGAAGGCAACAGGATGGCGGAGTGGCCCGTAGGAGCGATGAAGGAGAGTAATGTCTCTGGAGTAAAGGGGCCATGCTGAGTTTGATTTCTTCGACCGAGAGGTGAGGCAGGGGAGGCATGATAAAACCTTCCGTTAATCTGCAAGAGCTGAGGCGGAGAATATACCGTAAGGCGAAAGCCGAGAAGACGAGGCGGTTTTGGGGTCTGTACGTTCATGTGTGTAAATTGGAGACTCTGAGAGCGGCGTATCAAGCGGCGAAAGCCAACGACGGGACGCCAGGAATCGATGGAGAGAGTTTTGAATCCGTCGAAGCCAAAGGGGTAGAAGAATTTCTGGAGAATATTCGACAAGAACTTCTCAACGGGACATACAAACCTACCAAGAACCGGCGGGTCGAGATACCGAAAGGGAATGGCAAGACGCGCCGGCTCGGAATTCCCACCATCAAGGATCGAGTTGTCCAAGGAACGCTGAAGCTTATCTTGGAACCGATCTTTGAAGCCGACTTTCACCGGAGCTCATTTGCTTATCGGCCCAAACGCACAGCGCATCAGGCATTGGATCGAGTGGTGCATGGGTTGGTGCAGGGGCTGAGCCGAGTTATCGACGTTGATCTTAGAAGCTACTTCGACAACATCCGACATCACCTAATACTTCGGAAGTTGGCCACGCGAGTGCAAGATCCGGCGATTCTACATCTGGTCAAGCAGATACTGAAGGCCAACGGCAAGCGCGGAGTACCTCAAGGGGGAGTGCTCTCGCCGTTGTTGGCCAATCTGTATTTGAACGAGTTGGACCAGGCGATGGAAGAGGAAATGGACAAGCGCCGAAGAGATGGGAAGTGGGAGCGGGTGATCTACACACGGTACGCGGACGACATGGTCGTGTTAGTGGATGGATATCCGAAGTGGCAGCCGCACGTTGGCATGATACAGAAGCGGTGGAAGAAGAGCTGAAGAAAGTGGCGATCGAGATCAACGAAGAAAAGACAAAGGTGGTGGACTTTGGTAGTGGCGAGAGTTTTGGGTTTTTGGGGTTCGATCTCAGAGAGGGCCGTAATCGATTCGGTAAGCGATTCGTACTGCGCACGCCGATGAGGAAGAAGCAAAGCGAGCTTCTCAGGCGGGTGAGAAGAATTCTGAAATTCTCCCGGCACCGAAAGCTACCCGAAGTTCTTGAGCGGATTGGTCCCGTCATCGTGGGCTGGGTCAATTACTTTCGAGTGGGAAACTCGCGCCGAGCGTTCGATTGGATACGCTCTGAGGTGATGAGGAAGATACGCCGGTTTGTGATGAAGCAGAAAG
>VBKY01000447.1 GCA_005879255.1 Deltaproteobacteria bacterium
TCGTGCCTGCTTCGCCACCCATCTTCTGGAGGCAGGTGTGGACTTGCGCTCGATCCAGTTTTTGATGGGCCACACCTCGCTTCTGTCCACCCAGCGCTACTTGAGGCTACGGCCACAGAACGTGGACTACGCCGTGAGTCCTCTCGACCGGCTCCAGTTATAGATGGCCTAAGCCATGCTGCCCGCCAGTCGGCGGCTGGCAGCGCAAGACGCGGCGTTGAACTGGCCGATATCTTTCGTGCCCACGGCGAGTCCTATCGCCGCGATCATCCGTTGCCGGCTTCGCATCTCAAAGTCATCGAGGCCGTGGAACGCTGTCGCACAGCGGCCCTGGGTGGTCACCTCGAGCAGTCTGACTCCTGTGGCTATGAGCGCCCCGCCTATAACTCCTGCCGTAATCGGCACTGCCCCAAGTGCCAATCGCTGGCTAAGGCAAAGTGGCTGGAGAAGCAGAAGTCAGAGCTTCTGCCGGTGGGATACTTTCATCTCGTCTTCACTCTACCCCATGAACTCAACCGCCTCGTCCTCATCAATAAAAAGGCCCTCATCAACCTTCTGTTTCAGGCCGTCTCTGAGACCCTGTTAGAATTCGCTCAGACTCATCTCAAAGGGACCTTGGGCTTAACCGCGGTTCTGCATACCTGGAACCAAACCCTCTTGGATCATTTTCATCTCCACTGTCTTGTCCCCGCAGGAGCTCTGTCGTTCGATCAAAACCGCTGGACTCCTGCCCGCAAAAACTTCCTCTTCCATGTCAAAGCCCTCAGTATCGTCTTCCGCGCTAAGTTTCTCGACTTTCTCAACAAGGCTTTCGATCAAAAGAAACTTTTCTTCGTAGGACAATCCACTCCCCTTGCTGATCCCGCAAACTTCAAGCTCTTGCTCAAAGCGTTGAGGCATAAATCATGGGTCGTCTATGCCAAAGAGCCTTTCGGCTCCCCCGAGCATGTCCTCGATTACCTCGGCCGCTACACCCACCGCGTGGCTCTATCCAACGATCGAATTTGCTCCGTTCATCACGCAGAGGTCACGTTGCGTTACCGTGATCGAAAAAACCAACAGCTCAAATTCGTAAAACTCCAAGCCGATGAATTCATCCGCCGCTTCCTGCTCCACGTGATTCCCAAAGGCTTGATGCGCGTGCGTCACTTCGGCTTTTTGGCCAATCGATCCAAAGCTCTCCTCTCAACGTGCCGTCAACTCCTAGATTTGAATCCCGCTCTGCCCAAGCTCCCCCAGAGGTCGGCTCACGAGCTGATGCTCGCACTTACCGGCATCGATCTCACACGATGCCCTCTATGCCAAAAGGGAACTCTGGTCTTCCTTGCCAATCTGCCCGTTCCTGCACCATGGGATTCTTCGTAATGATTGATCAACAAACCAACTGGCATGTTTTCCCCGCGCTCTGTACCAGAGCCAACGCATCGGTGCGCCTGGTTTCATCGTTTTACCGCTTCTCTGCCCACTCTCACTGCCGATTGAGCTCGCCGGTCAACTCGAATGCGCCCCGCTCGTCACGCGATCACCAGCACGGCGATGTTTGCTCGGCGCGCTGCCATGGTTACAATCCCCATAGACAACCGCCACTGCTTCAACCCAACGCTTTAGTCCAACGGGTTTTATCCTGAATGCGTCCGACTCTCATTGCTCTCGCCCGATCGTTCTGCGCTCGCATTCAGGTTAAAACCTATCCGTTCAGTTCAATCCTACATCAAAATTAACCTGTTTCCCCTCGAAGAATCTCGTTCTTATGATCCCGTAAATAGCACTTTTCTCGGCGGCTCTGTCCGTGTTAAATAACGCCCTCACGAACGAGGTGCGAATTGAAGAAAGTTGATTGGTTTTCAATCTTCGTTACAACTGCACTGCTTACTTTTTCAGTGAGAACCGAGGCGCAGCAGCCGGGAAAAATCTTCCGAATCGGGTTCCTGGATCCAAGCAATGCTTCCGGTATGGCGCTCATGGTGGACGCATTCCGGCAAGAATTGAGCAAGCTAGGATGGGTTGAGGGAAAGAATATCGCTTTCGAGCACCGATTTGCTGAAGGAAAAGCTGAGCGCATACCCGAGCTTGCGGCGGACTTGGTTCGTCTTCAGGTTGATCTGATCGTGACTACAGGGGTACCGCCGGCATTGGAAGCCAAGAAAGCGACCACTACCATCCCCATCGTGATAACAAGCGTTATCGACCCCGTGGCTTTAGGTTTGGTTGACAGTCTGGCGCGTCCGGGAGGCAATGTCACAGGGTTAACGAGTTTAGCAACCGAGCTTAACACCAAAAGGCTCGAGATACTCAAGGACGCAGTCCCCAAGCTCGACCGAGTTGGACTTCTGCGGCTGTCGTCATACAACCCGGGGGAAGAACTACAACTCAAGGAGCTCAGGGCTGCGGCTCCGGCGCTGAAGGTAAAATTGGAGGAGATCAAGACTCAATTCGACGCCCAAGGTCTAGAGAACGCCTTTAAAACCGCCAAGCAGAAACAGGTCAAAGCGATCATGACGACCTCCACTCGCTTCTTTTTCGCCGAAAGAAAACCCATCGTCGCGCTAGCCGGCAAATACCGGTTGCCGGCCATTTACACATGGAAGGAGTACGTCGATGAGGGCGGTCTCATGTCCTATGGGCCGGACTACGACGACCAATACCGTAAGGCCGCCCATTACGTTGACAAAATTCTCAAGGGAGCAAAGCCTGCCGATTTGCCGGTGCAGCAGCCGACGAAGTTTGAGTTGGTAATCAATCTTAAAAGCGCCAAACAGATCGGCCTCACGATTCCGCCCAACGTGCTGGCGAGAGCGGATCGGGTCATCAGATGATTTTAGATTTTAGATTGCCGATTTTCGATTGAGAGAGAGAAAACACATGAAGCGAAAATCTTGGCTCCGAGTTCTGAATTCTTGTTCCGACAATTTCAAATCGCAAATCCAAAATCGAAAATGGAGTGGCATTGTTGCCATCGCTGTCTCTTTCGCGATGTGTGGAGCTGTGGTCGAGGCGCAGCAGCCGACGAAAGTCCCCCGGATAGGGTACCTATCTGTCGCCTCTCTCTCCGGTATGGCGGACCGAATTGAGGCATTCCGTCAGGGTCTCCGCGAGTTGGGATACGTGGAGGGGAAAAACATTGTAATTGAGTGGCGATATGCAGAGGAAAAACCTGACCGCGTGAGCGAGCTTGCAGCCGAATTAGTGCGTCTCAAGATAGACGTCATTGTTAGTGGAGGCAACTCAGCGACTCAGGCAGCGAAGAAAGCAACGAACACGATCCCCATTGTAATGTCGCAGAGCAGTGATCCGGTTGCCTCTGGGTTCGTCGCCAGCCTGGCCCAACCGCGTGGAAACATCACTGGATTGGCCACGCTTGCCCCGGAAATAGGCGGTAAACAACTGGAGCTTCTTAAGGAGACTCTTTCCAGGCTCTCCCGTGTGGCCGTTCTTTCGACTCCGACCATATCCTCGCAAATAGTAAAAGAACTTGGGCTCGCCGCGGCAGCGTTGAAAGTGAAGCTTGAATTTCAGGAAGTCCTCAGTCCCAAGGATATTGATACTGCGTTCCGAGCCGCGAGCCAGGGGCGTGCTGCCGCAGTCCTTAGTTTGCTGTCGGGCGTTGCCAATCCTTACCGAACACAGACTGCAAAACTCGCGGTAAAGAGCCGGCTCCCGGCGATTTACCGCAATCGAGAAGACGTGGAAGCCGGGGGGCTTATGTCCTACGGCGTGACCGTGACCGACCTGGACCGGCGCGCCGCTACCTATGTGGACAAGATTCTCAAAGGCCGCAAGCCCGCTGATCTTCCAGTGGAGCAGCCAACGAAGTTTGAGTTGATCATCAATCTCAACGCGGCTAAACAGATCGGCCTGACGATTCCGCCGAACGTTCTGGTGAGAGCGGATAAGGTGATCAAGTGAGCAAAGAAAAGCGAAGCGGCGATGCTAGGATTGAACTGATTTCTCCATCAATCCAATGTCGTGTGAGATCACATTGAAGCGTCGTAGGACTAAACCGCTTCGCGGTGGATGAGAGGGCGCTGTTAGTGAAGCATTTTCGGTAATCCACCCGCAGTTCCTTTATCATCGACCTTTTCTTTGACTCTCTTTGTGAACGTAGTGATAGCCTCCGTGAATCAAATTCA
>VBKY01000049.1 GCA_005879255.1 Deltaproteobacteria bacterium
TCTATGAATCTGTCCTTATTTGATGCGACCGGAGACGTCAACCTCGTGAGCTCATTTGAGCTGAAGTTTCGTCGCCCACTTTTCCCAAGTCTTTTCGCGCTTCTCGGCGCTAAATTTATTGGCAAGGGCAAAACGGTCGCGCCAGTGAAACGGCTTGCAGGCGTCGATCAGCATCCGGCTCATGGTGAAGTCGCCTTTCTCACGCTTCTCCGGTGGCAACCGCGGATCAAGGTCGGAAGTCCAGGATTTCAACACCTGGACCGATTCTGCGGGATCCACGCGTGTGCACATCGCCCAGATCACCTGCTTCAAATCCACCGGATCGATATCGTCGTCCACTGCAACGTAATAACGGTACATACTAGCACCAGTCTGCATGCCCGCGATCGCCGTAAGCGCATGCATCGCCTGTCCGGCATGGCGTTGTTTTAGGGAAACCACAACCATCAAGGTGTGGCAGTGGCACCATACCCCTTGAACGTCCGAGACGCCCGATTGTTCCAGGTGATCCCAGATGCGCGCGGCAAAAAGTGGAATGCCGTAACGTTCCGTGATCGGCAGCAGCGGCGGGTTGCCGAGAAGAATTGGATCGTTCCGATGGAGAATCCGTTTTATGCGCACCACGCACTCATTACCGCTGTGGGTGTAGTATCCCGGCCACTCGCCGAACGGGCCCTCAGGATGAGTTTCTTCTTCGGGTGACGGCATCTCACCTTCAATGACGATCTCCGCGCTGGCCGGTACCGGAAGCCCGCTAAACGGCGCGCGAATGACTTCCAACGGCGCGCCGCGCAGCGCGCCGGCGTATTCGTATTCGCTGACGCCGGCTTTTGCGGCGGACGGCGCTGCCAGCCAAGTGGCGGGTTCGCAGCCGAGCACGATGGCGACCGGACAAGCGTGTCCCGCTTGCCAGTATTTGCGCGCGATCTGCTTGCCGTGTTTGTGCTCGATGATCCACAACGTCACGCGATCTTTGCCAACGACGCAAGAACGATAGGTACCGACATTGACCCAGCCGCTATCCGGGTCTTTGGTCACGACCATGTCGCCCGTGCCAATGTAGCGGCCGCCGTCGTGCTCATGCCACTTCGGCGTGGGAAAAATAGCCAAATCGACGCGCTCGCCTTCGAGAATATTCTCGGCGATTGGCCCGGACGGAACTTCCACGGGCCTGTAGGGTTTCAGATCGCGAGTCTTATTGCGCCAGGCTTTGAGGATGTCCAACTTAGGCACATCCGTTGGCAGACCTAGAGCCAGGGCAAATCGCCGCGCGGTAGCGAGGACGTTGGTCGCGACACGAAATCCTTTTGGGTAATCGATGATATTATCGAAGAGCAGCAATGGGCCTTCTTGCTCGGCCATCAGCTCGGTCAGACAGCCGATCTCGAGGTCCCAGTGCGCGCCGTCGATGTTTTTAAGCTCGCCGATACGCGTTGCGCCGTCGATAAAGGATCGCAGATCGGAGAAAGGCATATCCTCGCTCACGCTCGGAATCTCAAATTACAGATTTCAAAGATTTCAAATCGCCAAAGTCCTCGCTCCGCTCGGAACCTCGGAATCTCAGATTTTAGATTCAAGAATTTCCGTCTCCGTTTGGAATTTGAGATCTGCAATTTGAGATGTCGTAAATGGCCTTGGCCATTTACGACTAGTGCGTAGCATGATAGCAACCGTCCATGAACATTTTATTCAAATCCGCCGGCGTGACGGCGCAATACTCGGCCGAATAGCCGGGACGCTCGTTGACGCCCTCTTGCAGCAGCCGCACGAGCACGGTCTGGGTTACCGCGCCGTGGGATTTTCGATCCAAATGATCCATCGTGTCGGCTTCATGATGCTTGGAAAAATAACTCGCGTCGGTGGTGCTGAGGCCGTAATGCATCGTGAGCGCCTTGAAAAAATCCAAGCAGGAATTGCCAAACGGGTGCTCCCAAAGCACCGAGAACCAGTATTCCTGAATCTGCCCGTCGTTGATCAGAGTGCGATGAAAATCCGGCAAGGCGCGGCACTCCGGCAGCATCGGCGAGAGCAGGACTTCTTCCTTAGTGAGTCCAAGCGCCGCGCCGGTGCTCATCAAGAGTTGTATATGCCCCGGCGGGCTCGGATGGCCGAACTCGTCGAGAACTTTCTGGGTATAGACTTCCATCAGGTCGACGTTTTTCACAAAAAACCATAGGTGCTTGTAGAACGCCGAAGTGTAAACCGAATTGATCACCGGAACGAAAGAGCCCCAGTTCTTGTAAAACAGCTGGATGGTTTCCTTTTTGAGTTTGCCGTCGCGCAGTTCGTTCATGAATCGAGTTTTGTCGACGGTTTCCCGCCAACGTTTATCGCATTTCGCCGCCAGCTCGGCGATAAATTCTTGAGCTTGCGGCTCGTTCAGTTTCAGCATCCGACACGCCTCCACCGTATAGATAGACTTCCACCACGCATCATCTCCCAATATTGCAGGCCTATCCGCCTGTCAAGCTTGAATCTTCGACGCTTGCCCCAAACGAGCTAGCTAGGCTAGAATCAACGAATTCATGCGAGGAGGATTGCGATGGACATAAAGAATCTCGACGAAATGATGGCGACAAAAAAGCGCAATATACATTTATTCGGCGGCGGCAATTTCAGATCCTGGATGCTTTACTTCGTTCCAGGTGACGGCACGGATATGCACTATCACGCCAATCCTGAAACCTTCTTGGTGCTCTCGGGCAGCGGCGTGGTCAAAGGCTTGAAAGGCGAAGAACGGCCGATTCGCAAAAACGAAGTCCTTTTCTTGGAAGCCAAGGATTACTACCAAATCACCAACAACGGCACCGAACCATTGGTGCTGTTTGGCAACCGCTCGGAAGCGTTCGGCGGACCACATATGAAGGTTGATGGCACGGATCGCAACGCTGGAGCGTGATATCATTGAGTCAGGGCGCTCAATTGACATCCGAAAGGACAGTGATTAAGGTACTCACAAGAGCACCTAAGCCGAGGAATTTACATGCCTATTTACGAGTACAAATGCCAAAAGTGCGGCACGTTTGAGACCACTCAGAAAATTACCGACAAGCCGTTGGTAAAGTGCCCAACCTGCAAGGGCAAGATTAAGAAACTCATTTCCAACACGTCCTTTCAGCTTAAAGGGACCGGGTGGTACGTCACGGATTACGCGCGTAAGGGGCAAAACGGAGATGCTAAAAGCGGCAACGGTTCGAAATCATCGTCAGAAACCAAGAGCGAAAGCTCATCGACCAGCAAAGATAAGTCGTCTGTGGAGTCTAAGGGCGAATCGAAGAAGAGCGAAAGTTCGAGCAAGAGCGACAAATCTTCGGCATCGAGTTCGTCCGCTTAGCCGGCCAGCAGGTTAGCGGAATAGTTCTCTTATCCAATCTCAAACGGCGCCCTGCTGGCGCCGTTGCTTTTTTAGCCACGCCAATTTTATTGCAGGAGTGACAAAACGGGGTCTAGATTTAGAATTCGTTTTTCGCTATAGCTGGGACAAAAGCTGAAAAATTTTTTGAAGGAGGTTTTTACCAATGGCTCAGACCATAGACAATATCGTTGATTCGAATGATTCGAGCTTGACGTCGGAAATGGTGCAGTTTCCCGGCGCCGCTGGGACTGTCAGCGCCTACGTTTCGCGGCCAAAGGATGGCAGAAACTTGGGCACGGTTCTCGTGATTCATGAGAACCGGGGACTTGTCGGGCATATCAAAGACGTCGCCCGCCGTTTCGCCAAAGAAGGCTTTGCGGCCATCGCGGTGGACTGCATGGGACGGGTCGGTGGCAGTGATAAGTTCGGCGGTAGTGATGCGGCTACGGAGGAAATCAAAAAGGTAAACGGCGCGATGGTTGCGGAAGATTTGAGCAGCGCAGTGGCGTATATGAAAAAGCAGAATTACGTCAACGGCAAATTTGGCGTCGTCGGCTACTGCTGGGGCGGAGGTCAGTCGCTAAATTTCGCGACCAAGTGCAAAGATCTCAATGCCGCGGTGGTTTACTATGGACGAAACCCTGACCCGCTCGATTCGGTCGCCAACATTCCCTGCAAGGTCATGGGTAATTACGCCGCTGACGATCCGAACATCATGCCCGGTGTCGAACCCTTGAAGGCGGCCATGGCAAAAGCCGGCAAAAGCTTTGACGTCAAGGTGTACCCCGGCGCAAAGCACGCGTTTAACAATAATACTAATGCGGACCGCTATAACCCGGAATCTGCGAAGGACGCCTGGTCGAGGACGGCTGGATTCTTCAAAGCAAACTTAGCTTAGCAAGACGGACTGCCTGTTCGAGAAGCGGCATGTGACTACACGGTGTGGTTACATGCCGCTTTTATTCTTTCTCGTCAAGTTCGGGGCGTCGGCCCACGCCCATGCGGGCAACTTCGGGGGTGATTGCGTAGGGGCCCTCGGTCGTATCGCGCCAGATTTGTTTGGTCAGATCCGCATTGCCACCCGTCACCACATAAGAGAGCGCTCCGCTCAACGCGCCGATGGTTACCTCGATCGCCTTAATCGGTAAAAACCACATATTGCCAGCCGTCACACCCACGCCGACACCGGCTTTTTCAATGGTATCCTCGGCATTACCAACGATGGGAAACACACAGGTCAACACCAGAGCCAGTAAAGCCGAGACGCGCATAATTTGATTCACCATTGAGCTATCCTCGCATAAAAAATCTGGAACGAATAGATTCGACGCCGTGAGTCGGATTCCAATAGCGCCGCACGCCGAAGTAGTAACAGCAGGTTTCGTTATCGAGATCGTTGTTGAAGCAGCGGAGTTGTCCGTCTTGAAAGCGTACGCGCGCGAGACAGGTGCCACCGGGAATCGAAGAGGTCATCACTTCCATGACCACGCCGATACCCCATTCTTCGTAGCGCAGGTGATTGACTTCATCGCCGACCCCGAGATAGAGACGCTTGCTTTCGGCCGCCGTCGCGGATTTGTCATTGCGACGATGGAAATGTTTTAGTGTCAGCGCGATGTTGGGACTCGAAGGTTGCGCAAGCTTCGCGCAGTTATGCTCAGACGGCCCGCTCATGTTTTCTGAGCCACGAGTTTTCCTCTTGATCGGCTCGCTGTCGTTTCGCGATAAGTTGCTTTTACGCACAATCAATCCTCGGTATGTTCTAAGATTCAATCGTCAGCCGATCTCGCCGGTCACGAGGTTATAATCGCCGAAATCGACTTCAATAGTCAAGCTCCACAATCGATGCACCGATATTTTCGTTGCCCTTTCGATGTAACCGGGCGGTTACAATTTCAAGAAAGTTGCGATAACTTCGGCCAACTCCGCCGGATTGTCGTGATGCACCATGTGACCGGCGTGATCGATGGTCACCCGACGGTGATTCAGTATGGCGTCGCAGCGCTCTTGTTTGTCGGTTTGCCGCGTTTGCCGGCTCTCCTTGCCGTCGACAATAAGTACCGGACATTCGATGCGACGAAAAAATTCCAAAGCCTGCAGAGTGTAAAATGGTTGCGGCGCGTTGGTGCGGTGGAGCGGATCGAACTTCCAAATCCACCTCCCTTGGTCGTTTTGTTTCATGCCGGTGCGCGCCAGTTCAAGCGCCCATGCGTCATTCAATCGAGGATTCGTTTGCCGCAGTTGGTTGGCGCCCGCCTCGACGCTCGTGTACACGCGAAAGTGGCGGCGCCCGCGTTCGCGCACTTCGGTGATCCACTTTTCCATTCTCAGCGGCGCGTCGGAAAAATTCATGCCCGGCGGTCCAAGGCCTTCGATGAGGACGAGTTGACTCACGCGCTTTGGAAAAGTTCCGGCATAGAGAAAGGAAATGGTTCCGCCCATCGAGTGGCCGATGAGCTTAAGCTGCGTTACACCGAGGGCTCGAATCACGCATTCGAGATCGAAGACGTAATCGGGAAAATGATAGTAGCCGCCGGCGCCGATCCACCCACTATCGCCATGGCCGCGGCAGTCGGGGGCGATGATCCAAGCCGATTTTCCTAGTCGTTCTTGTAGTGAGGCGACGAAGGGTTTCCAACTATGCGCGAGATCCAGATAACCATGAACCAGCACGAGCGGTTCGCCCGCGGGCTCACCCCATTCGAGATAGTGAATCGGAAGTCCCTGGGAGTCGACGAACTTGTCACGTGCTTCCGACATGCGATTCGGTTCTATCGATCGGAACTTCGACGAAATCGTTGTTTTCGTCGGACCAGGCGAAAGCACGGATAATTTTTACCGCGCGGTTATAGATGGAGATGACGATTTGCGCGCTCTCGGGATAGGTGGGTTCGCCGAACGGACTGGCAAAAGCTTTGTCTTCATCCGAAAAATAAGCGTCGTGTTCGGGGTGCGAATGATAAAACGCCTTGAGCTGATGACTCCTGGCTTCACCTTTTGCGATCACGGACTCGAGCTCCAGTGGGTCCATCGCGTAAGCGATCGCGGCTGTGCGCGGATACGTCAGCGGGTCAAGCGCGTGAAGTTTGTTTTGGATGTTTTTCAGGCGATGTACGTAGTCCAGCCCGGCCGCCGAAAGCACCACGCCGCAACATTCTTCTGGAAAGGTTTCCTGCGCGTGCCGGGATATCTCGTTCCACGCTTCTTGCGTGAGCAGCAATACGCTTGGTTTATTCATCGACGTGATTTGCGCGATTCTCTTCATTATTTAACATGAGAGTAGGTAGCATTGCCATTATAGCGACCCGACGAATTGCCACACGACTGCGACCGATATGTGGGCTTAAAATGTTTGAGGTCTTGGTTTTCCGCGTGATGAAAAATCGGTGCAGTGAAACCCGGCAGGGTTGCCCTTCGCACAGTCAGGCACGGTTGTGATTGGAGATAGTTATTCTAGCTAGAACCGCGGCTGTTTCGCGTTCTTATAACGCTGGTAAGCGTCGAGCACTAGGGCGGCGAATTCGTCGGCCAATTCGAGATCGTTGTCGAGGCGATTTTGAATCTCCGCCGGTCCGACGTTGTAGGCGCTCAGTGTCAGGCTTAAGTCTCGAAACTGCTTCATTAGGCCGTGCAGGTAGTAAATTCCCAAGCGGATGTTAAGCTGCGGATCGTCCAGCGATTCCGGTCTAAAGGCAATCGACCGCAGTCCGTATTCTCGACCGAGTAATTTGGCCAGAGACCTGCCCGTGTCGGGCATAATCTGCATGATCCCGCGCGCGCCACTCGGTGACACTGCAGTGTGCTGAAAGCCGCTTTCTATTTGAATCAGCGCCAGCACTAACAGGGGATCGAGCTTGCGCTTGAAACTTTCCTCCCAGATGACTTCCGAGAGGTTCCAGATTTCGGCGTCGGTGATATCCGGGCGGTGCGACTTGACGATCGAATAGATCCGGACGAGTTCTTTTGGCCGCGGCTTTTCCGACACTTCGACCGGTTTGACTTTAGAAGCGGATGCCGGCGTCGCCTTCTCGGAAAATTGTTTGGATGCGAATAGTGCTGGAGCAAATAGTATAGCGACAAAAATCAGCTTGGCGCAGTGGGCGCCAGAGCTTAAAGTACGAGCGCGCGTTTTTTGAGGACGTTTCTCCATACTTTACTTTAGTCAATGACAAAAAGGCAGGAGGGAATCAGTTTGGTTGAAAGCTTCTGCGTAGTTAACAAAAGGAGTAGACGAAGTCAATAAAAATTTGCGGCCCTTCTGCGAACTCTGTGTGTGGTAAAGGAGCGACTCCGGACAAAATAGGCGTGCTGCCAATTCGGATCCCGACGATCACAAATGACAAAGGGCAAGAATTTAATCCTTGCCCTCTGAAGCGCGATTCAATCGCAGAATTTTCTATCGTCCGGTGCGCGCCAAGGAGTGCACCCAACCCTGCATGCGGGTCTTGGCGTTCTGGATGTCTTTTTCACTGAACCACTTTTTGAGATCGATTCTGTCAACCGGATAAACCGGACGCATGAAGTCGCTCTCGTACCCGAACGGCACGGTCGCGTCGATGCCCATACCGCCCTCGAACATAGTATTCGACGCAGTCCACTCTCTTTCGCCCGCGGTCATGCGTTCGGCAGGCATAAAGGTCTGTCCACGGCCGCCCGGGAGCGGATTGATAATGTCGGTCTTCGGATTGACGCGGGTGGTGAGACACCAGATGATGTCGTCCATGTCGTATGGATCGGAATCTTCGCTGACGGCGATCACCAGACGCGAGCCTTGCGACGTCGCCAGGATGGCGGCCATGAAATTACGCTGCCAACCTTCTTCGATGCGATTGCGTTTTTTGACCTGAATGATCGCTCCGCCCCAATCGGTCATGCAGTAAGGAATGTTGACGTCCATGATGATTCCCGGTTGCATTCTCTCGCAAAGCTCAAACATCGATGCTTCGCGGATTGTCGTGTCGATATTGTGGTCGTCTAGAGTATGTACGCCCAGGGTGAAGATGATCGGCTTGCTTTCGCGCTTGCGCGTAGTGACGGCGGTAACATGGAAGGTTGGCGCTTTGTAAGCTTTGCCCATGTAACCGGCCCACTCCGGATGGAAATGGAAGCGGCCTTGAATGCCAGCCTTTTCTGATTCGGCAGTTTCGAAGCGGCGGTCGCGAGGATTGACGTAACCCTCGAGGACGACTTCGGCATCGGCAAGGCCGTAGGCGTCCACCGTGCGAGCTTTCACGAGACGCATCGGCGCGCCTTGCACCGCGCCGGCCATACCGACTTCATCGCAGCCCTGCGGCAGGATGACATAATCGAAACCTGCGCCCGCGAGGAGTGTCCCTGCGGGAGGCAGGCCGAAGTTCATGGTGATCGGCACCATCTTGTTGTCTTTGTAGTACTTGCTGACCACCTGCCACATATGCGAGCCGGGAGAGATTTGAAACGTGCCGAGGTTGCCCCAGCGGAAGTTCAGGCGGTTGTACCCGAGGTCCGTGCCGCCGTTAAAATATTCCCCGGAGATGAGCCGGTTACCGGAACCGACCGTGAGCTCGGGCTCGATGTTGGTATGGCGGATCGGCACCACAAAGTCGTTCGCTTCAGCCGGCTTTTCGTAAACTTCTTCTTGGACGGGCGCGTCTTTTTGATCGACGACGATAGGCGCGATTGGATGAGTGATCGCATAGGCTAGTTTTCTCGTGCGGTCGGCATGGTCCTTCCAGCCGAACATCTTGTTGATCACGCTCATGTCGCCGAATAGGTTGGTAATACAGCGGTGGTGGGGCTTGCCCTTGACGTTGTTGAACAAAATCGGGCAGCCGCCGTCTAATTGTTTCTGGATGCCGGTGATTTCCAGGTCAGGGTCGACTTCTTTATCCGTGACAAGGATGTCCCCTTCCTTTTTCATCCATTCGATGGCACTGCGTAAATCTCGGACCTCTTCCGGCGCTGCTCCATCTCTTTGTGCGTTTGCCATTGTTTTCCTCCGAATATTTTACGTCTTTTGCAAGCTACGGTTCTTACGGTCGCGAAAAAAGAACGACTCTGACTTTATTAATTCGAACTTTTTAGACCCAATCGGACAACAGATATGGGGGAAAATTCTAAGATTCAGGATGTCTGGACGGAGTAAATGCATATACGACAATTTTCTCAAAGTCAACGAACGCAGCAACGATACTCGCACCCGATCACGCCAAAGTTACGCGGGAAATGGCACGTTTGTGCCGCGCGACCAGAGCGCTTTCGGACGCAGCGACCCTTTACAGTTAGCCGACGGCTTGCTATCACTGCCTGAATTGTTTTTGGATTTACTGGGAGAATCTATGACGGACGGTGCTCAACGTTCTAAACAAGACTGGCTGCTTCTCGTCGGTCTTTTCTGTTTCTTTTTTTCCGGTGCGGCCGGTTTGATTTATCAGGTGGTGTGGACGCGGATGCTCACGCAGATTTTCGGCAATACCACTTATGCGATCGCAACCGTGTTGTCCGCATTCATGGCCGGCTTGGCTATCGGCAGCTACGTTTTCGGTCAGATCGCCGACCGAGGAAAAAACGATTTTCTGTTGTACGGCATTCTCGAAGCAGGCGTCGGGATATACGGGTTCCTAGTGCCATGGATTTTTATCGCGGCGCAAAAAATCTATGGTCCGATTTTCGGGCTGAACGAAAGCTATCCATTTCTTTTTAATTTGGTGCTGTTCTTTCTCTCGTTTGTCTTATTGGTTTTCCCGACTCTGTTGATGGGCGCGACATTGCCGGTGTTGAGCCGGTTTTTCGTCCGGAGCTTTGCCCAGTTCGGACGCCGGGTCGGCGACCTGTATGCGACGAACACGCTGGGCGCGGTTATCGGCTGCGCTGCGGGCGGATTTTTTCTGATACCGACGCTAGGAATGCGTCGAACGGTTTATGTGGCCGCGGGAGTCAACTTGGTGATTGCCGTCGTCATTCTTATTGTCGATAGGATCCGCGACAAAACCCCGCTGGAAATCGTCCCGGAACCAGTCGCTGAGGAAACCCGCGCTCCGGAGGCGCAAAGTGCTTCGCTATTGCGTTGGGTGATCTTGACGTCGTTCGGATTGTCGGGATTTGCGTCGTTGGTTTACGAAAATGCCTGGACCCGGTCGTTAACATTGGTGATCGGCAGCTCCATTTATTCGTTTTCTACGATGCTTGTCACGTTTTTGATCGGTCTGGCGCTCGGCGGTTTTATTTACGCGCGCCTTCTCGGTGAACGAGAGGCCAGATTGAGCACCTTCGGCTTAGTCGAACTCTGGGTTGGCTTGTCGGCGCTCGCGACCATACCGCTTTTTGAAAGACTGCCGTTAATCTTTCTGCGCTTGCTGCACGGATTTGGCGAGACGTTCACGGTGTTTCTCTATCTGCAAATTTTCGTATCTTCACTGGTGATGTTCATTCCGACCGTTCTCTTGGGCATGACGTTTCCCTTGGTTGCGCGTCTGTTTACCCAGAGCCTGTATCGAGTCGGTAGCGGCGTTGGCAGCTCCTATGCGGCCAACACGCTCGGCGCGGTTCTCGGCGCGTTTGCCGGCGGTTTTATCCTGATTCCAAACCTTGGCGTGCAAAACGCGATCATCTTCGCCGTGGTGATGAATCTTTTAATCGGAGCTTGGCTCGTCATCAGCGATTCAAGACTTTCATCCGTGCCGCGATACGGTCTCGGATTGGCGGTAGTTGTTCTGGCGGTTATCGTTCCCCTGAAAATTCGCCGCTGGGATCCCCATGTTCTCACCAGCGGTGTGACGATCTACGCCGACCGTTATGAATCGCTGCCCACCGATTCGCTGCGTATCGAAGAGATGCAGCGCGACGATGTTCTCTATTATCGCGAGGGCTTGACGACGACCGTGAGCGTGCACCGCATTCCGGGGAGCGACTACCTTTACTTCAAATCGAACGGCAAGATCGACGGGTCTTACGGCGATGCGTTGAGCCAGCTGATGACCAGCTACGTCGCCATGCTGCTGCACCCGAAGGCCGAAAGAGCGCTCACTATCGGGCTCGGCAGCGGCATGTCGGCAAAGGCGCTCGCGACATTCAAATCGTTGAAGGAAATCGAAGTCATCGAGATTGAGCCGGCGATGATCCAAGCGAGCAAGTTCTTCGACCGCGCTTGGGTCGCAATTGATAAGCTTCCGCCGGGCGTTACTTTTCCCGCAACGCCAAGCGTTCGCCCTCGATTCGTATACGATTCTGTTGACGACGACCCGAACACCCGAGCGTGGTACGACAACAAAGAAAAACGGCTCTACTACAAGGGCGTGATGGAACCGGAAGCTCGCACCAAGTTGATGAAACGGTCGGAGGATCTCGATTACCGCGGCGCCATCGACCGCCTTTACCGCAACGCCCGCCAGTCGCGCCACTCGAGCGTGCTCGAGGACAAGAGAGTACGCGTGATACCGACGGACGGGCGCAATTATATTCTAGCGACGCCCAAATACTACGACGTCATCACCGCCGAGCCGTCGAATCCATGGATCGCCGGCATCGCCAATCTCTACACTCGCGAGTTTTATCAAGTCGTCAAGTCAAAGATCAAAGATGACGGCATATTCGCTCAGTGGTTTCACAATTACTCCATGTCGCCCGACGATTTCCGTATGGTCTTTCGCACCTTCGTGGAATCCTTTCCTTACGTATCGCTGTGGGGCATGAAGGAAAGCGATTTTCTCTTGGTCGGCAGCAAGAAAGAGCAGATTTTCGATTATGCGGCGGTCAAAGAAATTTACGACAACAACAAAATGCTGCGATCGGATCTCGAATACCTCGGGCTGTCCGATGTGTATGCGGTCCAAGGGTTCTACCGCATGAATCGCGACGGATTCCTCGCTTTTTCCAAGGGCGCGTCGATCAATACGGATGACGGCGCGGAGCTCGAGTTTTCCGCGCCCAAAAATCTGCGCCGTTCGACGACCGAGCTCAATCGCAGAATCATGACGCCGTTTCTCGTCGACACGCCGCCATGGCTCAAGTCCAAGGCGCCGCCCATACCGCAGGCGATGCATCATTTTTACCTGGCGCAAGCGTACACGGCGAGTGTTGCGAGAAACCGGGCATTGACCGAGCTCGAACAAGCGATCAAGCTTGATCCGAAAAATCCCAAGTTTCACCTCTTGAAGATGAGAATCTTGCTTGAGCAGGACAAAAGCACAGAGGGCGCCAAGGAAGCGCTCGCAGCGCTGGAGCAAGGCGAGGAGTATATCCCTGAAGTTTTGGCCATGAGCGACGAATTCTACTTGCCCGAAGCGAAGATGATTTATCAAAAGACCATCGAGATGGGGCACAAAGAAGTTCTACCTTATCTCGGATTGGGCAACATCGCGCTTCATTCCGGTGACCTGCCGGAAGCCGAGAAATGGTTTACCCGGGCACGCGATCTGCAACCCGATCACCCGGCCGTATTGCTGGCATGGGGACGTCTGATTGGCGCGAAGGCGCAAAAGTCGACGGACGAAGGTCAGGTCAAGAAACAGATGCAGGAGGCGCGGTCGCTGCTCGAGAAGTCCAAATCCAAGGGGGAGGAGTCTGCCACGGTTCATTCCGAGTTAGGAGTTGTTTATTATAAGCTCGGCATGTGGGAAAAGGCAGCCGATGAATATTCGGAAGCTTTGCGTATGCGGCGCCGAAGAAATGACCTGCGTTATTCGCTCGGGCAGGCTTATGCGCAATTGGGAAGAATCAAAGACGCGGAACAGAAATATCGCGAGATCCTTTCGCTCGCCCCCGACGATGCGGAAGCGTTGAAAGCGCTTCAAGATTTGGGCAAGAGATACTAGCGCGGCGCAGCCGCAAAGGTCCCCTCCTTCATCTTCCCCGCGCGCGGGCAGGAAAGAGGTGGGGGCGCCTCAAATTTTTTTAGTAGGACGCGCTATGCGCACCGCTCAGTTTGATTGCAATTGATCCGGACTAAACCGCCCCAGACGACTATAGAATCTCGAAAGCCTCCGCCATCCGGCGGAGGCTTTCTCGTTTTTGCAGCCTTTGAAGTTCATGACTGTACCCTTTATGCTGGCGTGCACCTGGTTCCGGCAAGGAGGTTTCCAGTGTTGAAAGAAAAAATTGGCGTCATCGGTGCAGGAAAGATCGGTTCTGCAATTGCTCGCGGAGTGATTCGTGCCGGGCTGGCAAATAAGGAGAACGTCATGGCCAGCGATGTTAGCGATGCGTTGCGGCAATCGATCGCCCAAGAGCTCGCCATAAAAGTGACGCCGGACAACAGCGAGCTGTGTGATTTCGCCGACATCGTTATCCTCGCGGTCAAGCCTCAGATCGTCGACCCGGTGGCCAAAGAGATCGCCAAAAAAATCGGCAAAGCCAAACTGGTAGTTTCTGTTGCCGCGGGTGTGCCGCTGGCGCGGATCGAGAGTCAGTTGGCACATGGAGCGCGTGTCGTCCGCGTAATGCCGAATATTCCCTGCGTCGTCGGCGCCGGGGCGGCCGGCTTCGCGGGCGGCTCCCACGCGATCGCGGAAGATTTAGAAAAGGTTGGCGCGATTCTCAACAGTTTCGGCATCGGTTTGCCGGTTGAAGAAAAATATTTGGATGCGGTAACCGGGCTCAGCGGTAGCGGTCCTGCCTATGTGTTTCTCTTTATGGAAGCGCTCGCTGACGGCGGCGTGCAAGTCGGATTGCCGCGCGACGTCGCGTTGAAGCTAGCGATGCAGACCGTCTACGGCGCCGCGCGCATGGCGCTCGAAAGCAACAAACACTTGGGTGAGCTCAAAGACGAAGTCACTTCACCCGGTGGCACAACCATCGCGGGGCTCTATGCCATGGAGCAAAAGGGTTTTCGCGGCACGGTGATCGATGCCGTCGTGAGCGCGACGAGAAGATCGCAGGAGTTGGGGAAGGGGTAGGAAGACCTAGTGTTTTTCTACTTGGCTTTGGTACTCGGACGGTGACGGAGGCAGTGATCGTAATTCAGGTTTGGCTTTTGAGTTAAGTGCGAAGGTGCGATGGGTATCGGTGAAATACGCCTCCACCCATCCTACGATTAAATTCATTCTGAAATTGTAGGATGGGTGGAGCGAAGCGATACCCATCATCTGCACCACGATACCCATCAACCGGCGATCCATCGATCACTTGCGACGATTCTACGTGGTATTCTAATATCCGCGGGTGACGAACTATCGGCGCAATTTCATTCCCGGCGGCAGCTTCTTTTTTACCGTTAATCTCGCCGACCGTCGGTCGAACCTCCTCATCGATCGAATCGATCAGCTTCGAAGCGCATTTTGGTACGCGCGCACGCGACATGATTTTGCGATCGATGCCATCGTGGTGATGCCTGACCACCTCCACACGATCTGGACGCTGCCGCCTGATGATTCGGATTTCGCGATGCGGTGGCGGTTGATCAAGACGATGTTCTCCCGAAGCGTTGAACGAGGCGAGCGACGCTCGGCAAGTCGGAGCACGAAGAGAACGATTTCGAGCGGCATTGCCATTACATCCATTTTAATCCGGTAAAGCACGGGCAAGTATCGGCAGCAAGTCAGTGGCCCTATTCCTCGTTTCAACGATTTGTGAGGCTCGGGATATATCCGGTTAATTGGGCTGCGATGGAGCACATCGATGGAACGGAGTTCGGAGAGAGGTGATGGGTATCGGCAAAAAACGCCTCCACCCATCCTACGAGATTTTTAATTCGACATCTGTAGGATGGGTGGAGGCCTTCGACGTGCTCAGGATAAACTCTGCGATACCGATGCCCTGCTATTTATCCGTCACACGCTCCACTGATTTTTTTTCAAGATAACCCGGCTTGCCGCCCTTTTTGGACTCGACGCGCAACCAATCGCCTTCGGCGCGGACGACGTTGATCTTCATTCCTGCCGGAAGTGTGGCTACGGTCTTATACTTTGTTCCCGGTCCTTCGCGGAGCTCGACATCCTTGATCGTCCGGTAGGCGCCGGCTGTTGATGCGGGAGTCGCCGCTTTCGGAGGAGGAGGAGTTTGCGCGGTGGTTTCGCGGAGCGCAAATTTTTCGTCGATGTAGCCGGGCTTGTCGCCGTGCTTCGATTCGACCTTTAGCCAATAGCCTTCCTTCGCCACAACGTTAATCTTGATGCCTTTGGGCAACGTCGTGATGACGGGATGATTTGTCCCGGGTCCGGCTCTCAGAGGAACGTCGGCTGTCGTCGTGTATGTGCCGCGTGTGCTCTGGGCCTGGGCGTGGACAGCGTCAGTGAAGAAGCTCGGAGCAGACAATAACCCGACGAGAAAAGCCGTGAGCGATAAGAATTTCTTCCACATGGAAATTGTTTGCTCCCTTATTAGACGATCGGGTTCTTGGTTTTATAGCCAATTAAGTGAACCGATCGAGCGATTTCACTTAACCATTAATTTCATGATCGATCCACCAATCACGGGCGGATCAAGTCCTTTCGGCGGGCTTCTGCCGTCCTATTGCCTTGTCGTTGTCGGCGAAAATGGCCGCCTTTAATTGCCAAGTTATTCCTTATGTTTATTTGCGGTGCTAATAAGGACGGGTGAAACGGCTTTGCCAGATTCTCGTCGCGGCGCTGGCCGGCTTATCTGTTCTAACCGACAGTGCTTCCGCGATTTTGCTCGACGCTCTCGATCCCGCGCGGCAGTGGAAAGTGGAGCGGATTGAATTTTCCGGAAATGAAAAATTTTCGGCCGACGAGCTAATGGACATTATCGTCACCAAAGCACGGCCGTGGTATCGCGTGTGGGAGGCAAGGCCGGCATTTGATCCGATCACCTTCGGCAGCGACCTTGAAAGATTGCCGCGCTTCTATGAAGCGCAGGGTTATTACGGCACGACTGTCACGTACGACCTCACTGTCGATGAAATCGAAGGACTTGTCGCCGTGCAGATCGAGGTAGGTGAGGGGATGCCCGTCTCGATCGCCGAGATCGACGTTGAAGTCGTAGGAAGCGAAGCGGATCGAAAACCTCCGCCTTTCCCGAAGGAATTGCCGGTCAAACGTGGAGAAATCTTTCGCGAGGTGGATTATCAGCAAGCGGAGCAGGTTTTACGCGGGGTTTTTTTGGAGAATGGCTATGCTCACGTGAAAACTGAGCGCAAGGCCGAAGTAGACTTGGATGAACATCGCGCTCGCATTCGCTATGCCGTGCATCCGGGACCCATTGCCGTCTTCGGCCAGACGGAGGTCAAGGGCACGGAGACAGTCGATCCGAAACTCGTTTTAAGAGAGCTCGTCTACCAACCCGGCGAAACATATTCGCAGGCGAAAGTCATCGAATCCCGTGAAAAGATATTGGCTTTAGACCTCTTCGGTGCGGTTAGACTCGCGCCGGCGGAAACCGCGGGCACTCCTGCAGTCGTGCCTATGGAGGTCGAAGTCGCGGAAAAATCGCATCGAGAAATCAAGCTCGGGTTGGGATATGGCACGGAGGATCAATTTCGCACCCAATTGGAATGGCGCCACTTGAATTGGCTCGGCGACGGCAGGCGCCTGTCTGTCCTCGCAAAATATTCCTCCATCACGCTTACCGGGGCGATCAATTTCACTCAACCGCATTTTCTTTCCCCACGCACACAGGGAATTGTCAATATTAGCTATGACCAGGAAAAGGAGGAGACCTACGTTCGTAACGTAGGCCGCTTCGCGCCTCGACTCGATCATCGATTTTCTTCCACGCTGACCGGCTTTGTCGGCTACCGTCTGGAACACGACAAGCTCAACGATATCGGGCCCGCCACTGTACGTGCTCTGGGAGAGATCAAGCGGAAAGGAATTCTTTCCGGACCGACTATGGGACTCGTGTGGAATACCGCGGATGACCCGTTTAACCCGAAAAAGGGAGAGGTAGTCTCCTTTACGGTCGATCAGGCAGGCGCGATCTGGGGTGGTGCATTCAGCTATTACAAGATGACAGCGGAGGCAAAGAAGTACATCGATATCGGTTGGAAGACCGTGTTCGCGAGCCGGCTCAAGTTGGGGCTCGGCGACGCCATCGGTTCCGACAAAAATCTTCCTCTATTCGAACGGCTTTTCGCCGGCGGAGAAAAGAGCGTGCGTGGCTATGGCCGGCGGCGTCTCGGTCCGCTGAGTACCAGTGGCGATCCGTTGGGCGGGCTAAGTCTTTTGGAGGGTTCCCTTGAACTGCGTCGACCAATCTGGAAAGAATTAAATGGAGCTGTTTTTCTCGACTTCGGCCAGGTTTCGAAGCGATCATTCGATGTCCCGGTGGATGATTTGCAGTTCTCCGCCGGTTTCGGAGTGAGCTATGCGACGCCCGTTGGACCTCTGCGGTTGGACATCGGCTTTCCCTTCAAGCCGCCGCGCGGCGATCGATCCTGGCAAATTCACTTCAGTATCGGAGCCTATTTCTAGCTGATGCAAAAATTCTGGCGCATCATAAAATGGTCCGTTCTGGGCCTGGGATTGCTGTTTCTGCTCGTCGTAATCGGGCTAGTCGTCTATACGCGCACGGAAAATTTTGTGCTGTGGGCCCGTGAAAAAGCTGTGGCGGCTGCCAACGAATCGATTCGCGGCACCATTAGCGTGGAGCGCCTCGAAGGATCCGTCTGGCATCAGCTCACACTGCACAATGTCGAGCTCCGATACGAAGGAACGGAGCTCGTTCAGGTTCCCCGTGTGGAGCTATCCTATTCTTTATTACCGTTAATTTGGGGACGCTTTCAGATATCGCGCATCGATGCCCTGCAGCCGCGCGCGCGCCTGAGCCAGGATCAACAAGGACAATGGAATGTGGTCGAGGCGTTGTCGCCACGGCAGCCCAACCCGGAAACAAAATTTGATTTCATCATTTTGGTGAAGTCGCTCCGTTTACGGGATGCAGGAGTCGACCTCCGCCTCGCGAGCGGCAATGGAACACTTCACCACCTCAAAAATCTTAACCTGGATGGCAATATCGGCATACTGCCCTCGGAGGTTGCCCTTAACGTTCACGAAGTTGCTGCGGGACTCATTTCACCGGGGCACCCTGAGCTCAACCTGAAGGGCGCACTGGAATACCAGCAGTCCGCCGCGGTGCCGACGCTGCTGAAAGTAAAAAACCTTTGGGCAGTGAGCAGAAATTCGCGCGTGAAGTTAAACGGCCAGATCACCGAACCAAACGGAGAAGCGCTGAAAATAACGGCTCAGGCGTCGCTCGATAAACTCGCGCCTGCTGATATTGCCTACTTTGTTGCTGACTGGCCGTTGAAGCGCGATCTCGCGGGCGATTTGACCATCGACGGGCCTCTTGCTGATCTCAAGGGAAACTTGAATCTGGCCAGCGCGGGCGCGAAAGTCGCCGGGAAATTCCGCGCTGATGCCGCCCAGAATCCGCTTCGATACACATCCGCGATGACTATCAGCGGCTTCGACTTGCGTCAGTGGCTGGAGAGAAAGGATCTAGCCGGAGTCGTGCACGGAACGGTCGAAGCGGGTGGGACCGGATTCTCGCTACAAAATACGGCCGGAAAGACACAATTCGAAATTCGCTCGACCGAAGTGCAGGGTTGGGCTCTGGGCACCATTTCTATGGAAGGCCGGCTGCAAAATAGCGTGGCCGCACTGGATGGGCGTCTCAAGAGCAAAATAGGCGGCGCTAACTGGTCTGGAAAAGTCGCTCTCGGTAGCAAGCGGCCTACCTACGAACTGGCGCTATCGGTAGAGGAGCTTGATATCCAAAAGGCGTTGCCGGATGGCAAGGCGGTCGAAGGCAAACTCAATCTTCAAGCCACGGTAAAAGGCGCCGGATTCAATCTTGCCGATATGAACACGCGCGCCGAGATGCGCATTCTGCCATCGTCGTTAGGCCCGGTGAATCTAAAGGAAGGCTCGCTCGACGCAACCCTGAGCGACAAAAGGATCCGGATTTCGCGCGCCACAGTCAGTGCCGCCGAGTCAACGCTTACGGCTAGCGGTGAATTCGGCGTCGATGCCAAGACAGCCGGCAAGCTCGATTACCGTTTCCGCGCCGCCGACGTCGCTCCCTGGCTGGCGCTGCTAAATAAAAAAGCTTCCGGCTCGGTCGATCTCGCCGGTCAGGCCCAAGGCAATCTCGCAGATGTGCAAACCCAGGGAACGGCGCGGTTGTCGGGCTTGCGCTTCGAAGGAATCGCCGTCAAGAACGGCGACGTCAGGTTTGCTGTTCGCGGATCCAAGGATCAAGTTTTTCCTCAAGGAATAGTCGCGGCTCGTTTGACCGACTTCGATGCCGGACTGGCTCTGCGACGAATCGACGCAACGGCGAAACTGTCGCGGGATCCGTCTGAGTCGATTCAGCTCGAGCTAAGTGCCCAGGATGCTAGTGATCGCAAGCACGCTTTGAGCTGCGCGGTCAGTTTCCCGGGCGATGCCATTGCAGTTAGTTTAAGCCAATTTTCTCTGTCGTCGCCGGACGGCTCATGGAAGCTAGCGCGCCCAGCGACAGTGACAAAACGCAACGATGGGTTCTTGATCGAACAGCTCTCAATGAAAAACGGTGACAAGGAACTTTTGTTGAACGGCCGTTTTGCATTTGCCGGCAAACAGGATTTGACGCTGAATGTCGATCGACTCCCGTTGGAAACAGTGACGGCGTTTTTTCCACAGCCACCGAAGATGTCTGGGCTTCTTGCCGTGCAGGCTCGGATCGCCGGAACCGCCGCCGCTCCGGAGATCGCGGCGTCAGCGAGGCTGACTGATTCGATGATTGCGGGTCAATCCTATGCGGGAGCCAACGCGGACGTTAACTACAAAGACAAACGGACGTCGCTGCGGCTTGCCGTACAACAAGACTCGGCTCACACGCTGAACGGGAGCGGCACGGTGCCGCTTAATCTGAGCTGGAACAGTGGGTGGCGCGCCGAATTCGCCGATGGCATGGAGGTGCGGGTCCAAAGCCCGGGTCTCAGCGTCGGCTTTCTAAACGCTTTTACTGGTAAGTCCGTTGAAAACATCGCTGGCGAACTGAGCCTCGATGTGCTGGCGCGTGGCTCCATAAAGCAACCGGATCTTCGCGGCACGTTCCGATTGCGCGACGGAAAGCTCAAAGCAGTTCCCCTTGGCGTCGACATAAATCAGATTGTCGCGGCCGGCAGTTTGGATTCGCGTAATGTGATCGTTCGCGAGCTCTCGGCCAGAGCGAAAGACGGTGAGATCAAAGGCAGCGGTTCGCTGGCGCTCAAAGATAATGACATCAGCGGGGTCAAGCTTTCGCTCACGGCACAGCGCTGGCCGGCGATCGAAACCCAGCGCCATCAAGTTAAGGTCGCCGGCAATGTCGACGTTCAGGGAACCTTGGCCGCCCCGAGAGTTACCGGACAAATCACCGTCGCCGAGGGTTCGCTACGTCCAGATCTCGCTTTCTTGGAACAAAGTAAGGTGCCGCTCAAGCGCGATGAAACCATCGTCCTCGTCAAGGACAACGGGGAAGGCCGCCAGCCGGTCCATCGAGCCGAGGAGCGCCCCGGATCAAGCGACAACACGCTTTTTAAGAACGCCACCCTGGACCTCACGGTGCGCGCGCCGGGCAATGTTTGGATAAGACATCCCGATCTGGTTGCCGAGCTATCGGGAAATCTCCGTGCGGCAAAAAGGCCGGAACGCGATATCGATCTAACGGGCCGTATCGATATTGTCAGGGGCTGGCTCAATTTCCAGGGGCGAAGATTCCAACTGAGTAGGGGAGCGATTCAATTCACCGGCGGCGATAAGATCAATCCCGCTCTCGACATCGTGGCGGAATATCGTTTGCCGGAATATCAGGTAGACGCCGTGATCGGCGGGACGACGGAAAAGCCGTCTTTAACTCTCACAAGTCAACCTCGGTTGGAACAAGCCGATATTCTCGCCTTATTGCTTTTCGGCAGGCCCATCAACACGTTGAACCGAAACGAGAAAGGCTCGCTGCAGCAAAGCGCACTGAATATCACAACCGGTTTCGTCGCCGGAAAAATTGCAAGTTCAGTTGCTGGAGCGCTCGGGTTGGCTAGCTTGGGCGTGGATATTGGTGAAGTGGATTTTTCCGGCGGAAAAGTCGGCTTCGGGCGGTATGTCGGGACCAAAACCTACGTCTCGGCCTCCCAACAGATTTCCGGGGAGCACGGGCAAGAAATATCGTTGGAATATGAGATCGCGCCCGATTGGAAAGTGGGCACTACCACCACAAGCACGGGCTCAAAGGGTATCGATATCATTTGGCATAAGCGATATTGAGGCCCCTGAGGAGACACATCTCTTTGTCTTCCCTTATGAGAAAACTGTGGCGGACTCATGGAATTTCTCGGGGGATGTCATTCTGAACGCCAGTGAAGAATCTCGACCGAGCAATAGGTCGATTCAGGCGAGATCCTTCGGCTTCGCCTCAGGATGACAATCCAACACAGTCTCAGAGGGAGACAACCATACATGAACGCTTTCATCGGCTATTTTTTCTTCCAATTTCCTTGGCTATCCTGGATCCACCAGCTGGGCTGTGCTTGCTCGATCCAAGTTTTGGCGAAGATGCTTTTAATCTTCGGAATGTTTTCCTTCGGGATGTTATTGGCCTTGGCGATTTCGGCATAGAGCGCTTCGCGATCGCGATTTTCTGCTTCGACAAGCTGTTGGACCTCGGCCCGCTCTTTTAGGTTGAGCCCATCCGTACCCCGAATTACCAGTAGACCATCTTGTCCGATGCCGACATTGCCGCGGTCCATGTACGGCTTGATCGCATTACTGCGCTGTTTGATCGAGTCCTTCAGCGCGCGAATGGCCGGATTCGAGACGTTGATATCGGCCTCTTGCGCATGGGCTTCACCAATAACGTTGAGAGAGACTGTTCGCATCGGCGAGAATGGATTGTAGCTTTGTGGTTTTGGCGGCGCTTTGACCGGTTCTCCCGGGCCACCCCAGGTTTCCTTCACGATCTGCTCCGCAGCCCGTTCAACGGCGGCCGCAGGAAAATAAATGTTCACGGTAACGCAGGCGCTGATAAAGAACGCCGCCGCAATCAATGTCGGTTTCACCATGGTTCCTCCATCCTATTTGACGTTTGATTTGTCAGATTTGATACGTTCGAGTCGACGCAGCAGCTCAGAAAAGGCGATGTTCTGCGTATGGCTGATGATGTTTACCGTCGGTGGAAGGAAACTGCCGACAACCAAGAACTCCTGATCGCCGCGGGTTTCCACCCCGCGCAACGTGAGCCGGTCGTTCTTCAAGGTCGCTTTAAAGCCGAGCTTGCTGTAGCGAAAACTGTCGAAGAAACCGGCGAGACCGCCATACAAGGCGCCGGCATTCTCTCCTGAGCTCAACACGGTAATCTTGTTAATTGCCTCGACACTGATCCGCTGTTCGATCCCGCTTCGCTCCACCGAATGAAGATCGACCCGAAATTCCGAAGGTTGCCTGTCGATCAAAACCAGGTCGTCGATGCTTCCTTCTAGGATGCCTGAGATGCGGCCAAATTCAAAGGTCTTCGAAAGTTGTTCCAGTTGAATCTCGTTCAGCTTGGCATCGACCTTGATCGATGCCAAGGACGAAAACGGATTTTCAATCTCGAATTTCCCGATACGCGCGCGCCCGCCGAAGAGTTCCGCCTGAATGTCGCCGCGCGTTTGCAGTAAGCTTCCCGTCGACTGCACTTTCGGGATCGAGCCGGTCAGAGTGCCACTGAAGGGATGCCAGTTCAGAGCCTCGGTTAGTTCCTCGAGCTGCAAGCGTTTCGCTTCGACAGAGAAGGAAACTTGCTTCGGATCATGCACCGCGTCGGGCCAAAAGAGATTGCTGATTTCGATCTCGCCGCCAAAGAGTCCGAGTCGAATCGGCTGATGAAATCGCAAGGCATTGTTCGACAATGAAACTGTCGCCGTCACCGGCCCCACGGATTGTTTGCCGAACCGGGCGCTCTCGATTGAAAGCCTGCCGATTTGCGGATCGCCGGTCGATTCCTTCTGAGTTTCTGACAAACGAACTTGGAAGGGAAGCTGGAGCACGATCGGTCCGATCTGCCAGTCTTTCGGCTTCACTCTAAGCTCGCCGGCTTTAAGCGACAATTCGCCGTCCGCCGTGAGCGCGTCGAAGAGACCCTGGAGTTGGAGCTGAAACGCCATCTGGCCGCCGACGGCGAGATTGTCCAGCACCGGGTACTTGACCTTGAAGGCTTCGCGCAGAAAAAAATCAAAAAAACCACCAGGCGAGAAATTCGCGCTGCGCGCCTGAAGACGCAGCGCGGGAGTTTGCGTGACTTGCTCGATGGAACCGGCAATGTCAACGCTGCCGACGTTGATAAGATTTAAATTACAGCGGCGACAATCGAGGCGATCCACGCCGCGAAAGTAATCGCCATCGATTTCAAATGACGGCCTTTGGGTCTTCAAATCGCCGAAAAACTTGCCCCACAAAACCTCACCGGTTTCTGCAGTAAGTTTGCCCGTGACGCTGGTCGAATTTTTTCCAGGAAGGAATGTGATTTCGAAAGGCCCGCTGAGCGACAGATTCTCACCGACTTTCGAGTTATCGGGAGAAGTAAATTTGCCGCCGGCGGTTGCGAATTGCCCGCTGATCTTCAGCGGCTCGTTGGCTTTGAAGTCAAATGAGGCGCTCGCTTGCATGCGTTCGGCCGAGCCCTGCCAGCGATCCTTCGCGCCGTAGACAAGCCTGGTCGCGTTGAGCTTGGCTTCTTTGATGCGCAGAGCCGACTTTATCCATTCAAACGGCGCGGCGACCGCCAGAGACGCCACGTTCATACTTTCGCTGCGGATCTGGAGCGTGTCGCTATGAACGATGCCCTTCACCTCAAGCGCATCAAACGGCCCATGGAAATTTAGCTCGAGCTGCCCCTGGCCCTGATACATCCATTTATCGAACGGCGGTGGAAGCAGCGTCTTGAAGTTGGCCAAGGGAATCTCCCGCACGATCACTTTGGCGTTGGAAATGTGCGCCTCGGGCTCGAACGTCAGCTCTGCCTCGCCGGCACCGTTTCCGAAAGGAGAACTAAGCTCGACTGTCTTCAGGGAAAGCGTTTTGCTGGGCAATGCAAATGTGCCGGCAAAATTTGCCGCCGCTTTTCCGTTGGGGAGCTGAAGAGCATGGGCGCGGATCGCTTTGGGAAAATCTGTCAAAGCAGCACGACCCGAAAACGCGGCGACCGTCCAGCCAGCATCGATTTTCATATGGGTATCAAGATCGCCGGTGATTTTTCCGTCGCCAATCGTAAGATCGTGAAACTTGCCTTCGATCGTCACGTCGGCCTCCTGACTTTCCGGCGCGTGGAGCTTGGCGTGAAGTCGCACTAGTTCGGGAACGGCATCTTTGGGTTTTTGCCGGGCGAATAAACCCTGGCTCTGTTTTGGACGAATAACGATCTCGGTTTCCAAATTGCGCGGTTGGCCGGTCATTTGTAACTCCGCTTCACCGTTTAAGCGTGGCACGTCGGCGCGCAGGCTGATGCCCGACCGCTCCCCAAGATTCAAGTTTTCTGCTGCCAAATTGATGTTCGGCAGCTCGAAAACCGTTGCTTCTCCTTTTTTCAGGACGATCATGCCGTCTTGAACATTCAGATGACGCAGAGCGATTTTTGCGGAAGTTTTACTCGGTGACTTCATCATTTCCTGCAGATCGAGTTGGAGCACCGGCTTTTCGACGTCCACTCGATGCAGGGTCCGCGATAGCACGTCCAATGGACTGATTGTTGCTGTTAGCCGGTCGGCCGTGAAGAGAAGCTCCCCCGGCTTGGAAACTTCCAGCGCCTCGGCGACGATGTTGAAAGGCGGACGAAGGCGGAGTTCGGCGACGCGGACTTCAGAGCCGCTTCTTTCCGACAGCTGTGCTTGCACCCAGGTTCGAACTTTGGCCGACCGAACAATGAAAAACAGCGCGCCGTAAATGAGGATAAATAAAACGAGAAGAACAATACCTAGCTTGAGACCGGCACGCGGCAAAGCGGTCATGATAGGACGATACACGTTGAAGAACTCACGGACAATCCACATTTAACTGTGGCGTGATTGGCGCCGATGTTTTCGATTGACTTTACGATTTGTCCCGCAATATAGGTGGCGCGTGGTGATCGCACGCAATCGTTTTTACTCCTATTCGTAGCCAATGCGGACGTTGAGCAAGGAAAGGAGATAACAGTGGACAACATAATCGATCAAATTAATCAGATTTTGGCCGGTTACCTGCCGCAACTTATCGGCGCGCTGGCGATCCTAGTGCTTGGATGGCTGGTGGCGCGCATAGTCGCGGCGATCGTCCGTAGCGCGCTGCGGCGCACGAATCTCGATAACAGGTTGGCGCAATGGCTCATGGGCGAAGCCGTGGCAGTTGAGGACGGCGTCGCGCGCGGCGTTTTTTATTTGATAATGGTCTTTGTCCTGGTAGCATTCTTTCAAACGTTGGGTTTGACTTTACCCACGGAACCACTCAATCGCCTGCTCAATCAGATATTTGCCTTCGCTCCCCAACTCATCGGCGCAGGATTAATACTGTTAGTCGCGTGGATAGTAGCGAGCCTTTTGCGTGTGGTCGTTTCTCGGGTTCTTGGCGCGGCAAAGATCGATGAAAGATTGGCGCGCGAAGCCGGAGTTGAAGGTGAGAAATCCGCAGCGCTGACCAAAACTCTTGCCGACACGGTTTACTGGCTCGTGCTGTTGTTCTTTCTTCCCGCCCTGTTGAACGCCTTGTCATTGCAAGGTCTGCTCGCTCCGGTGCAAGGAATGGTCGACAAGGTCTTGGATTTTCTGCCGAACATATTTACGGCGGGGTTGATCCTCGCTATCGGTTGGCTGGTGGCTCGGGTTGTACAGCGCGTTGTCAGCAACCTCCTTGCCGCCATGGGTGCCGATCAGTTCAGCGAGCGGGTAGGATTATCTCGAGTTTTCGGTCAGCAACGCCTTTCTAGTGTAGTTGGACTTATCCTCTATGTGTTGATTCTCATTCCTGTGCTGATCGGCGCGCTTCAGTCTCTCGCCCTTGAGGCGATTACCCGCCCCGCCAGCAACATGCTGAACAGCATTTTAAGCGCGTTACCGGCAATCTTTGCGGCATTGCTAATTGTCGGCATTGCCTATGCCATCGGACGCGTGGTTGCCGAGATGGTGATCAATCTGTTGACGGCGTTGGGTTTCAACGCGGTGCTGGCAAATTTGGGTTTGGGTAGAGAACTTTCATCCGGAGAGCGGACGCCCGCGGAGGTCGCAGGATATCTTGTTCTCGTCGGCGTTTTGCTATTCGCTGCAATTGAAGCAGCGCGCGAGCTGGGGTTCAATTTGCTTGCCGATTTGATCGCGCGGTTCACGGTTTTCACCGGTCAAGTTGTGCTCGGCCTGATAATTTTTGGCATCGGTCTTTTCCTGGCCAATCTCGCTGCGAGCACGGTTCGCGCCAGCGGCGCGAACCAAGCCGGGCTACTCGCTCTCGCTGCGCGCGTGTCGATAATTGTCCTTGCCGGCGCCATGGCGCTGCGACAGATGGGACTGGCGGATGACATCATTAATTTGGCCTTCGGGTTGCTGCTCGGTTCCATCGCCGTGGCCGTCGCGCTGGCCTTTGGGTTGGGTGCACGGGAAATTGCCGCTCGAGAGTTGGGAGAATGGGTACAATCGATTAAGTCTCGAAGGTAAAAAAGAACAAACAACAAGCAGAACCCTGCACTCTAAGATTGCTTAATTGACTTGGAATTCTCGTCGGAAGTCTGACAGCGTTCCGAACCGAAGGTGACGAGAAGTCGGTTTAACTCAACGGGTGGTCTCTAAAGACCCTTTGCCATCGAGGAGGGGGAGAATATGTACAATGAATTCAAAACATTTATCATGCGCGGCAACGTCGTTGACCTGGCGGTGGGCGTGATCATCGGCGCCGCGTTCGGCAAAATCATCACGTCATTTGTAGAGGACGTTCTCATGCCGCCGATTGGCTTGGCATTGGGCAAAGTCGATTTTTCTAATTTGTTTATCAATCTTTCCGGCAAAGACTACCCAAGCGTTGCCGCCGCGAAGCAGGCGGGCGCTGCGACTCTGAATTACGGCATCTTCTTTAACAATATCATCAATTTTTTGATCATCGCATTCGTGATCTTTCTGCTCATCAAGCAGATTAACCGGATGCAAGAGCCGGTAGCCGCACCCGCGACCAAGGAATGTCCGTATTGTTTATCGGCGGTGCCGCTCAAAGCGACGAAGTGCGCTCACTGCACGTCGGAGCTTAAGTAGGAATTTCACGCTGCGTCCCGCAGCTGACCCGGTGGAATTACCACGGTCGTATGCGGTTTTTTAGTTACGTAGGACGAGGACTTTTGCTCGCGCTGGTCGTAGTTCTGATTCCGACTGGCGCATGGGCGTCAGAGATGACTCGAAGCGGCGAGGTTCGCTTGGCTGCGCTGGCACATATTCAGCTTATAACGCCGGTCCCAGCGGGCTTGCTCGCTACCGGGGCGTGCGCCAAAGTCCCACCTGGAAGAAGGTCGACGATGCGTTCTGGGACAAGTACCAGACGGTCAGCTCGGGACAGGAATTGGCCGTTAAGAGCTGCTACACGAGCTGATTCAGAGATCTTTATAGCCGGACTACTGTTCCACCCAAGAAACCGATCACTTTCCTCGGTAGTAGGACCGTGCTTCGGGCAACCATTGTCTGATCTGGTTGATACGCGTGATGTCGCTCGGATGAGTGGACAAAAATTCGGGTGGCTTGTCGCCGCTGACTTTGGACATCCGTTCCCAAAAAGCGATTGCGGATGCCGGATCATAGCCGGCTTTCGCCATTAAGGTTAAGCCAATTCGATCGGCTTCGGATTCTTGAGTTCGGCCCCAAGGGAGTAAGACGCCAACAGTGGCGCCCAGGCCATAGACCTTGAGAAAATCGTCGCGCATTCCGGGGCTGACTTGACCCACCCCGGCGGCAAGTAACTCGCCAATCGCTTGCGCACCCATCGTTTGGCTCATGCGTTCGGCGCCATGGCGCGCCAGCGCGTGAGCGATCTCATGGCCCATGACCACGGCGATGCGGTTGTCGTCCTGAGCCACTGGCATCATCCCCTCCCAAAAAACCACTTTGTCGCCAGGAAGCGCAAAGGCGTTGATTTCTTTTCCTTGAATAAGGTTGAACTCCCATTTGTAGTCTGGCTTATCTGTCGCCGCGGCGATACGCTGACCGACGCGACGGAGTTGAGCCTGCCAATCGCTTCTGGTCGAGAGGCGATTCTTCTTCAATGTTTCCTGATAGGCTTGGTCGCCGAGTTGTAGCTCTTGGGATTCGGAAGCAATGATAAATTGCGATCGGCCGGTCTGTTCTACGGTTTGGCAGGCAACGATTAAGCATGCGCACACGATTGTCGCCAAATGCTTCTGTCTCATGTTTAAGCCTCCGATTATTTCTAAAATTTACGCGCTATCCTACCGATTATCTCTCCAAAAAAAAGAGCGGTTGGATGCTTGTACACCGGATCGTTTGGCAAACTTTTTTATAATGCGAAACCGACTTCGTGCGCGGCTGGCAACAGTTGTCAGGATTTGGCGGGGGTGTATCGACAATAGTTCTGATCGTGAAACACCGCCCAAATTACCACGTACAACGGCTTACTATTCGCATAGGCACGGGGAATTGTCGGCTATTAGTTGTGTGGAACACCGTGAAATACGCAACAAATAGGCCAATTTCGACCGGAACGACCTCGGATACAACCTGTGAATGAAGTCAAAGAATTTTCTTGACATGGGGGACACCTTGTACTACTTTGACCAAAAATTTTGGCAATCCTTGCTGGGAGGCAGAGATGAAGAAAAACAAACAGCTAGCGTTGGCTGCGCTAGGGTTTTTCCTGACGGGTTGTACGGGGATGACAAAGAACCAGGCCGCTCTGGTTGGTGCCGCCGTCTGCGGTACCATGGCAGGAGCCGGGGTCGGTGCTAGCCGGGCGCACGAGAACAATACGTGGGTGGCTGGGCCCGCCGCACTAGGCGGCGCATTGATTTGCGGTGGCTTGGCTTATCTAATGACCGAGGAGCCAAAACCGCCACCGCCACCACCACCGCCGCCACCACCGCCACCACCGCCACCTCCGCCACCACCGCCGGCGCCGAAGGTTGAGCGAACGATCATCTTAGACGATGTGCTCTTCGACTTTGACAAGAGCAATGTCAAACCGGAAGCAGCGGCAATTTTGGACCGACTGGTTGCCTTCATGAACGAAAACAAAGACAAGAAGGCGAGTCTCTCCGGGCACACCGATAGCATCGGCACGGAAGCTTACAACCAGGGACTGTCCGAACGGCGGGTGAATTCGGTTAGAGACTACGTCGTAAAGAAGGGCGTCGATAGCAGTCGCGTTTCCGGACAGGGGTTTGGTGAAAGCAAACCGATCGCGGACAACAAGACCAGGGAAGGGCGCGCGAAAAACCGCCGCGTCGAAATTAAAGTCAACTAGAGTGATCAACGAGATTGACTCAATGCGGATGCTAGGCAGATTACGAATTATTGTCCTGGCATCCGCATTATTTTTTCCAGCGCTCGCTAGTGCTCAAACCGTCAAATTCAAAGAAATCGAATCGAAAGTTTCGGAGTACCGAAAATGGTTGGATAAAGTCGGCTCCAACGGCTCTCGTTTCTGGGTTAGATTAGATAGCACCAAGCGCCCGCACCGGCTCTACGTCGGCGAGGGATTCATGAAAGCGGATACCATCGCGCAGGAAAATTTCATCGAAATCTTTTCACGCTTTCTGGCGGGACATCCGGATAAAAACATGCTCATCGATATCTACGACCCGACGAACGAAAAGTGGATTGGCGAGTATGGCTTTGGCGGTTTTCGGCTCTTCTGATTTGTCTTTCCTTTTCTCTAATTCCAAAAATAACCATCGGTCAAATTGATGCTTGTAGGGGCGACCCCCTGTGGTCGCCCGAGCAAGGCAGGCACGGGGCCTGTCTCTACATTAATGCCGTCGTCGAAAACAATTGCCCCCGGGACCATCGCCGTTTGAAATCGCTCGCTTGCGATTGTTAGAGTCAGCGATATGACATCGTTGATCGGGTTGCGCGCCCATGCGCGGGAAATATTCATGGCCGGCGTGAAATCGGCTGACCCGGCGGACGGGATCAAGACGAATGTTCGTCTTCATGATGATTACCTCCAAATAGCCGATCGAAGCTATCGCCTTTCGAACATTCGAAATATTCTTGTCGTTGGGTGCGGCAAAGCCGCGGCAAAGATGGCGCTCGCCATCGAGGATCTTCTTGGCGACAGAGTTAGCGGCGGCATCGTTGTCGTGAAGTACGGTTATGCTCTGTCGCTCGAGAGAATCAAAGTCGTGGAAGCGGGTCATCCCATACCGGACGAAGCCGGAGTCGATGGCGCTCATCAAATTATCGAACTTGTTCGAACTGCCGGCGAGAACGATTTGGTATTGGTTCTAATTTCCGGCGGCGGATCGGCCCTGCTTCCTGCTCCGGCGGATGGCCTGACGTTGGCGGAGAAACAGCGCACGACGCAAATGCTACTGCAGAGCGGTGCGACGATCCAGGAAGTCAACGCAGTGCGTAAACATATTTCAAAATTGAAAGGCGGGCGGTTTGCAAAACTGCTGGCGCCGGCAAGTTGTGTATCGCTCATTCTCTCCGACGTCATCGGCGACTCGCTCGAAGCGATCGTTTCCGGCCCGACTGTTGCCGATTCGACAACCTATGGGGATTGTCTGGAAATTATGCGGCGCTATGATCTGACCGACAAGATGCCTCATGCCGTAGTCGATCTTTTGCGGCGTGGCGCCGAAGGGGCAGTTGACGAAACGCCCAAAACTTCAGATGCGATCTTTCATAAAGTGCAGAATGTTATCATCGGGAGCAATCGCGCGGCGCTGAACGGCGCCGAGCGCCAAGCCGAGACCTTCGGCTATCAGACACGCGTGCTT
>VBKY01000439.1 GCA_005879255.1 Deltaproteobacteria bacterium
ATTGAAACAGATCTATGTTCGCGGAACCAGTGGCGGGGTGGTTCCGCTAAGCGCATTCACCCATTACGAGCCAACCACGGCGCCCCTCGCCGTCAACCACCAGGGACAGTTTCCCTCGGTGACCCTGTCGTTCAATCTTACGCCCGGTGTCGCCCTCAGTGATGCCGTAAGCCGCATCCATCAGCTGGAACAGAGTATGGGGATGCCGACGACAATTCATGGAAGCTTCTCCGGGACACTGCAAGCGTTCCAGGCGTCTTTGGCGACTCAACCCCTTCTGATTACTGCCGCGCTGATAACAGTCTACATCGTGCTGGGTATTCTCTATGAGAGCTACATTCACCCGATCACGATTCTATCGACTCTGCCGTCGGCAGGCATGGGCGCGGTCTTAGCGCTGTTGATCTGCCGCATGGATCTCAATGTGATCGCTCTGATCGGCATCATCCTCTTAATTGGTATTGTGAAGAAGAACGCGATTATGATGATCGACTTCGCGCTCGAGGCGGAGCGCCAGCATGGCAAGAGCCCGCAGGAGGCGATCTACCAGGCATGCCTGTTGCGCTTTCGGCCAATCATGATGACCACGATGGCGGCGCTCTTAGGGGCGCTGCCCTTGGCTTTGGGGACGGGAGTAGGGTCGGAGCTGCGCCGCCCGCTCGGCATCGCCATCGTCGGCGGCCTGATCGTAAGCCAGATGCTCACGCTCTACACGACTCCTGTTGTTTATCTTTATCTTGACCGGGCTCGACTGTGGTTTCAGAGATTGCGAACCCGCCGTCTACGGCGACTCAGAGATGCTGCGACAAACTCAGCATGAAAGGAATACGCCGTATGCTTTCATCTCTGCTGAGACAACGTGAGGTTTTTCCGTCATTCCCGCGAAGGCGGGAATCCAGGTTTGTCTTGAATCTCTGGATTCCGGCTCTCGCAGCCTCGGCCGGAATGACATTCGTTTGTGTACTGATGAAGAAACTGACCGATACTATGGAGGACCACAAATTCCTAAAAATCCGCGTCATCATGGCAGCCTTTCTGGTTGCGACCTTGACTGCCTGCACGGTAGTGGGGCCGGACTACGTCCGGCCTACGGTCATTACGCCCGATGCTTACAAAGAGAACGATGGCTGGAAAGTCGCCCAGCCAAAGGACGACCTGATCCGCGGCGCCTGGTGGGAAATCTTCGGTGATGCCCAGCTGAATGCGTTGGTGGCTCAGGTCAGCGTCTCGAACCAGAACCTGGCCGTGGCGGAGGCCCAGTTTCGCGAAGCCCGCGCTCTCGTTCAGGAAGCTCGTGCCAGTTACTTTCCGACCGCGACGATCGGGATCGGCGCCAACCGCTCGAGCGCATCTACTACCACCGGGGTAGGTCCAGCGTCGCAAAGGACTGCCGTCTCCAACTATTCGTTGCCTCTCGACGTATCTTGGGAGATCGACGTCTGGGGTCGAATTCGCCGCACGGTGGAGTCCAACCAGGCCAGCGCTCAGGCGAGCGCCGGTGATCTGGAGAACGCGCGTCTCAGCTTTCAGGCGGCGCTGGCGCAGGACTACTTCCAGTTGCGTGAGCTCGATGCGCAGAAACAGCTGCTGACGGAGACGGTTGCCGCCTTTCAGAAGTTCCTCGAGCTCACCGAAGGACTGTATGCGCAAGGAGTGGACTCCGAGGTGGATGTGCAAGCGGCGGAGACCCAGCTCAAGACCACGCAGGCCCAGCTCATCAATGTGGGTGTTCAGCGCGCACAGCTCGAGCACGCGATCGCGGTGCTGATCGGGAAACCGGCCTCCGATTTCTCTATTCCGCCGACGCCCCTTACGGGCGCGCCGCCGGAGATTCCCGTCGGCGTGCCCTCTGAGCTGCTCGAGCGCAGGCCCGATATCGCTGCTTCCGAGCGGCGGGTTGCGGCTGCGAATGCACAGATCGGCGTTGCAGAAGCCGCGTTTTATCCAAGCGTCACGCTCACCGCCTCCCTTGGCTTGGAGAGCTCGAGCCTGGGGAAATTATTCTCGGCGGCGAGCCGCTTCTGGTCGGTGGGGGCATCCATTTCGGAGACTGTATTCGACGGGGGCCTGCGGCGGGCCCAAACCGACTTCGCGCGGGCGGCTTACGAGGCGAGCGGCGCAACCTATCGGCAGACGGTGCTGACGGCCTTTCAGGGGGTGGAGGACAATCTTGCTGCGCTTCGTATCCTCGAGGACGAATCTAAGGTGCAGGGCGAAGCGGTAAAGGCGGCCGGGCGGACCGTCTTCTTGACGATGAACCAATATCAGGCGGGCACAGTCAGCTATCTCAACGTGATCACGGCTCAGACAATCGCCCTGAACGACGAACTGACCGCAATCCAGATCCTCGGCCAACGCATGACCGCTGCCGTGCTCCTAGTCCAGGCCTTGGGCGGCGGTTGGAACGCCTCCGACCTACCCTCGAACCCGTGAGCAACAAGCGACTGTGATTGAAGCCGATTTGCATCGCTTCGACGCTTGAATCTGCAAACGTTTCCTGGGGTCATTATCACGGCTCGTGCAATTAAGTTTTGCAGCTCGCGTATGTTCTCCGGCCAAGAATAACGGCAAAGCTCGGCCAGTGTAATTGACGAGAATCGGCGGGTTACAGGGGTTGCCGATTCAGGTAATGGGACCGTGACGAAAAGAGCCGTGTCGATCTATCGACGAACACCGAAATGACGGCTCGCCTGAAAAAGTGAGGCAGCTTCATCGTGGGCGAATTCTCGACGTCGCTTTTCCCGCGATTCGTGTCAGTTCAATGGTGTCGCGGTGAAGATGAATCGGACAAGCGTCGTCGCTCTCGTCTTGCATGATGAACCGGTAACCCCTGCAAGCCTTTACGGGCAGCGGCAAATGAACCCGTGTCTCGGGTTAGACGCGAAAGCTCAGTCGCAATGTTGCTTGGCTCGGCGCGCCTATGGTAGAGCGCGATAGCTAACGCCATGCTGGAGCCAGCCATGGCAGCAGCGAAAAGGAATATTGGTGGATATCCCAAAGAAAAAACGATCATACCCGCGATTGGACCGGAGATCCCCAAGGACAGATCCACAAAGGCGGTGTAAACACCCAAGGCAGAACCACGGTTATGCGCTGAGATATTTCTTACAGCTTCCACGCCGAGGGCGGGGAATACCAGTGAAAAACCAAACCCGGTCAGTGCAGCGCCGGCCTGGGCCGCGGCTGGAACCGAAGCAAGCCAAAGCAAGATCAGTCCTGAGCACTCGAACGCCAACGACACAATCGCGACCCGATATCCACCCCACTTATTAATGGTGTTCGCAAACAGCAGCCGGGCGGCCACGAAGGAAATGCCGAAAAGACTGAGCGACAATCCCGCGTTTTGCCAGTGCTGACTTGCATAGTAGAGCGTAATGAAAGACGCAATCGTGCCGAATCCTACGCCTCCGAGAGCGAGACTTAGTCCGTACGGGAAAACCTTTCCAAACACTTGCCTGAAGGCCAAACTTTCTCCCGGTTGAACAGGAATCGTTCTGATAGCCGAGGCCCACAAGAACCCGCCAAGCGCGGCGACAACGCTGACAACGCCGATCGCGCCGACGTTCAAGTTGTTTTCGAGCCAGACCCCAACGGGTGCCCCTATGGCTAGTGCACCGTACGAGGCGATGCCACTCCAGGAGATAACTTGAGCTGTATTGGCCCCTCCCACACGGCCAATTCCCCAAATCGTTGCCCCGGTAGCAACCCAACTTTCTCCAAAACCGAGAATCAGCCGGCTCAGTAGCAGCACGCAAAAGCTGGCCAGCGGGTCGTCCTTTAGCCACGCTGACAACAAAAAAAAGACGCCGCTAGTGGCACATACCAGCAAACCCGAACGAGTTGTATGCTTCGCGCCAACCGAGTCGCTGATGCGACCGGCGATGGGTCGGCTCAATAGGGTGGCCACATATTGCGCGCTGATGGCCAAGCCTGCGAGCACCGCATTGTAACCGAGTTGCAAATGGACAAAGCCGGGCACCACCGCCAGTTGGAGACCGATGATGAAATAACAAACGAAGATTAAGATAGACGTAAATATGATCCGCAGCGTCAGGGAGTCTCCCAGCGTTCGAATCGGATATCGGTTTTGTTGCGAAGTTAACATATATATAAACGTAGGTTTGGAGCTCACGTGCACGCCTGCGCAGAGCTACCGCCACTTGACGCCCTGGCGCGCTTTCTTTCTCTTTGTTTCTCAAGATATCTTGGCAACGCCTGTGCCAACCGCCGTGATATTTAGAAAACTCCTGTAGACAACGAGAATCGGGAAAGTTGTGCGCTGTTATGGGTTAAGTGATCCGACATACAATCTCCTTTGTTTTTGTTACAGGCTTTTCGAGTTCGTTAAATTCGTTCGGTTTGCACTTAGAGTTTGGCAATCGTCGTGCCAGATCCTTGCGATCGAATCCTTGGCGCGAAGTAAGATTCTATGCCGTGCGTCGAGCGGCCGACGGTATTCCGACACAGCGTCGAAATGCCGACCTTCCAAACAACGAAAACTCTTTTTGCGCGCGACACTAAAGGATTCAGCTCGCAAGTATAAAGCACTGCATTTCTCGCCGCGTTGATTTAACTCGGGATTTTTTCTTGCCATTGAACGGGCAAGTTGCACCTGTGCTTTTGCTTGTGGCACGAATTTCGCCACGTCACGAGGGAGAGCGAAATATACCGGTTGTTTCTAAGACCGGCGCGAACCGATGTTTATATACTTTGGAGGTGAGAGAGAAATGTCTGTTCATAGGATTAGGATCTTCGGGAGGTTATCACGGCAAAGCCTTACGTTAATTGTTCTGACCTGCATTACGCTGCTGGGTGGGTGTGCGACGCTTGGAACTACAGAACCCCCGCCGCCAGTCACGGTACCTGAAATTATCCAAATGAGTAAGGAAGGTGTGCCTGCCGACACCCTCATCGAGAGAATGCGAGACTCGGAAACGGTATATCGCCTTACGGCAGCGCAATTGGCAGAGCTGCACGAGCAAGGCATATCCGATCAGGTCATAGACTACATGCAGCAGACCTATCTGGATGCGGTGCGTCAGGACCAAAGCCTTGCGGACTGGGATTATTGGACGGCAGGGGAGGACGGTTTTTGGTATGGCGGGCCCTTCTTACATGTGGGAGAGAGAGGGAGAGATGGAGGTAGATCGCATGGTGATGGAGACGGATCGCGTGGTGATGGAGGCGGATTGCATGGTGATGAAGGCGGATCGCATGGTGGGGAAGGATCTGGAGGCCATGGAGGAGGGGGAGGAGGGCATGGGGGAAGATAAAGGCTTTCAAAGGATTAAGATTAATTTTTTATGAGACCTTTTCTGCATCGTTGGTGGCAACGGCTTTCCCGCACAGGAAAGTTGGCGCTGTGGTTAGTGGTGGTTTATATGGTTGTCCAGCAAGTTTTTGCGTCGTACTGGACTAACGCAGCCAGAGCCAATGTTCTCGAACAATTTCAGGAGCAGAGAAAGTCGCGGGTGATCGCAATGATTCACCGGCAAGAAACTATCAGCCTGTTCGGAGTGCCCGTGAGCAATTACATCAACATTGAAGATTCCGAAGCCGTACTGAGGGCAATCCGTCTCACCCCGCCCGAACAGCCGATCGACATGATTCTTCATACACCCGGGGGATTGGTCCTTGCCGCCGAACAGATTGCAAAAGCCCTGGTAGAGCACAAGGGCAAAGTCACGGTCTTTGTTCCGCACTACGCGATGAGCGGCGGAACCCTCCTCGCGCTCGCCGCAGACGAGATTGTCATGGATGCCAACGCCGTGCTCGGTCCGGTCGATCCGCAGATCGGCGAAATGCCGGCTGCATCGATCCTGCAAGTTTTGAAGTTGAAGCAAGCCAACCGCATCAATGATGAAACGTTAGTGCTGGCGGACATGGCCGCGAAATCACGGCTGCAGGTAGCGAGTTTTGTAGCGGAGCTTCTCCTAAAGCATTTACCTAAAGACAAAGCCATAACGCTAGCAACGATCTTGACCGAGGGGCGCTGGACACACGATTTCCCAATCACGGTCCAGTTAGCGCGTGAACTCGGGCTCTCCTTATCTACGGACATGCCGCGCATTGTTTACGACCTGATGGATTTGTTCCCGCAGGGAGGAGCGGATCGACCGTCCGTTATGTATGTTCCGCTTCGCCGCTCGCCGAGGGGACCCAGCCAAACGCCGGATGCAACTCCTCCTTCACCGACGAAACCTAATCCATGAGCAGAACAAAAGTAGGGCGTTAGTGGACTCTCCCCAACAAAAGTCAAAACCAGAACTGCCACAAAAGGCTAACCCCGTTGTCTGGTGGTTCGTTCTGATCGGATTGGTGATCTGGAATGTTGCGAACCTTTTCCCCAAGCCACGCCCAGAAGTCACCATACCCTATACGACTTTCCTCGATCAGGTCCGAGCAAACAACGTCGCCAAGATCCAGATCATAGGAGATAAAATCGTCGGCTCTTTCGTGAAGCCATTTGTGTGGCCTGAAACGAAACCGGGTGTGACAAAACCGAGGCCGGCCAAAACGGAGGCTCAAAACGTCCCGTCCGCCGCGCCAAACACCTATACCGATTTCGACACAAGCTTTCCGGCAGCCATCGGTGACCCTAGCCTGCTGCCATTGCTGGAGGCGCATAAGGTGGTTGTCGATGTCCGACCTCCGTCGAGTCCTTGGTTGCTTGAACTGCTGGCGAATTGGTTCCCTACGCTGCTTCTAGTGGGATTTTTTTGGTGGATGAGCGTCAATGCACGCAAGAGCCAATCTGGGCTCTTTGGCCTCGGGCGCACTAAAGCCCGCCGTTATAACGACGACCAGGCAAAGGTTACCTTTAATGATGTGGCTGGCGCCGACGAAGCCAAATCGGACTTGCAAGAGGAAGTGGACTTTCTCAGTCATCCACTCAAGTACCACAACTTGGGGGCGCGCATTCCTCGAGGTGTTCTATTGGTAGGACCTCCCGGAACTGGAAAGACGCTTCTAGCCAAGGCCGTGGCGGGCGAGGCGGGCGTGCCATTTTTCAGCCTCAGCGCCTCAGAATTCGTAGAGATGTTCGTCGGTATCGGAGCAAGCCGTGTCCGCGATCTCTTCAGCCAGGCGAAAGCAACCGCACCGGCCATCGTGTTTATTGACGAACTCGACGCCGTCGGACGACGAAGAGGCGCCGGCGTCGGAGCGGTGAACGACGAACGCGAGCAGACACTCAACCAATTGTTGGTCGAGATGGATGGTTTTGACGAGCGCAACGAAGTGATCGTTGTGGCAGCGACAAATCGACCTGACGTTCTTGATCCGGCGCTGCTGCGGCCGGGACGCTTCGACCGTCAAGTGGTTGTGGGGCTCCCCGATCGCCAGGGCCGAGAGGGAATCCTACGGATACACACTAAAAAATTACGGTTAAGTCCCGACGTTGATCTGTCGACACTTTCTCGTTCGACCACAGGCTCTAGCGGTGCCGACCTGGCAAATCTATGTAACGAAGCGGCCCTCATTTCTGCCCGTCACAATCGAACTCAAGTGGTGATGGCCGACTTTGAAGAGGCACAAGACAAAATACTGCTCGGAGGAGCGCGGCCTGCCCTGATGGATGCCCGTGAACGCCTCATCGTTGCCTACCATGAATCCGGGCATGCATTGGTCGCCTGGCTCAGCCCTGCTGCTGACGCTGTTCGTAAGGTCACGATTGTGCCGCACGGGCATGCTCTGGGATTGACTGAGCAATTGCCAGACGACGATCACTATAACTATAACGTGACTTATCTTTTGGCTCGATTGGCCATCATGCTCGGCGGACGCACGGCAGAAGAAATCGCCATAGGAGACGTTACCACCGGGGCTGAGAACGACTTAATGCAAGCCACTCGGCTGGCCCGCCAAATGGTGACCCGATGGGGAATGGGAAAGCTCGGTCTTATATCGTTTCAATCCGGCGAGCATCAGCCGTTTCTGGGCTACGAACTCGCTCAAGGTCGAGAATACAGTGAAGCGACAGCTGCGCGAATCGACCAAGAAGTCCAACGGCTGCTGGAGGAACAACACCGAGCCGTCCACCACCTCTTGACACACGCGCGGGAGA
>VBKY01000440.1 GCA_005879255.1 Deltaproteobacteria bacterium
GGAAACATTTTCGTAACGGTCTTTTGATACCCCGCAGCTTGCTGCGGAGTAATTCATTTCCGAGTCCCCAACCTTGAACTATTGAACATGGAACCTTGAACGGCGCGCGTAGCGCGCCTACGCCCGCTTCTCCAGCATAAGCGAAAACGCCGGCGTTTGAACATGGATCCGCCGGTTCTTGGTGCGCTTGGATAATTCCTGCAGCAGATTCACGAGCGGCTGTTCGGAATTTAAATACTCCAGCGGCCTTGGGTCGGCGCGCATGGCGTCGATATCTTCCTTGCCGACGATCCAGCGGAGCAACAGTTCTTCATCCGACGTGCCTTCCGCATTCAGCCGGCGACGCATTTCGTTCGGGCTTGGATCGTCCGGTTGCCATTTGGCCCATTCTTTGGCGCGCGGACGATCGAGTATTTTGTCTTTCACGTCCGGGTCCATATCGCGCGCGCCTTCAGCGCCGGCATGGCCGAGGGCGAACTTGATCACTTGATCGGTAATTTCTTTATAGCGCTCGCCGACGATGACGTTGATCGCGGCCTGGCTGCCGACGAACTGCGACAGCGGCGTGACCATGATCGGGTAGCCGAACTCCGCGCGCACCCGGATGCTTTCTTCCAGCGCCTCGAAATATTTGTGTTCCATGCCGACTTTACGAAGTTGAAAACGCAGGTTGGAGAGCATACCGCCGGGAACCTGGTGTTGGTACTGCGCGTAGTCGTACTCCACCGGAGAGCCGATGGTGAAGCCTTCGCGCCTGGCGATGGCGCTGAAATGTCGAGAAACCGGCTTCAAGATTTCCTCGTCGATGGCAGTCGCGTAGCCAAGCGCGCGAGCATTCTTGGCAACATTGAAAAGAGACGGATTGGACGAATCGTCGGATAGCGGCGGCAGCGCGGTGTTAATGGAGCGAAGGCCCAGCGCCATTCCTTTGATGCAGCATAGCGGACCGAGGCCCGTGGTGCAGTGAGTGTGCAACTCTACGGGTATCCCGTTGGCGTTCTCCAAGATAATCGGCACGAGGGTTTCCATACGCTCCGGCGTGAGTAACCCGCCCGGATCTTTGAGACAAAGCCGGTACGGCCTGAGCGATGCCGCCTGCCGCGTGCGCTCGGCGAAGTAAGCGTCGCTGTGCTTTGGCGACACGGAATAAATCAGGTTCAAGATAGACTTCAGTCCGGCTCTATGGCATTCGCCGACGCGGAACTTCCAACCTTCGTAGTCGTTCCACTCGTCGGAGATGCGCGCCTCGCGGATGCCATTGGCAAACATGCGCTCAACGAAAAGCCGGTACATAGACGGCGGATTATACTCGAAGGTGTTCACCCGGCCAGCGATGAGGCGGAGCGGCGTCTTGGTGATTAGTTTGGACACGAGCCGGACGCGTTCCCAAGGGTCTTCTTTCAACTCGCGCACGGTTTTCTTAAGATGCGAGCCGGAAATCAGCTCGATGCCCTCAAATCCCGCGTTGTCCAAGTTCGTCGCGATGGGAAGCATCATGCCCGTGGTCATGTTCTCGGCCCAGAGACTTTGATGACCGTCCCGAAGTGTGGTGTCGACGAATCGAATGGTGTCCATGATGCCTCCCGGCGAATCTCAAATTTCAAATCTCAGATCTCACATAGCATGAAGCTGGGGCAAATTCATGAACCTGGGATGGCTCTCTTGCGATTTGTCTTCTCTGATCTTCGACTAAACAAGTATCTCCATCCAATCGGTTAAATCTCCGTTGCGTCGTGAGAAATCGTTGCAAAAGGGAGAAGGTCACTTAAGATGATTGCATCATCCTTCAGTAAGCCTGAATGAGCGTGCAGGAGGGCCGATCATGTACGAGCAGTTTGGCGCGGTTGTCGATCAGGACAATAAGGTCGAATTCAAACTTTTCTTTCCTGACAACGCGAAAGATCCTACGGAGTACGTTCGCGGCGGTCTTCCCCGCATCAAGGAGATCCGGGTCAGAGGAGACTTCCAAACCCAGACGGGCGGGCAGAACTGGGAGTTGGCCACGGCCCCGGTGATGACGAAGACGGCTCACCCTAAGGGTTGGTTGTACATGTGCAAAGTGGATCAAGCGCTCGCCGAAGGATTCTACCAGTATAAGTATTTCGTCACCTTCGAAAATGAAACGACGCGCTGGTGCGGTGATCCCTGCACCAAGTACGGCGGCGCCGATGAACATGAAAACGCGGGCTTCGCTGTTGGCGGCCATAGCACGGCCGTTAACCCAATTACGAAACGATTGCCGCCCAAGGACTTGGTTCTTTACGAGCTGATGATCGATGACTTCACCAGTGAATTCCGCGGTAATCGGGCTCCCATCGACGCCGTAAAGGATCGACTGGACTATTTAGAAGCTCTCGGCATCAATGGCATCGAGTTCATGCCATGGACCTCCTGGCCCGGCGGTGACTTCAGTTGGGGATACGACCCCGTCCAGTTCTTCGCCGTCGAGTACCGTTATATCCACGATGCAACCGAACCAGCGGACAAGCTTTTCAGATTGCAGCAACTCATAAACGAGCTGCATGCGCGCAACATGCACGTCATCATGGACGGCGTCTTCAATCACGTGAGGGCGGGGATCGATCCCAATCACGGCTTTCCTTATCTCTGGCTTTACATGGATCCGGCTGATTCACCTTACATCGGCGCCTTCGCGAGAGGCGGGTTCTTCGAGGAGTTCGACTACCACAATGGCTGCGTCGAAGAGTTCATTCGGGACGTATGCATGTATTGGCTGGAGGCCTTTCAAATCGACGGTATCCGATTCGACTTCACGTTAGGGTTTTTCCAGGAGGGAAACCCCAACGTCGGCATCGTCAAACTGATTTCCGACGTGAAGGCTCGTCTTGCCCCGAATGGTGGCAACAACGTCATGCTGACGCTGGAGCATCTAACCGACAATCGCTTTGACGCGATCGACGACACTAACCAGATTTGCGCAGACGGCTGCTGGCTGGATCCCTTCATGTTCAAGTCGTTCGAATACGCTCGCAGCGGGAATATCGATAGCGAAATTCTGAGAATTCTCAACAGCAATCTTGACTACGCGCAAGAAAAAGCGCCTGTGACTTATATTGAGAATCACGATCATTCGACAATCGTGCGGGAAGCCGGTGGCCGCGGCCGTTGGTTCAAGACTCAGGCGCCGGCCATCTCGCTATTAACCTCCCCAGGCATCGTTCTGCTACACAACGGCCAGGAATTCGGCGAAGACAACTTTCTGCCATCGGACGGTCCGGATCGGGTGCAACCAAGGCCTTTAAACTGGAACAGTCACAGTCAAGATTTCGCTGGAAAACGGCTCTATGAGATTTACCAAAGACTGATCGGGATCCGCAAAAAGCATCCTTCACTTCGGTCGGTTAACTTTTTTCCCTTTCCGTTCAATCACCCCGACGGCTACGGGTGCTTTCCGGAGAAGGACGTCGTTGTCTATCACCGCTACGGCGCAGCGGCGGACGGCCAGCTCGAACGACTCATTGTCGTGATCAACTACTCGGATTTCGACCAGTTCCTCGACGTTCCCTTTTCCGTCAATGGCCTTTGGAACGATCTGCTAAACGATCAGAGCGCTATGGTCGAAAACTTTCGCCTCTCCAATCAACAAATTGACTCGAACTGGGGGGCGGATCTATTTCAAAAAAGAGTAATAGTTAGATCATTTATTCAAACGGGAGCGACAGCGGTTGGGGATCGCGGGGAAAAGCATCGTCGATTTCGTGGCGTTCAATCTGCTCGATCTGACCGAACGCTTCGATAAGGCCGCGGCCGGGGGAGTCAACGGTGCGAAATGTAGCGCGTCAATCGCGTGTTCTCGAATCGGACAGGAGGAGAAATCAATTCAATATCAGAAACAACGCGCAAAGCTCGGCGGACGCATCAAGTGATCGGTCGGAACGCGAGTTAGGCGAGAGGCGGTAAAATGATCTCCGGTTTTCCGCTAGCAGAGGTGATCGAAGTACACGAAAGCCGGTCATCGCAGTTGGCTCTGCTCTGGCTAGTGCGATTCCCTTTATTTTACGGGGACTGTCACAAAGAGGCGCGGCTCGTTACCTAGCACTCTCGATATATGGCCCCGACCGGTGGTGTCGTCTGCCAAAAAGATATCGCCGGGACCAAAACGCCGCTTGGTTCCGTCGCCGATCTCGATCGCACTCTGACCGGACAGGTTGATCACGTACTGGCGCCGCGGCGCCACATGCCACTCGTTGACGTCGCCGGGCGGCGCGTCGCGGAAAACGATGCCGTCTCCGGTTTGGAGCTTTCCGATGTCCACCTCGATCTCTTCAAAGTGAGATTCGCCGTCCGCTCCAGTATAGACTCGTGTGACTTTCACGATGA
>VBKY01000453.1 GCA_005879255.1 Deltaproteobacteria bacterium
GTTGTTTTTGTCATAAAGCTCTTCGCGGTAAATGAACATGATCAGATCTGCATCTTGTTCAATCGCTCCGGATTCACGAAGGTCCGACATTTGCGGCTTTCTGCCGGTCCGATCTTCGACCTTGCGATTGAGCTGAGATAGCGCCATGACGGGAATATTCAGCTCTTTGGCGAGCGCCTTTAAAGAGCGAGAGATTTCAGAAATCTCCTGCTCGCGGTTACTCGCGTTGCCCATGCCGCGCATGAGCTGAAGATAGTCGACGACGATCAGCCCGACCTTTTTCGAGCGATCACGAACCAGGCGCCTCGCTTTGGCGCGCAACTCAAGAACGGAGATCGCCGGCGTGTCGTCAATATAGATCGGCGCTTCGTGCAGCCGGCCGGCGGCTTTGGCGAGTTGGGGAAAGTCGCGCTCGCCTAGATAACCCGAGCGCACTTTGGAACTGTTCACGCGCGCTTCGGAGCAAAGCATGCGGAGCACTAGTTGTTCCTTGGCCATTTCCAAAGAAAACACCGCCGCGCCGACGCCGGAATAGGCGGCGTTGGCGGCGATATTGAGCGCGAACGCGGTTTTTCCCATGCCCGGCCGGCCGGCGACGATGATCAGATCCGCAGGCTGAAGTCCGGCGGTCAGTTTGTCGAGATCCTCGAAGCCGGTGGACACGCCGGTAACCATTTCTTTGCGTTGATACAATTTGTCGATCGTCTTGAGCGTGTCGGTGATCATGTCGCCCACGGCGACGAAGGCGGCTTTGATCTTTTTTTCGGAAATATCGAAGATGACTTTTTCCGCGATGTCGAGAAACTCGTCGACGTTGCCCTGCTCTTCGTAACCCCGCGTGGCGATCTCCGTCGCCGTCGAGATCAAACTGCGGAGGATCCCCTTTTCCCGCACGATTCGCGCGTAGTAAGAAATATTGGCTGCCGTTGGCACGAAATCCGCCAAGGACGCCAGATAGGCCGTCCCGCCAACCGCTTCGAGTTCGTTCTTGCTTTTTAAAAACTCGCTTAGCGTGATCAGATCGACCGGCTCGTTGCGGTCGGTGATCTCGGTCATGGCGCGAAAGATTTTTCGGTGTGACTCCCGGTAGAAATCCCCTGGGCTCAGCAGCTCGAGCACCTGATTGATCGCGTCGTTGTCAAGCAAGATACCGCCCAAGACGGAAGACTCCGCTTCCAAATTTTGCGGTGGAACTTTGCGCAGATTATCTTCTAATGTGGCCATCGATACGATTGAACTTTCTGCGCTCGGCGATAAATGAGGAAGACATGTTCACTTCAGCAAAAACTGCGAGTTCACGCGAATGTAACCGATAAGAATCAAAATGCAAGAAAATTTTCACGCCGCGCGAAAGTTTTTTTCCCCGATTGATCCAGTGTCGGTTTGGTATCGAACTTCGAGATCGACGTTTTGTTGCTTGTGCGTCTAGTTGTGCACCGCTGTTCACAGTTTGTGCACAGCGATATTCACAGCTCAGACTGCGCGCCCAGCTTCGTAGCGCTGTCGTTCACGACGAAGAGCGCGGACTGATCATTTGGGCGGCATGGTCCAAGGACTCATGATCGCCGAGCAGCACGAGCAGGTCGCCTGACTGCAGGACGAAGTCGGAACCGACGTTATGAAAGGGCTTACCGTCGCGCACGACGGCAATCACGGTCACTCGGCTGCGCTCGCCGAGCGCGGTTTCCTGCAAACTCCGACCCACGACCGGCGAGTCGTCCAACACTGAAAAAGTATCGGTGGTGGCGCCGACCAGGAATTGGCTCAGCTCATCGAGCTGCTTGCCCTCTAGTCGCAAGCCGCGCAAAGTGCCGTAGTGCTCTCTGCGGATGAGATCGACTTGCAAACCAATTACATTGCGCGGGACATGGTATTCCTGCAGCACCCGAGCGAAAATCTCCACCGACGTTTCAAACTCTTCGGGAATCACTTGGTTGGCGCCAAGGCTATAGAGACGCTCGATCTCGGCAACATATCGGGTGCGGACCAAAATCTTGACGTCGGAGCGCAGGCGACGCGCCTGCGACACCGTGCGGGCGGTCGCGGTCGGATCCGAGATGGCAATCACCAGCACGCGGGCCCGACCGATGCCAACTTGTTGGAGAATATCGGTCCTGGTTCCATCGCCGAAATTGATAGGTTCTCCCGCCGCCTTACCGGCGCGGACTAGTTCCGGATCCAGCTCCAAAACCTGATAAGGAATGCCGGACTCGCGTAGCACTCGCGCGAGGTTTTGGCCGTTGAGCCCATAGCCGACGATGATGACATGTCCTTCAATTTCGGCGGTCTCGGTCGTGCGGTCGGCGACAGACCGTTTCTCGTTCTCCCGGCCCATTTGCCCCGTTAGACGGTCCGCGATGCGATGCGCCGATTGGATCAGGAAAGGAGTCGCGATCATGCTCGGAATCGACGCCGCGAGAAAAGTCTGTTCCTCGGTCGTGCTCAAAAGATTATGACCGATTCCGGCCTTGGCCAGGATGAAGGAGAATTCGCCGATTTGAGCGAGACTCAGTCCCAAAAGGATGCCGAGCCGGGCGGACCGATAGAGCCACCAGAAAATCACCAACACAACTAAAGTCTTGATGCTCACAATAAGCAGGAGTTCCACTACCGGGGTAAGCCAATCCTGCCTGAGGATCTCGGGATTGAGCAGCATGCCGATGGAAATAAAAAAAATACCGCTGAAACAGTCGCGCAACGGAAGCACATCCGCGACAACTTGGTGGCTGAGCTCGGATTCGGAAATAACCAGTCCAGCGATCAAAGCGCCCAGGGCGAGAGACAAACCGGACACTGACGATAGCCAAGCGGTGCCGAGACAGATCAGCACGACAAAGAGAATGAAGACTTCCCGATTTCTGACGAGCGCGACTTGGTGCAACAGCCGGGGTAGCAATTTGCGCGCGGTCCAGACGATCAAGACCAATGCCAGCAAAGACTTTAGGATGGCCCATCCGACGCCAAGTAGAGAGCCCTGTGCCGACTGAGCCAAAAACGGCACCAGGAGCATCATCGGAACAATGCAAAGATCCTGGAATAGAAGAGTTCCGCTGGCCAGACGGCCTTGGATCGAATTGGTTTCGCCTCGATCGTTATAGATCCGCAGAACGATCGCCGTACTGCTCATCGTGACCAAGAAGCCGTAGAAAACGCCCACCCCCGGTGGCACACCCAAAGACAGCATGATCGTCAGCACGACCAAGACCGTTGCAAAAACCTGCAGAAACCCGGCCCAAATAATTCGGCGTTGCATGGTGAGGAAGCTCTCCAATGAAAATTCAATGCCGATGATAAAGAGCAGGAGCACCAAGCCGATATCCGCCAACGTTTCAACTTGGTTGACGCTCGTGATTAGACCCAATCCACCGGGACCGATGACCACGCCGGCGAGCAGAAAACCGACAATCGCCGGCACGCGCAGTTTTTGGGACAGAAAAACGATCGAGATCGTCACGGCGAGGACGATCAGTAATTCTTCCAGGAAGCGAATTTCAGGCATTCGTTGTCGAGAAAACTGAATGAGCACGAATCGCAGCCGGGGCGGGACCCCTAGCTGCTTTAAGGCTGCCGATAATCGGCGCTGACTACCGTGTGGATACCGCCGCGTACCTTGAAGTCACCGACCACGGTCATCTTTCTCGGACGGCACGCCTGCACGAGATCATCCAAAATTTTATTGATGACCGCTTCGTGGAAAGCACCCTCATCCCGATAGGACCAAAGGTAAAGCTTCAAAGACTTCAGCTCGACGCAAAGCTTGTCGGGCACATAGTTAATGCGGATCGTGGCAAAATCTGGCTGGCCGGTGCGCGGGCACACACAGGTGAACTCAGGACACTCCATGTTGATCTCATAGTCGCGCTCCGGCCGAGGGTTGGGAAAGGTTTCTAATTCTTTGCTCGGTTTCGCTGCCATGCGCTGATCTTAGCGCGGGCGTGATGTAATTCCAAATTGCCCACTTACCTTGACTTGAAAAGTGCGCGATGATAACGCGTTGAAAACGAAGATCATTTGGGGGTCGACCGTGAATAAGCCGAAGGAACCGAAGGCCGGGGAAAAACTAACCGAGCGGGAAGCTAAGGCCTACGTCGACTATCTCTATTCGACGCTCTACAAGTACGCCCACGAGAAAATTTACCAGGGCACCTTCATGACTCAGTTGCGCGACGGCAAGTTGTCGCTTCCCGTGATGCGGCAGTTTTTTAAGAATTGGGGGCGGTTTTCTCTGGAAGTCAATGCTTTGAATGCGGTGTCCTACTACACGCATCTGCCCTTCTTTGTGCGCAACTTCGATCTCCTCGGTCCCTTTTGCGCGAAGATCGCCGACGAGCTCATTTCGCCCCGCGCTCCGGGTCATGTTCTGGTGCTGCTTCAAACCGCCGAAAAGATGGGTCTCAACAAAAAAGAAGTCTTGGAGGACCCCNNNGCGCGCCATCAACGACTTTTGCCACAAGATTTTCATCGACGGCTCGATAATCGAGCTTTGGGGATTGCATGTTTTCGAAGAGTCACTGTCGCAATGGTCGGGTCAATGGTTCACCGCCTTAACGACGCATTACGGCTTTAGCAAGCAGGACGCGATCTACTTCTCGACTCACGAGGAGGCGGACATGGACACCCACAAGCTGGGTGAAGGCGGCGAGGAAGCGATGGGCCACGGCGCCTTTAACCGAACAGTTTTAACGCGCGCGTTGCAAGACAGTGTTGAATTCCGCGCCGGCTATTCGATGGAATACTGCGCGCTGACGATGGTCGATCTCCACGCCCAGATGAAACAAGCGGCGCTCGATAATCCCTACAGTCCGTGACCGATAGAAAGTCTAACGGCCTGGCGACGATGGGAGTTCGCGCGACCAAAGCTTTCCGCATGATCTCGAACCTTCGCTCGGTCACTGACAAGCAGCATTTGCGGACTATTATGCGGCGAGGCCGCCCTATCACCTTATCGACGGCATTGTGCCGGCCCACGTCTTTTCTCCTTAACATACTCTCGCCGTCGACCGCGCAAGATGATCGGATGGCCGTCGAAGAGCCGCTGAAGATTTGGCTCTGCAGATCACCCATCGCCGTCAACCAAAACGCGAAAGCGGCGGAGTGTTTCAGCCGGTAGATTTCGCCGCGCCTGGTTTGCCCCAAGACCTAGAGCAACCGTCCTCCCGGCATATGGCAAAACGCGCTCATCTCGTGCGCGAAGGTCACGGGATTGGCTTTGCAAACGTAACTGGCATTGATCTGATCGACGCGTGTCACACCCAAGAGCGCCATGTCGACGATCAGTTCTTCTTCGAGCAATTCAAGCACGCGCACCAACCCGTCCTTTCCCCCTGCACCCAAGCCCCAGCCCTGGAGCTTGCCGATGGTGACCGCCTTGCATCCGAGCGCCAGCGCCTTGACCACATCTGTACCACGAGTGACACCGCCGTCCAGCACGACATCCGCCTTGCCTTTCACTGTTTCCATAATTTCCGGCAACACTTCGATGGTGCCTCGCCCATGATCGAGCTGGCGGCCGCCATGATTCGAAACATAGATTACGTCGACTCCATGCTCCACGGCTAGTCTGGCATCTTCCGCCGTTGCAACGCCCTTTAAGATAAATGGCAAGCCGGCGATTTTTTTTATCGCGTCCATGGTTTCCCAGGTTAACATCGCCTGAAAGTGCCGGTTCGTCTCAGTACGCCTGCTGGGGGGTTGCCAGCGATTGAGCAGCGGCCGCTCGCGCCGGCTGTAATGAGCCGTGTCGACGGTAAGACACAGGGCTGCATAACCCGCTTTCTTCACGCGCCCGATGATTTCCGCGCACCAGTCCAATCCGCCGCGAACATAGAGTTGAAAGATCTTGGGGTGGTTCGTGCTCGCGGCAATTTCTTCCAGACTCGGTTGCGTGACCGAGCTAACGAAGTTCATGGTGCCGAATTCTGCGGCGGCCTTCGCTACGGCAACGCCGCCTTCGGGGGTGATCGATTGCAGCGAACCGATGGGCGCCATCATCACCGGAATGCGCAACTTCTGTCCGAGAAACGTCGTCGATGTGTCGATCTTTGAAACATCCACCAGAGCCCGCGGCCTGAGCGCCAAGCAATCGAAGCCCAAGCGATTGCGTCGCATAGTGGTTTCCGACTCGGCGCCGCCGGTTAAATAATCCCATACATCCTGCGGCAGATTGCGGCGCGCCGCCTGGATGATCTCTTGGTTGCTGACGTAATCGAGGCTCATCGGTCAGTCTCCTTTTCCATGCTTGAATAACTAAACAAATGCGCGTGAGAATTGATGGCCGGAACACTATCGAACCGCGCCGGGATCTGTCAAACCTCGTCGCTCAATAGCAGAGAACCGTTACAATGGAATCATCAATCACAAACGCGAGGCACGATGCTGTAGGAGTAGGCTTCAAACCCGCCCTCGTTCGCGTCCTTTGTCGTTTCGTGATGAACACGACTTTAGCGAACGGATTATCCCGAGATCCTCGTGCAACGACGAATCAAAGTGGGAATTCGTTACCGCGTCACCGCTCCTTCGGATGCCGACGAGACGAGCTTAGCATACTTCGCCATGACGCCGGACTTGTAGCGCGGCGGCGGTGGCAAACGCCGCGCTTTGACATCGAAAACGATCGTATCGCCGTCGCGCACCGCGGCAATCGGCCCGCCATGGGCAGCTTCCGGCGCGACGTGTCCCGCCATCAGCCCATGAGTCGCGCCAGAAAAGCGGCCGTCGGTGAGCAGTGCCACGGAATCGCCCAAGCCTGCGCCGACCAACGCTGCGGTGACCCCGAGCATCTCGCGCATCCCCGGCCCGCCTTTGGGCCCCTCGTAGCGAATGACCACCACGTCGTTGTCTTTGATCTTGGCGTTCTGCACCGCTTGGAACGCATCTTCCTCGCGGTCGAAGACACGCGCCGGTCCTCGGTGAATCATTCTTTCGTGTCCAGCGACTTTGACCACGCAACCTTCCGGCGCCAAGTTGCCCTTCAAGATCACCAATCCACCGGTCGGCTTGAGTGGATTCGCAATCGGCCGCACGACCTCTTGCCCTGGCGTCTCTCGGACCATTTCGGCTGCCTCGGCAATGGTCTTGCCCGTGACTGTCATCGCACCTCCATGAATGTGACCCGCGTCAACCAGTCGCTTGGCCACCAGTGGGATACCACCGGCCCTGTACAAATCGTTGGCGACAAACCGGCCGCCCGGCTTGAGATCGGCGATTAGTGGCGTGCGATCGCTGATCCGATCGAAGTCGTCGATGGTCAGCTGGATTCCAGCTTCGCACGCAATCGCGAGCAAGTGCAAAACTGCGTTGGTCGAGCCACCGGTCGCCGCCACCGAAGCGATAGCATTCTCGATCGACTCGCGCGTGAGGATCTGCGACGGCCGCAGATCGCGCCTAAGCATATCCATGACGAGCTTGCCGGCGTTGAACGCAGCGTCATCCTTCTCGGCAACGGTAGCGGGAATGCCATTGCTGCCCATCGGCGAGATACCGAGAAATTCCATCACCGTCGACATGGTGTTGGCGGTGAATTGCCCGCCGCAAGCGCCCGCGCCGGGACATGCGGCATTTTCCACGGCCATGAATTGTTCGGCGTCGATGCGGCCGCTGGCGTACGCACCGACGGCTTCGAAGACGTCTTGAATCGTCAGGTGCGCGATGGAACCGCCGTAAAGCGCCAAACCCGGAATGTCCAGTCGCGCCAGCGCCATGACAACGCCGGGGTTGGTTTTGTCGCAGCCGGAAAGGCAAACCAGCGCGTCGAAATGATTGCCGCGCGCGACCAGCTCGACGGAATCGGCGATCACCTCGCGACTCACGAGCGAACATTTCATTCCTTCCGCGCCCATGCTGATGCCGTCGGAGATCGACACGGTGTTGAACTCCATCGGCGTCCCGCCGGCCGCACGAATACCTTCCTTTACTTTCGCGGCCAGCCGGCGCAGGTGATAGTTGCATGGACCGATCTCGATCCAGGTGTTGGCAACACCGACGATGGGACGGCGCAAGTCTTCGTCGGTAAAACCCGCCGCCTTCAGCATTGCGCGCGTCGGCGCGCGGTCCGGTCCATCGGTGATCACCCCGCTCCGGGGTTTCAAATTGTCAGCCATGAATTACTCCTGACTTTGCTTTGGAATGACTGTCAATTAACTATGGCGTTGGCGGTTTTGCAAGCCGCCTTTTTTCCATCCAAACGAGCGGGAGGCGAAAGATATTCAATACAAAGACCAGGCTTAGATCTTGCACGCCCTCGTCTCAAACCCTATCGTGTAGGTAAGATGAATCCCATGAAACGCGCAGCTAAGATTTTCTTGGGACTGCTGATATTAAGCGCGGCGGTTTCAAGCATCGCGGCGACGCAGCTCACCAAAGAACAAGGCGATCGCCTGGAGCGGAAGATCGAGGAGATCACGAAGAATGCGTCGGCAGATCCGGTCCGGTCGAAGCGAACAACGATGTCGGAGCTCGAAGTCAATTCCTACCTCAACTTTAACCTCAGGGACAAGATTCCCCGGGGTCTTACCAATCCGCAGATCACAACCGTCGGCGACGGCCAACTGGCCGGGCGCGTTTTTGTGGACATCGATGAATTCAAACGGCAGCGCAACTCCGGAGGACTTCTGGATCCGCTGAACTATGTTTCCGGTCAAGTGCCGGTGACGGCGCGCGGGATGCTTCGCGCTCAGGATGGCAAAGGCCGGTTTCAACTTGGCTCTGCCGAAATCCTCGGGGTGCCTTTGCCGAAACCTCTTCTCCAGGAGCTTGTGACCTTCTTCTCGCGCACGCCGGAAACTCCCAACGGATTCAACATCGACGCGCCGTTTAACTTGCCCGCTAAGATCCGCGAGGTCGTAGTTAATCGGGGCGACGCAGTGGTGGTACAGTAGAGATCGGCGCCAGCGCACAACTGAGGAACTCTACGAGGGGAGATGAAAGTGTCGGAAATAGAGTTTCGGTTTGGTAATGACTTGGATCTTGATCAGATCATTGATCTATACAATGCCTCCACGCTCGGCGAACGGCGCCCTGTCGACGACCGGCGAATCATGTCGGACATGCTGAGCCACGCCAACCTGGTGGTGACTGCATGGGACGGAGCTTTATTGATTGGCATCGCACGCACGCTTACCGATTTTAGCTACGTCGGATATCTCGCAGACCTCGCCGTGCGCGCGTCCCATCAAAGGCAAGGAATCGGTATCGAGCTTATAGAGAGAACCCGGCAGAAGATGGGACCACGTTCAATGCTCGTGCTGTTGGCCGCTCCGAAGGCCGTAGAATATTACCCGAACATCGGTTTCACGAAGCATGAAAGCGCGTGGACGTTACGCGCCAATCAGCCGTTTCCAATTTCCCGACACTGACAGGCATGTTGATTTAATTGACCTTTAAGGTAACGGCTGAGTGCGCTAAAAACGACCTTTCGGCTGGCTGCGACAAACTGGCCTCATCAAGCATCTAAGTGGCGATGCCTTGGGTCACGCACCGGACGAGAATCAAACGCGGAGACAACGTGAACAAAAGTCACCAGTATTGCTCTCGCCCAATAACATTCCTAATACTGGCTCTTACTTACCCTTTCATGGCCTACGCGAATACAACACCGATGACGGGTGTTGCTGGTCCAGCGGTTAACTTAATCTATGCGTACGTCGCGCAGGACGCAGGACTTTGGAAAAAGCATGGTCTCGACACGCGGGTGGTGCTGTTCGAATCGGCTTCGACGCTTGCGCAGGTCGCACGCTCGGGTGAGTTCAAGTTTGTCATCAATTCCGGTGCGACTACGATAGCTTCGCGTGCCCAAGGAGCAGATACAGTCATCGTCGCTGCTGCCGTCAATACGCTCCCTTACAGCTTAGTTGCGGCCAAGGGAATCACGAAGTGGGCCGATCTCAAAGGAAAAAGAGTGGCGATCAGCCGCTTGGGATCAGGAACCGACACCGCAATCCGTTTGGTATGCAGAAAATTTGGCCTCGACCCCACAAAAGACATTGTCATTCTTCAAGGCGGCACGCAGCCGGTCCGGCTGCAAGCTCTTGCAGCGGGGGCCATCGACGCTACGCTGGTGTCTCCGCCGCTTGATTTGACGGCGAAGAAGCAGGGCTATTCGATTATAGTCAACATTGCGGAATTAGGGATTCAGTACCCTCAACTCGTGATCGAAACCACCGACCGCTTCAACGGGGAAAACCCACAAGCGGTAAAGAATTTCTTAAAGGGTTTCATCGAAGGTCTTTATTATACCGCGGCGCATAAAGGCGAGACAAAAAAGATCATCACCAAATATTTGAAAACTACCGATCCGGAAATCCTCGAAGCAACCTACCAGAGTTTCATTCAAGTAACCGACTACAGCGCAACCCCGAATCTTGACGGCATTCGCAATGCTATCGACGAAGTTGCGCAGCGCGTGCTGGCGGCGAAGGCGAAAAAGCCGGAGGAGTTCGTCAA
>VBKY01000454.1 GCA_005879255.1 Deltaproteobacteria bacterium
CGGCGTAAGCAGATTGTATTCGGGGCTTTGCAGGAGAGCGGTGGCGCGTTGCTTGGTCTCCGGGCGGGAAGACGATTTGGCCATTTGATCGACAGCCTTTTTGGCGGCTTCGCGCCATCCTTTCATTTCCAACGCGACGGCTTCGGCATCGCGCGCAGCGTCAGCCAGAGGCTTGCCGGTGTATTTCTTTTCCAAGTCGATGGCTAAACGCTGGATCTGATTACTGTCGCGCAGCGTCAGAGCCTGTAGTAACTGCTTGACGTCGCCTTGCTGCTCGGCGCTGCTTTTAGGCTCCGGTAGCGCGGTCAAAGATGTCTTTTTCGCTTCTTCGAGCTGCTGCAGCGACTTTGTCGCCTGGGCGCGAATATCGTCTGTGTCCTTCGACCGAGGGTCTAAAAAAGCTGCCACGTCGCTATGAAACAGCGCTTTGTCAAAATCGCCCTTGGCCAGAGCTTCCTTGGCTTTTTCAATTTGTTTGCGGATCAACGCGCTCTTTTTCTTTTTGTCCAGCGTTTCGACTTCTTTGATGATCGCCGCGTTGCGCGGATCGTCTGGGAAGCGCTTCAAGTGATCCAGACTCCGCGCCAGGGCCCGGCGCTCTTCGATCGGCATGTCGCGGTCCATGAGCGCATACAGTTGGGTGATCGTGGTTTCCGCCACGGCGCCGATATAGTTGCCCGATGCCACGCCGATAAGATCCACGGAGCTTATCAGGCGGTTCATCATACCGCCCCAAAAATTAGTCGAGCTCTGACGCATCAGTTGTTCCGACTGATTGAGATCGTCATGATTGATAATCGCCTCTAAGTATTTTTTTCGCTCCGGCGTAGAGGCATTTTTTAGCGCCTCTTTCTGCGCCGCGAGATAGCGCTCGCGGTCTTGAATCGTATTGTTGACGAGGTCTCGGGTATGCTCCGTCAAACCGGTGGCTGTCCCGTTCTGCTTTCGCAACCGTTCATCTTCGGCGCGGAGCGATTTCAAATGATCTTCGAGCACCTCTTTGCGGTTGGTCAACGCGTCGATAAGCACTTCGCGGGCGCGTTTGTCAACGTCGTCGGGGAAGTACTGCGGCGTGCTGGCGGACTTCTCGAACGGATCGTAGTCGGGCATCGGGTTGAGGATCTTTTCCAGTTCCAACTCCCGCGTTTGAGAAAAAGACGCGGAGACATGAAGCGTCAAGGACGCGAGCAGCAAGAAGACGCTGCAACAGGCAGTGGTGTTCCGCTTCATCGGTTGAGCCTCGTCATTTTTTCTAAAAAGCCGCGGGTCGCTTCGATCTTACCCTGGGCCTCGATTTTTTCCACGGTACCGTCGACCTGTGCCACTTCCGTATAAAGCTTAAGCGCGGATTTAACGAATTGGTCTAAGACCTTGGAATCGAAAACCAAACCTTCTGGATCGTACTGGGATGCATACTCTTTTGCAAGGAGCAGATAGAAGTCGCCGAAGTCGAGCAAAAAGCGATAGAGATTCTTGCTTTGCTGATGTTTGGTCACTAGCTGGCTGTAGCCGACGATGGTCAGTTGATTACCCTCTTTCAAGCGGCCACGGTTGGCCTCGACGAAGGCGACCTTGGCGCGATCGATGCGCTCTTCTTCGACGCGGGCTAAAAACTCGTACGGCGTGCCTTGGTGCTTCTTGATGAGCCCATTCCATGCCGCGACTTTCTCGTCGAGACCGGCGATGTACTTGAACGGATCGTCTGCCGGTATCGTGCGATCAAAAATACGCAGAAAGTTGTCGAGAACCTCGGCGTTTTTCGCCGCTTCCGCGCCGAGCCGGCCCTCAGCTTCGGCGACTTTGCGGTAGAGCGCCGCCGCCTGATCGTATTCTCGCAAGCGCTCCAGTGCGAGGGCTTTATTAAACTGAACGACGTCGGTAAACTGACCGCGATTTTTTCGCTCGTAGTCATCGAGCCGGACGAGCGTCGCCTTCATGATATTGACCCCGGTGATGTCTTTCGGAATCGGAAAGCGATAGGTGTCCTCCTTGGCGAGGCGCTGAAAGTCTTTGACGATGTCGAGGAGGTCACCCGCGGGCGCGTATCGCGCCTCGGGTGTGCCAATGCGCGAAGAGCAAGCGGCGATATAAAATAACCCAAATCCGAAAAGTAGTCCGAGGAAAAGCCGCTTTCTTGCTTGCTCGAATCGCAAAATCTTCTTTCACTCACTCGAATAGCTGGCGTTGACGTGAGAATAAGCAGTTTCCAGGCTATGGTTTGAACCATTTTCCGAGAATTTGATGGTAAGTCAAGCGAATCGAAAGGAGTGGTCACTGCTTGACCGGCGAACTTTAAACCCTAATAATTGGCAACTATGACGATCAGCTTCTGGCGCTTACTCATCACAGCGGTGTTGGCGTATTATTTATCCGGATGCGATGGAGGTGGTTTATTCGGACCATCTCGCCCAGCGCCTGCACCTCCGCCGCCACCGCCTGTGGTAACGAAGCCGGTGCCTCCGCCGCTGCCGGAATATCGCGGCCCGGCAACACGCCCTTTTTTGATGGGATTCACGCAGTGGCCCGCCGATCTAACCGACGAGGGAGTCGCCATTGCGAAGGAATATGCTCACGCGCATGGCGACATCGTCTCGGTGATGTTTATCGGTGGAATCCCTTGGCCTGAAGCGCTCGATGGTAAGCCGTTTTCCAAAGACGTCCAAAACAATTTGAGTTACCGCCCGCCGGCGGGCAAGAAACTTTTTCTATCGATCTCGCCGCTGAACAAAGACCGGCGTGATCTCGCTCCCTACTGGGGCGACACCGATAACCAGCCGCTCCCTCCACCGTGGGACAAGGAACCGCTCAATAGTCCGCGGGTGAAAAGGGCGTTTTTGAATTTTGTTCTTCGCGCCATCGAAAACATGCGCCCGGATTATCTTGCCATCGGCGTTGAATCGAACATGCTTTTGTCCCGCGATCAGTCGAAGTGGCGCCAATTAAAAGAGTTACATCGCGACACTTACATGGCCGTCAAAAAAGTCCACAGGTCACTGCCGGTGTTTTTTACAACGGAGGTGCTCCATTACAAGCGGCTGACGCCGGATGCCAAGGGTACGGATCAAGAGAAGGAGGTCGCTGACCTGATGCGTTTCAGTGACCTATTCGCCATGAGTCTGTATCCGTATATGAGCCATGATGTGCCGAAGATCATTCCGGCGAACTTTCTCGAGTTTGCCACCCGCTTCAAGAAGGGCGTCGCTGTGTCAGAAAGCGGCATGACCTCGCGCAACATCGAGCTGAGGTCGTACAATACCGTTCTCTACGGTTCCGAAACCGAGCAAATGCAGTTCACTGAGCTACTCCTCAAAACCGCGGCGCGGGATAATTACGAGTTCGTCGTCTATTTCGCTACCACCGATTCTGATCGGCTGGTCGCGCGACTGCGCCCGCCGCTCAATGACCTCGCGCGTCTCTGGGCCTTTATCGGCATGCAAACCAGCGACAAAACTCCCAAACCGGCGTCAGCGGTGTGGGATGGGTTTTTAAGAGCGAAGCGCGAACAGGCGAAGTGGTGGTAGGAAACGATCAGTAAAATTTATCGACAAGCTCTCGGCAGAGTCTTCCCATTCATCATGTCTTAATCAGCGAATAAAACAACACCAACTCTCCACTTTTCCCCGCCGCAAAGTCGTGCGGCGTGCCTTTCGGGATGTGGCAGATCGTTCCCGGTCGCAGAAGAATGCGCTTATTGTTGACGCGTAGCCGGCCGTTGCCTTTGATTACATGGCAGACAACGTCCTTGTCGTCGTGGTTAATTTGTTTCGGGTCCGAATTCTTTCTTGAGCGGAACGCAATAAAGCCGCTGGTGAATTGTTTTTCGTCAAAGCAGTTGGCGTAGCGGATCTCGTTATTTATTTTCTTAAGGCGCTTGAGCGCCTGATGGATTTTTACCGATTTCACTGATCGTCTGTGTTGCATCCGAAGGGCACGGCATGCCGTGCCCCGACACCTTACGCGTCACCCTTCACGGCTTCTCCGTGACTGCTTCAACGATTTCTTTGATCACCTGATCCGCCTTGTCGTTGGGGACGCGGCTCGAGCCGACGACTTTGTGGCCGCCGCCGCCATAGTTCTTGAGCAACTCGCCGACGTTCACCTTCGACGTGGGGTTGAAGATGTTGTAGCCGACGGAGATCGCCGTGGTATTTTCACGCTGCGGGTCTTCGGAGACTTTGACTTGAATGTTGCCTGTGGGGAAAAGCGTGAAGATCAAAAAACGGTTGCCGTCGGGGATTTCTTTGATGCCGCGGAGATCGCAGTAGATGACGTTGCCTTTCATCGTCGTGCGTTGGAGCAAAAGTTTGCGAAGCTTTTCTTGCTCATCGCGGATTT
>VBKY01000455.1 GCA_005879255.1 Deltaproteobacteria bacterium
CGTGGGAAAGTTGTCTTGATCCTCAGTGGAAAGGAAAGATTGCTTTTGACACGAAGCCGCGCGCCCTAGCCTTTCTTGTCCCCGTCTGGGGTGAGGAGAAGGTGCTGGATTTTGCCAAAAAGCTCAAAGCCAACGAACCGATTTGGAGTACGGGCGCAACGGCTGGCATCACCCAGCTATCGACCGGGGAATTTTCTATTTATTGTGGTGTCATGCTGCATTCTGCGTATCGCGGATTGAAGAAGGACCCAAGCCTTCCTTTGAAGGTAGTTGTTCCTAACCTTTTGCCGATCGGTTTGCTTGAACCTGAAGCGATTTCTGCTAACGCCAAGAACCCTCATGCGGGTTTGCTCTGGATTGAGTTTTTGGCTTCGAAGGAAGGTCAGAAGATCGCTGACGAGATCAATCCTGGCCGAGCGTCTGTATTGGTGGAAGGAACGCTGGCCTATGAAGCGTCGAAAGAGAGAAAGGTCTCTCTCTGTGGTCCTCGCTGCTCCGCCGGAGCGGATAGATTCATGAGCCGAATCGCGGTCGAGGCTTGGGGCTTCCCCAAAGCGAAGTAATCTGAAGCTCGGAACGAGAAGATGGTGAGCTAATTACGGATGGCTTTTGCACCTTTGAACGTAGAACGGATTGCCGTACAGGAGGCGTACACATGAAAGTGCATCTGGCGCGTCGATTTGTCAAAGTTTTAGCTCTTTGGCTCGTGCTGCTTTTCGGTTTTGGTGTCGCGACGGCGCAGTCACCTGGAACAACCCCAAGCAAGCGCAAAGAGGAGGCTGCAAAGAAGGGGCTGATCTATCTCACGAGAGCAGAAATCTTGGATGGGGCAAAGAAGGAAGCAAAACTTGTGGTGGTGCCGGGATACGACGAAGAGACGCGTCCTCGCATAATCGAGGCGTTTCAGAAGGCTTATCCCTTCATCAAGGAGCTAGACTGGCGCATCGTCCAGGGAAACGATGGAGAGCAGAGACAGCTACTGGAGATGAAGGCGGGAAGAGCCAACGTCGACGTGATGAGCCCGCATCAGGCGTATTACAACGAATATAGAAAATTCAACCCGTTCAAGAAATATGATCTCAAAGCGATGGCCCAAGACGGTCAACTGAGAATTCATCCGGAGATGATTGACGATTCCGGTTTGGTCGTGTGGCTTGGATCAGGCACGGGTGTAATTCTTTACAATTCAAAAATCGTTACGAAGGAGAAGATCCCGACGGGATGGGAAACTTGCATCGATCCGCAATGGAAGGGAAAGTTCAGCGTCGACGTCAAACCTATAACTCTGGTCCGGCTGATCCCGCGATGGGGCGAAGAGAAATTGATGGACTTTGCAAAAAAATTGAAAGCGAACGATCCGATCTGGAGCCAAGGGCAGACGGCTCCTATCGCCAGCAGGTTGGCGACTGGGGAATTCTCGCTATTCTGTGGCGCCTACCTGCACTCAACGAGGCGCCTGCTAAAAAAAGATCCGACCCTGCCCATCGGGATCGTAACTCCTGATCCTCTGGGTATCGGCTTAACCGAACCTGAAGCGGTATATGCGAATGCTAGGAATCCCAACGGCAGCCTTCTATGGCTCGAATTCTTGGCCTCTGCGGAGGGTCAAAGAGTGGTCGAGGAGGTCAATCCCGGCAAAGGCTCTTTGTTAATCGAAGGGACGATCGCCCATAAGCTCGCGCGAGGGGCCAACGTTTCGCTCTGCGGTCCTGGATGTTTTGACCGCGCAGATCAATTGATGCAACGCATTGCTGTGGAAGCGTGGGGCTTTCCGAAAGCCGGCAAGTAAGCCCTCTACTCAAACGAGGAGCAATAGCCCAGAGCAAGAAAGTTTTGTCAATATGCGCGTGATCATTCTCACCAGCTCAGGCAGCAATGAACCTTCTGGTGCATTTATGTGTCCAGCATGCTTGCCGGATACAGCTCTTCCAGCTTCATTTGCCGCGGCGTCACTCCTTGCTCATAGGTGTACTGAAGATACGTCTCCAGCACTTTCTTGTTGAACTGAACGCCGTGCCGCGCCAGCGGCTTTCGTAGCGCCTTGTCGGCCTCGGCAGGAATCAGCCCTGACTCCAGGTGATAACCGACGTGAGCCATGCGCTGCTTGTCGGCCAGCTCGGCCGCTTGCTGAAAAGCCTTGAAGAGATTCAACGCCGCCCACGGGTGCTTCTCCATAATCTCCCGCTTGATCACCGCGCCGTGATTGATCGGGTATAAACCCGTCCTCTGGTAGTAACGTACGCACTCGCCGTAAACATCCGGAAACAGTTGACGGATCTCTGGCGCATCGATGCCGGGGCCGTGTCCGGCGTCACCCGGTGCCTCCAGCGCCGCCTGCAGCTCCCCCGACTTCAGCATCGACAAAACACTCTTGCCCGGCGGAATGTCATTGAGTTTGATCCCGGGTGGCGGCGTGAAGCGCGGGTGAGGCAAGAATCCAGCCGGAGCATAGTCAGGCTCCATCGGCCTCCAGAAATTTATGTCCTTGGGGTGCACACCGTAATCGTGCTGGAACATGCCGCGATTCCATACCGCCGGCACCGACTGATAGTTGGTAACGCCAACTTGCTTGCCCTTCAGGTCTTCGGGATTCTTGATGCCGGAGTCCTTTCGCACCAGGATGTCCATGTGAAAAAATCGCCGGCTCATGAAAACCGGAAAACCGACCCAGCGATCATCGCCCTGCGCGATCGACATGATGAGCCGCGTCATCGACATCTCCGAAACGTCGAAGTCGCCATACATGAGCTGGCGGGCGAAAAGCTGGCCCGGACCGCCTGAGACCCGGTGCGCGATGCTACCTGGACCATATTTGTATATCTCTTCCCCAGCCACTCCCATGTTGGGAAGGGTTTCCATCCCGAAATGCGGTTCACGAAAAACAGTCGCGACTAGATCGATGCCCTCCGGCTCGATCGTGCCGTTGAGAATAGGCCACGTCCGGGGATTGGATACCACTCCCAAACTTAGTTGAAGCTTTTTCATCTAACGCCTCCTTGCAGAATACTGCACAATTGGAAACTCCACTCGGTTTACGTTTCCATCATGCGTCCCGGATACAGCTCTTCCAGCTTCATTTGCCGCGGCGTCAATCCTTGCTCATAGGTGTACTGAAGATACGTCTCCAGCACTTTCTTGTTGAACTGAACACCGTGCCGCGCGATCGGCTTCTGTAACGCCTTCTCAGCCTCGGGCGGAATCAGCCCTGACTCCAGGTGATAGCCCACGTGGGCCATGCGCTGTTTGTCGGCCAGCTCGGCCGCTTGCTGAAAAGCTTTGAAAAGATTCAGCGCTACCCACGGGTGCTTCTCGACAATTTCCCGTTTGATCACTGCTCCGTGATTGATCGGGTACATTCCCGTCCTCTGGTAATAACGCACGCACTCGCCGTAGACATCCGGAAACAGTTGACGGATCTCTGGCGCATCGATGCCGGGGCCGTGCCCGGCGTCACCCGGAGATTCCAGCGCCGCCTGCAGTTCCCCCGACTTCAGCATGGAGACGACGGTCTTGCCGTGCGGAATGTCATTGAGTTTGATCTCCGGCGGCGGCGTGAAGCGCGGAAAACCTACGTATCCAGCGGGGCGGTAGTCCGGCTCTATCTGCCTCCAGAATGTTATGTCCTTCGGGTGCACGCCGTAATCATGCTGAAACATGCCGCGATTCCATACCGCCGGCACCGACTGATACGTCTCAATGCCAACGTGCTTGCCCTTCAGGTCTTCGGGCTTCTCGATGCCGGAGTCCTTTCGCACCAGAATATCCATGTGAAAGAACCGCCGAGTCATAAAAACGGGGAAACCCATCCAGCGATCGTCGCCCTGGGCTACGGACATGATGAGCCGCGTCATCGACATCTCCGAAACGTCAAAGTCGCCATACATGAGCTGGCGGGCGAAAAGCTGGCCCGGACCGCCTGAAACGCGGTGCACGATACTACCGGGACCATACTTATAGATCTCTTCCCCAGCCACTCCCATGTTAGGAAGGGTCTCCATCCCAAAATGCGGTTCACGAAAAACAGTCGCGACCAGTTCGATGCCTTCCGGCTCGATCGTGCCGTTGAGAATCGGCCACGTCCTCGGGTTGGATACCACTCCGATGCTTAGTTGAAGCTTCTTCATTTAACAC
>VBKY01000456.1 GCA_005879255.1 Deltaproteobacteria bacterium
TTAATTTCTTTGTTAGTAGTGAGGAGTGAAGAGTAAGCGGTTTTGGACCGAAAGACTCCTAACTCCTGACAATTTCCGCCTTACACTTTTGGTTCCGTCACGGCGAATACAACTTATCGCCGCGCTTGGTCATGAACAAGTCCAGAGGCAGTTCTGAACCGATGCCCTTTTCCCTGGCCTTGTCATACATTTTTCGCGCCGTGGCGACGAACTGAATGCCCATGCCGGTGTTGTTCTTGAAGAAGGTAATTTCTTTGTCGTTCTCGCGGCCCCGACATTTGCCATTGACCAGATCGCCCAGTTCATGCAAGTCCTCGGGCTTGACGATGCCGCGCTCGATTCGGTCATGGAACTCAGCCTGCTTATCGAGAAAAATCTGCGGCTTGTAGCCGACGACAATCAGGTTCGCTTTCTTGATCGCCTCATCGTCCAACTCCTTGCGCGGCAAAAAGCCGTCACCGCCAACGAGGCTCGTGACATGCATGCCTTCTTCCAGCCAACGTCCTTCGATGACTGGATCGATGGTGTTGGTCGCAGCGCTCACGATATCGCTACCGCGCACCGCTTCTTCGGCTGAATTGACTGGTACCACCTCGACGCCGGTTTGGGCGGCCATTTCCCTGGCAAAGCGCTCGCGATTTGTTTTCGTCGGGCTGTAGACTTTGATTTTCCGCAATGGTCGAACTACCAGATGAGCGGTCACCTGCGTGCGCGCCTGCTCGCCTGATCCCAGCAATCCCATGATTGCTGTGCCTTTGCGCGCGAGATACTTGCTCGCCACGGCGCTGGTGGCGCCGACGCGCATCGTCGAAATATAGTGATCGTCCATGATCGCTAAGATCTCGCAGGTGTCCATGTCGAAGAGCATGACCAGGCCGATAAAATCGCCCGGATAAACCCGCCGCTTGCTGCCGCCGACCAACACGTCTTTGGAGAAGCTCGAGTCGATACGCAGCGCCATGGACTTCACGCCCGGCACGAGACCCATGATGTTGTTGAAGTAGTACTGGCCGCCTTCTTCTTTCCAGGGAGTTCTCAGCCGCGCGCGCGGCGCATTCATCGCCTTGCCTTGGCCCAATTCGCGAAAAGCCTGTTCGATGGCGTCGATCTCCTCGGACATTGGCAGCAAATTTTCCATTTGCGCATTCTTGAGAACCAAAACCATGAAGTTTTCTCCTTCCAGCTGTCGAATCTTAGCCGCTTCGGAACGTATAGCCTGCGTACAACAGAGGATTCGAAGGAGTCAAGCGAAGATGACATTCTCTCAGCTTTGGTGCTATTTAGTGGCAGCAATGAGAGCCGGAACACGTTGCGCTTCCGTCTAGCCTAGCCGTTAAGGAGAAAGTCATGCCTCAGATTATTTCAGTTCATTCGTATCGGGGTGGAACCGGTAAATCCAACATTACCGCCAATCTCGCCGCTTTATTTGCCGCCCAAAACCGACGGGTCGGCGTCGTGGATACAGACATCCAATCGCCGGGAATTCACATTCTTTTCAGCTTAAGCGACTCTGACATGCACCATTCGCTCAATGATTACTTGTGGGGGAAATGCCACGTCAAAGAAACCGCTCATGATGTAACCGCGCGGTTGGGTCCGGACATCCGCGGGCGGATTTTTCTCATTCCTTCCAGCATGAAAACGGGAGACATCGCTCGTGTGTTGCGCGAAGGCTACGATGTGGGGGTGCTGAGAGACGGCTTGCAGGAACTTATCGAGGCGCTGACGCTGGACGTGCTGATGATCGACACACATCCGGGCCTCAACGAGGAAACGCTGCTGTCGATCGCAATCTCCGACGCGTTAATCATCGTCCTGCGGCCCGATCAGCAGGATTATCAGGGCACCAGCGTCACCGTGGAAGTGGCGCGCAAACTCGACGTCCCGCGCTTAGTGCTGATCGTCAACAAAGTGCCCGCGGTGTTCGACGTCGCCGACGTGAAGGCGCGCGTGGAGAAGACTTATCAGTGCGAGGTGGCCGCCGTGCTGCCCCACTCCGATGAAATGATGACGCTCGCCAGCGCAGGCATCTTTGTCCAACGCTACCCCGATCATCCGATCACTGCCGCGCTCGAGCAGGTCCCAACCAAGTTGACAGCTTGAACCGCCATGCCGGCGGACGAACCACTGTTCACGCGCGACGAAGCGCTGGCCGGACTCCCCGCCAGACGCGCGGCAACCTTGCTATTTCTCATCGAGAGCCGGAGCGCGCACTTCGAAGCGCGCTCGCGGCTCCTCGCGCAGGAGCTCCCCACTGAAAAAGCGGCCCAGGAGCTGGACCTCGCATTCCTTGAAGCCTTTGCTCTAAGCCGCGAGCCCCCGCTGGGCGTGACGATTCAACATCTGGAGCGTCACGCCGAAAAATGGGCGCATCTGGTTCCGGAGAATCCGCGTTTGCGCGCGGCAGTGGCGCATTTGTTGAGGGAGAAATATCTCTTCACCTATCGAGCCGTGCCGGGCATACGCACGGCACTGGGATCCGACCGACCCGATGTGCAAAAGGCTTACGCCGGCCTTTACGATCGGTCTCTCGACACGATCTTCGCGCCCAGTGTTACCTTGATCGAGCGGCTGCGCTGGGTCTCCACCGATGTTGCTCGGCGGTTGGATTCCCTGCCGCCTTTCTGGACGACATTTTTGCTTGTGCTCACGCTTAGCCTGCCGCAGGCCGTGCTGGCCTTGCCGATCGCCGCGGCAGACGTCGGGCCTGCCGTCGGAGTCGGCCTCCTGGTCTTCTTCGGTTTGTTCAACGTTGTCACGATGGCATGCATGGCCGAGGCTTTCGCCCGCAACGGCTCGATCCGGTACGGCAGCGCTTTCACGGGCCGGATGGTATCCGACTACGTCGGGGCGGCGGGTTCTCTTCTGCTCGTGGCGGCGACGGCGACGCGTTTGTTCATTGGACTTGTGGCTTGCTACTACGGTCTGGCGGTTACCCTGGCAAACTTCACCTCTGTGCCCGCGACCGCATGGACGGTGTCGTTGTTCTTGCTCGCGGTTTATTTGCTGGCCGGCAAATCGCTCAATTTCTCGACCGGCCTGTCGGTTCTGTTAGGAGCAGTCAGCCTTACCCTTGTTTTGGTCATGTCGTTGGCCGCATTGAACCACATCCAATGGGCGAATCTGTCCTACGTCAACGTCGCTCTCGTCGGAGGGCGGCCTTTCGACCGCGCCATTTTACAAGTCATCTTCGGGATCGTGATTCAGTCATACCTTGGGCATACCTACCTTACTCAGTGCGCAAAGGTCGTTCTTCCCCGAGATCCCGGCGGTGGCTCGCTCCTGTGGGGAACAGCGGCGGCCAGTGTTGCCATGACGGTGCTGCTATGCGGTTGGCTGGTCGCCGTCAACGGCGCGCTGGCGCCGTCGCTGTTGGCCGGCCATGCGGGCACCGTCTTGACGCCGCTGGCCCGGCAAGTCGGCGAGCACGTCAACATCCCCGGGTTTCTTTTAGTGATTCTGCTCCTGGGATTGGCTTTCATTCGGCAATCGACCGTCCTTTTCAACCTCGCCCGCGAGCGCGTGCCTACCCGTTTTCCGGTGACGGTCGCGATGCCGCGCCGGCGGGCGAGTCTCCTGCTCAGAGGAGGCGCCGCCAACGGCCCGTGTTTAAGCCTGACCTATCTTGGACTCAGCGGGGGCCAGCCTCAGTTTCGCTTCGATATTCAACTGGACGGCAAAATCAACCGGCTGCAGATCACCATCGACAAGAGTTGGGATGTTTCAGCGCTGCTCGAACGGCTCCCCGAGCTGCGTCCACATGGCATCAGTCTCGGCGTGGAAATGTTGGATGCCTTTCCGGAGAGCGCGAAATTTCGTGTGAACTCCACGATGCATCTAAAATACGAAGGCGAGTGGCGCGCCGCAGGGCTGCATCTTGCCGACGTGAGCACTTTGCGCGACCCGCTGCGGCAAGTCGTCAACTGGATGACGAGGCAAGGGGAGGTGAGTCTGTCCGAGGTCACGGCGCAAGTCGGGGGGAATGAATGGATCGCCCAACTGATGCTCGACGAGTTGATCGAGCTGGGTATGGTTCAGCCATTGGAGGGGGCAGGCGATCCGCGCTACCGGATTCATCTGGTCGGGAGGCGTGGAAGACAACTTCCCGATGACATCTGGCAAGCGGTGAGCGAGCCGCCGACATCGCGGCCCATTCTGCCTGAGCAGCGGCTTCACCCGGCAGCACTCCAGTTCCGAAAAGCGATGGTGAGCCGGGGTGGACGATTCT
>VBKY01000050.1:0-3202 GCA_005879255.1 Deltaproteobacteria bacterium
GTTTCTGGGTTACCCTGCATCGAATGTGCCGAGTGCACAATCTTCTCCGATTCGACGCCGTCGATATGCGCGCTCGAATATTTGACGACGCCGTCTCCGCCTTCTGCCGGCGGGCCCCCGCCTTCAACCCCAACGATTGAATTCGCGACCACTCCATCGGCGATGGGGATTGCCGATAAGGCCTGGATGAAACGATTGTTGGGGTTCATGTTGTCGATGCTAGTCGGGAGGCCGCTCCTCATTGGACCGAGAACGAATCCCTTCTGCTGCAAGGTCAAAAGCTCGATACTTAACTTGGTAAAACGGCCCGGTAGATTCACCAGCCAAGAAGCGAGGTTCCCCAGAATACCTAAAGACTGGTAACTGCCTCGATGCGGCGTTGCGATAAATACCACCCGGCGCACAAACGGCAGAGGCTTGATCATGAGCGCGTTTGTAAGAAGCTCACGCGTTTCAGCATCAATATCCAACTCTTCCGGCGGCACAGTGAAAGGCCAGAGGCGCGTGCCGCTGTCGATCACCGTCATCTTGGTCAGGAGTCCGCCTTGGCTGTGTCCCATGACCACCATCTGCTTGAGACCGGTGTCTTTATCCTCGGGGTCCAGCTCTTTGACAATTTTCGCCAAACCGTCGCGCGGCAGCATCGCCGAATACGCGATCGGATTTCCCGTGTTGTACATGAACAGCCAAATCTCATATTTTTCCCAAAAGCGCGGGTCGTTCTCCAATTCGTTGATCAACTCCGTCCATCGCGCCGGGCTCGACGCTGTGCCGTGCACCAGCACCACCGGAGTACGCCCGGACTTGTGCGGATGCAGCATGAACACCCCTTCCCGCAAATTTGCGTCGCCGATGGTGAAGTCACCGGAGCGGAAACCGGCGATCTCAAAGTCCCAAATCGGCGCCCCTTCCAAAGTCAATGCGAGGGCGGAAGTCGTTTCGTATTCGATCGGGACCTCCACCCCTTCGATCTTGAGCGTTCTCGTGGAGTCCGGAGTGTAAAATTCGAGCTCGCCGCGCAACTTTCCGGAAGCCAATGCCGAGCGCGGATCCTCCAGTCGCAAAAAAGCCGTGACCGGAATCTTCAGCCGCGGTGGAATACGCATGGACTGTTTGCCCGTCTCTAGCGGCTCGATCGATGCGGCGAGAGCCGCACCGATACCGGGAGTTCGGTAGCGATTGCGCAAACCGCGCACCTCAAGGTCTGCCGCGGGAACAAAATCCTTCGGGTCGATTCCCCGTGGGGGCGTGCCTCGCTGTCCGGGAAGAACAAATGCGTAAGCATACACGGCCGCCGCCAGATAATAAGATCGTTCTCCGCTGTTCTGGGCGTGAAGAAAGGAAAGCTCGGCCAGGGCGAAAAGACGATCCTCGTCGCCTCTTGCCGCCAAACCCGAATGCAGATTAGAAAGCGCCTTTTGAGGATTGTCTTCGAATTCCTGGTATAGGTTAAAATTGATCAGCTCTCGCGCGGAGAAAGAGCTAATCTTCTCGGTGGAAAGCACATTGCTCGTAAGCGACTGATACGCGAGGCGGCGGTCCACGTAGCTTACGCCGATCGGTGTGGCACAGGCCGATAACAAGCAAAGTAGAATTAGGAAACCGCACCACGAAGCTGCGCTTCGGTAACGCTGCCAGTGCCCGGGTAATTTTCTCATACGGAAAGATCCAAAATTGCGAGGGCGCAAAAACGCCGACCAACTATGATCGTCATACCGCCGGGCCCGAGGTTTAGTCGCATGCCGAACTCCTGCCTTCGTTGGCCAAGAAGACGATGGTCACGCCTTTTGAATATCTCATGGAAACCTCGCCCTGTCCGCCGCGCACGGCGAGTCCTGCTTGCGCGGCTGCGTAGTTGCCAGAAAAGGCGGCGTCGCTCCTTCGCACTTGTCAGATTGTTTGCGGCGGTTTTAGTTAAATCTCGATAGAAGAGACGTCGTTGTTAAGGCTTCGCCGTATTTTCAACTTTTGTCCAGCTCTTGTCCGGATTGAATTTCGTCATCGCCTGCGCCGCTTGCGTCGTGTTGCTGCCGAGATTTTTTTGATAGACGACGCCGTCGTGGTTGACGATAAACGTCATCACCCCGGAGTTGCCGTAGGTTGCCGGATAGGCAACCACGCCGAATCCGCCGATCATTTTGCCCTTGACGAGATAGCCATAGGCGCCGCCCGGCGCATTGCTCCCTTGTGCCGTGAGAATTTTGTAGTAATAGCTGTGAAACGGAGCCGGGCCTCCTCCTTGCGGGCCTTTGTAGCCTTCCTTCATCGCCCGCGCCGCTAACGGCCCGATCGGACTCTGCTCTTCTCCAGCTTTTGCTTCCCAATACAGGCCGTTTTTCTTACCCGGATCGCTGAGCATTTTTTGCGCGTATTTGTTTAGTCCGTCGCCTTCGCGGTCTTTCATCGCATACTCGCGTTGGGCGTCGACGATGGCGAGAAGGACTTGAATCGTGTACAGCTCGTTCTCGCCGATGCGGCGGTTGAGAATCTCCTCCCGGCCTTTGGCCGTATCGAAAACCCAACTCTCACCTTTCTTGACCAACGGAATTGGAAAGGGCCAGGTCTTGTTGCCGATCACGAGAATGGTATTGTCCCTTCGGTAACGAGACTATTTTTCTCGTCATAGGCCCTCAAAAACTCCGCCCGTCTCTGTTTGTCGGCCACCGGATCGCCGGAAGAGATCAACTCTTTTGCTTGAGCGCCGAAGATCGCCAACAATTCTTTGTCGTCATTGCTTTTCGCAGCTGCGACGGCTGCTTTGACAGCCTCTGCCGCAGAGGCAAAACTTTTTTGCTGCGCCGTCGCGGCAAAAGAGATTTCGCAAAGGCCGAAGGTCATTAAGAATGCCGCACTAGCGGCGACGCGAATAAGTCGCCGAGCAAATTTGTCTTTGTTTCTTCCTGTCTTTAGAAGCTTCATTTCTTCCTCCATCAAAAATTCAGTAGCCGGGTGTCAGGTGTCAGGGCCGAAACCTGAACACTGAAACCTGAAACCTTCTTCAACTCGTCCCTCGTCACTCCACACTTGTTTACCTTCGTCCTCCGCCGCCTCCGCCAGATCTGCCGCCACCACCCGACCTGCCGCCACTGCCACCGCTGCCGCGGCTCGCGCTGCCGCGCTGGCTCGCGCTGTTAGCGGAGCCGCCGCCGCGATCGATGCCTTCGAAGGCGCCACCGCGACTACCGGATCCGCCTCGGTCCGC
>VBKY01000050.1:3228-32011 GCA_005879255.1 Deltaproteobacteria bacterium
CGCGATTACCCGAGGCTTCAGAAGTTCGAGGCTGTTCGCCACCGCGCGCCTGCTGGGTTTGCTGCCCTTGCTGTGCTTTTTGTTGTTGCTGGCCCTGCTGTGTCGTTTGTTGTTGCCGGGCTTGTTGTGCTTGCTGCCCAGTTTGTTGTTGTTGAGCTTGTTGCGCCCGTTGTTGGGCCTGCTGTTGTTCCTGCGGCGTTAAGGCCGAGCCGGTGTGACCGCGGTAAGCTTGCCGTGCCTGCACCTGTTGACTGGGACTCGCCTGGTTGTACCTCTGCTGGAGCGCCTGACTGTTATAAGGGACACCTTTTCGATTGGCCGGATTGTGTTGCCAATTACCCTGCGCGTTTGCCGGCAGTTGTTGCGCGTACACGTTGCGGTTGATGTTGTTGTTGATGGTTACGTTTTGATTGTAATTGTATTTGACGTTACCACTGCTCCAGTTCGGTGAACCCCACGCATAACCCCAGGCCGCGCCCATCGCGACTCCGGCGGCAAAGGAAAAGGCAGCCGTGGTGGCCACATATCCCGGTGGGTAGTAGTAATACGGTGGATACGCGGGATACGGCCACGCGCCGTACACCACCGTTGGATTATAAGTCGGAACGTAAATCACCTGCGGGCTGGCCGGCTCAATCCTGATGACCTTTTGCTCGACGTTCGAAGACTCTGGATTGTATCCATGACTGCTTTCTCTTGAGCTAGAAAAGCGTCGCCCAACTTTTGTGTCCAATCGAGTTTCTCGCTCATCATGGTGATCACTTGGGGAAAATTCACCAGCGACTTGACGCTCGGGTCCCAGCTTTGCGCCTCAAGCGCCTTGGTCAGAGCGTCGCCCTTGAGATTCTTGTTCTGCTTCGCAAACCGGTCGGCCTGCACCACATCCAAGGGGTAGGTGGACGCCACCAAAATTTGCGCAACCAGAGAATCCGGATATAGCGCGATGGGCGCCGCCAGCTGCTCCAATTCTTCCGGCTTAAAGGTTGGACTTGCTGCAGGTTGCTGCGCTATGACTCCCGGCGGCAACACCAGGAGTAATACTAGGAACGAAACCACCACGCGCACGCAAATGTGTTTCATCTTCATTGGCATTCCTCTCTTCTCCAGTGTGTCAGTGTTTTTTCTCTCTTGATCAAAAGTCAATCTTTATTCTAAGAATTTTCCGTTCATGCTGAGCTTGTCGAAACATGGAAGTTCTTTTTTCAGCAACTTGTGAAATAAAACGCGACTCAATTTCATTTGAAGCTCTTACATTCAAAGGGACGAGTGTCGAGTACCGAGGGTCGAGGTCTGATTGAACAGAAGTCAACGGAGGGAACGAAGGTTTTCCAGAAAATTTCTCCGTTAACTTTGTTTGCTCCTGTTGAAATTGAATTATTCTTCCCTCGACACTCGACACCCGTCCCTCGACCCTCGTCCTTCTTCACTGCACCAGCGGTACGCCCTGCGCGATGTCATATTTGATGACAGCGCGGATCTTGTTCTCGATCTGTAGATAGCGCGCAACTTTTTTCGCCGGCAGCACTTTGCCGAGCTTCGCCGCGTAGGTGCCCTTGAGATCGGCTTCGGCCTGTTCGATAGAAAGCGCCTCGTCGATCAGCTTCTTCGCCTTGTCGTCCGTGAGCGACTTGGTGCGGAAGTCGGCCGCGTAGCTATCCAACAGGTTGGCCATCCGTCGATTAATTTTTTGCAAGTCCTTCTGATAGGCGTCGTAGATCGGCCAAAACCCTTTGGCCTCCGATTCCGTCAGTTCCATGTTGGTCGCCACCACCAATTTTTTGTCGCCCTTAATCTTGTCACGCAGTATTTGCATGTTGTCCGCCGGCTTATCCTGCGCCGAGTAGAGCGGCATGGAACCAAACAGCATGATCGCCAGCGCCGCGCCGATAGTTTTTTTCACCAAATTTAATCTCATCGATCTTCTCCTTCAGGCCTCAGGTTTCGGGTGTCAGGTGTCAGGAGTTCCGAATCCTCACAGAAACCTGAACACTGAAACCCTGGTCTCGTTCACTGTTCCCTCGTCACTCGACTCTCGACACTCTCTCGCCCTATGGATTCGGGTTGATCCGGGTAATCTTCGATCCCTGGATACCGACACCACCCATCAGTCCCTTCTGGTCGAAGATAAAAGCATAGACGCCTTTCTGCAGCGTTGTGGTCGACAAGTTCTTGCCGAATCCCGCGTCCAATATAACCAGACTCGGTCCTGTCCCCAATTCAAAGCCGGCGCTGTTGTCGAGATACTGCACCGATGCATCGTCCATGAAAAACAAGACATAGCCAAAAGCCTGAACCCCGGCCTGAAATCCATAGGACGCCGCCAACGACCGATAATAGGCAACCGACTTCCCGCCTTTGCGCAACGCCCCGTCACCGAATTGGCCCGCGATAATGAAACCGCCTTTGACGATGCTCGGGAAAACCAGCACCGCCACCGCCTTGTCGCCCAGAGCTTTCGCGCCCGGCGTATGCTTGTAGAGGTCATCCAAGGACGCTCTCGCCTGCCGGTCGATGGCGCTTGCGTTCGCCGCCAGCGCCGCAGCCGGGCTAAAGACGTTGAAAGCGACCGTGATTACCGCGATCGCAACAGTCATACTTATTTTCACGAAATGAAATTTCATTGTATCTCTCCTTCAGGTTTCGGATTTCAGGTTTCAGGTGCCAGGTGCCAGGTTTCAGGGCTGAGAAAGAGTCAGAAGTGATCAGTGATCAGTCAACAGTCATCGAATGCGGAGAGGACTAGGCAACTCCCAGAAAACGAAATACTGTGTAAACTACGAAACGACCTGAAACCTGAACACTGAAACCTTCTCCTCCACTGTCCGACTGAAACCTGAACACTGAAATCTGCTCTCGTTCACTGTTTCCTAGCTCCTCGTCTCTCGCCCCTCGTCACTCGTCCCTTCCCTACTGCACCAGCGGCACCGTTGCCGCGAGGTCATACCTCATCAGGATTCGGTACTCGTTTTCGATCTGCAGATAACGCGCCGCTTTCTTCGCCGGCAACGCTTGCAGCACCTTTGGAGCATAGGATTTGCGGTGCTTGGCGTCGTCTTTCTCGAGGGCGATCCACTCGTCGAGCAGCTTCTGCGCTTTCTCATCGGTGAGCGACTTGTTGCGATAATCGGCGGCATAGCTCTGCAGCAGGTTGAGCAGACGCTCGTTGATCTTACGCAAATCCTTCTGGTAGTCCTCGAAAACCGGCCAGAATTTCTTTGCTTCCGATTCGGTCAGCTCCATGTAATTCGCGACGATCAATTTCTTGTCCGCCTTGAGCTTCTCGTGGATAATTTCCAGATTGTTCGCGGGCTTGTCTTGGGCCGGAGCGGGAATCGAGAAACCCGATAATCCAAAACATAAAGCTATTGCCAGCAAAGTTTTTCGCTTCACGACTGATCTCCTCTAGAACTGCAAAATTTTGAAGCCGACCATAACGCGGAATGTCAACGATCGTCTATTGTCCTTTGGTGCAATATGGGGAGGGGCCAGGGAGGAGTGTCGAGGGTCGGGTGTCGAGGGAGAGGAGTGCCGGAGTTGGAGTGTCAGATGTGCAGGGGGAAGAGAATAGCAACTGTTTTTTCGTTTGCCGCTCTTTGCTCCGTTGCCTTTCACTCGACACCCGACACTCATCCCCCAACCCTTGTCCCTCGACACTTCCGTTTCAGTACGCGACGCGAGCCTTCTTTACCTGATCCGAGCGGATCCAGCCGTGCTGGGCGAAGAACTCCGAGAGATACCTCGCCACTTGATCTCCGCTGTCTCCGGCCATGCGCTCCACTTCCGAACGATATGCTTTGACACCTGTCAGCGCTGCGTTACCGATCACCATACCCGCGGTGACTCCGCCTTGCACGGCTGCGCCCGCCCCCAATGTCGGCGCAGCACCCGGCAATTTACCGCTGTCGGAATGGGTCGCGAACTCGAGCAATTTCCGCCGCTCTGTGCCTTGATACACCTGAACTTGCGTGTCGACCGTCGACGCGCCGGAGCCAAATCCCACGACAACGCGGTGCAGTTTGTTGCCTTCGTTGACGTCGACAAACTGCCCGTCGATCACGAGATCATTGCTCGTTGCTGCAGTACCGCGTTCGACGCGCTCAACGGTAAAGCCCAGCGCTCGCAGCGCATCGATCAACTCTCCTGCCAGGGCCTCGACGACGTTGCGCGCTATCTCGCGCTCGCGTTCTGCCGGATCTTTGATCGACGGTTGTTGCCGCATGATTCCCTGATATTCCTTCACGTCCTGCGCGCTCACGGCAAAGTTGTAGACAAGAATACGTGATGGTCGGGAAATATCCTTGTCCTGCGTGCGGCTCATGGTTCGCACGCCGGTTTGGCCGCACGCGCTAATGCAAAAAATGAAAACCGCGCCACAGAATCCACTCCACAAAAGTTTGCTCATTGTTCTCCTCCTGATTAATGACCTCTGCCAAGATTCGTACATCGAGAATTGGTTTGAATCGCGCGCCATTTTTCGCCTGCCATTCACTGTGGTCGCGGCATGGGAAGTCCTTCGCGAATGCGCCGCGAGAAATCCGCGTCGCCGTCAGCGGCCTTCGCCTTTTCCGTGATATCGCTGCGCCGTTTAAGCTCCGGGAACGGCAGGCTGGTGTCGATCATGCCACGCTCGTAGCCGAGCTCATCGAGATAGCCATTGGCGAAAAGTTTCCAGTGCAAGGGCCTCGCCACGCCGACTTCCTGGGCGTGGTAACGGATCGCCGTGGTGCAGTTATGGGTGAGCGCGTTGTACCAACGCGGCGCTGCCGCCAGACTATTGATCTCGCGCAAATAAGCGAGCAACATCGCGCGCGCTTGCTCCGGCGGATGAGTCAACCGATAGAGAAAGACCTGCTCGCCCCGATGTTTTGCCCGTAGGCCGATCACGTCGCGTTCATCGGCGACGACGTAATAGAGCTCGAACTGGCGAAAAAATCCGCGCAGCGCCGAATAGGTCTCGCCCTTTTCTTTTCGCGTTTCGATGGAAACCGCGAGGTGACGGCCGTCGGCGAACTCCCAGCTCGCGATCGTGTGGGCGATCAGAGTCGGTCCCCAGTACGAAAAAAACATGTCAAAATCGACAACCTGACTGATATTGTAGGTTCGCGTTTCCCAACGTTCGGTAAAATCCGTTTCGCTGCGATAGGCGAAGTTGCGAATATTGCGCAGCGTAACCTTATCACCTGCGATCAGCGCGCTCGGCAGTTGCGCCACGTCGGGCGACCAGTCTCGGTCATTGCGCGGCGCAATCGAGAGCCACCATACCAGCACGATCAAGAACGCGCCGAGAACGGCGAACACCGCACGTCGAAACGGCTTGAGCAAAATGAGCGGCGCGGCGCAACCGAGAACCAGCGTCGCGGCGAGAAGCCCCGCCAGCCAGCGCGCCGACGGTCCGTCGAACCACAACGCCGCAGCGCTCCACGCAGTGATACCCGCGAGCAGTATCAGCAGCACGCCGCGAATCGGCATACGCCAAAGCGGTAAGCGCTGCCTGTCGGAGACTGTTTGCCCGGCGCTTGTCATTTCACTTTCCCATGCTTTCCCGCAGCTCCACCAGCGCCTGGTCGAAGGCATCAACGCGGATCAAGCCCAACCGCGGATATTCGATGTCGAGAATGACGAAGACCGAAGCCGCCATGACGAACGCGAGGCCAAGCGTGTGCAGCCAGTTGCGCTTCTTGCTACCGGCCATGCCATAGCCCATCAGCAGCGAACTGGCCAGCGCCACACCGAAGAGCAGCGCGAAGATGACCATCGGCGGATGCATTTGCGTAGCCATCGTCCGGGTCGTCGTGATATCGATCATCGCATTGAGCGCGGGCAGGAGCAGCATCGGCGCGGCGGGTGAAGCGCCCTGTGCCCTGCTGACGGCAACCGCCTGGCGCCAGATTTCCCCCAGCAGCTTGTTGCCTTTGACAAGCTCCTCTTTCGCCGCCGCGATATCCGGCAGTTTCCGATAGACTTCTATGCGTGAATCTAAATAACGGCGAAAGTTTTCCCGCAGCGCAGGCTGCGCGGCAGTTGGAAACATATCCAAGCGGAGATACGCAGTGCCGATCGCGTTGGTCTCCTCGACGATCAACTGCCGGCGCGTGTCGAATCTCGAAGCCGCCCCGGAGAAGGTAAATGCGATAAGCAGCCCGAGCAAGGCAAAAACAGCGCCATCCACGACGGCCACGCCCGCTTCCGCTCCCTCGGGATTTTGCGCAAGACGCTGGACTCCGATACGCCGGCCGACTTCGAGCAGGACGAGCATGCCGACAAACAAACCGAGGCTCAACAGTGCTGTGTATAGTGTGTAGGTCATCTCAGAGTCTCAAGGAGTGTCGTGGGTCGAAACACGAGTGTCGAGCACCGAGGGTCGAGGGGAAGGGTGTAGAGTGATCGAGAACTGAGAAGGATTGGAATGTTGGAATGATGGAAAGAATGGAATGAAGCTCCCAAAATTCCACTATTCCATTACTCCAATGTTCCATTCTTCTCTCGTCACTCGACACTCGTCACTTCTTTACAGGAGGCAACAGATTCGCGATCGGGGATACGGGTTTCGAGATACGCGCATCTCGAATCTGACATCCCCTTATCTCGTATCCCTATATCTCGCATCCCCGTCAGACTCTCTTTGAAATACTCCCGTACCCTTGGTATGGTTTTCCATATGAAGACAACTCTTAACATTGATGACACCGTTATGGCTCAACTAAAGCGTGAAGCGGCACGCCAGAGGCGCACGATGTCAGAACTTGTCGAGACGGCCCTGCGCAATCTGTTCCGGTCCCAGAAAAAACCGCAGGAACTTCCCCCGCTGCCTACGTTCCGTAGCGGCGGCGCGCTGGTCGACGTCGCGGATCGAGATGCCCTGTACCAGGCTATGGAAGGGCGGTAGTGCTCGTCGTTGACACGAATGTCCTGATTTACGCCGCCGACGGCGACTCGCCGTTCCACGTTGCCTGCCGCGACTGGCTCGAACGTCAGCGACGACGGCCGGACGCCTGGTATATTACCCTGGGCGATCCTGTATGAGTTCCTGCGCGTGACGACTCATCCGCGAGTAATGCGCCGGCCGTGGAACGCACGGGAAGCGTGGACCTTTGTCCAGGGACTCCTCGCCTCGCCCGGACTTAGTGCTGTCGTCCCAACTCAACGACACCCCGCCGTTGCTGAGCAGGTCATCGGAGAACTTCCTCACCTCGCAGGCAATCTGATCCACGACGCGCATACAGCCATCCTCATGCGTGAGCATGGAATCCGGCAGATCTGCACACGCGATGCAGACTTTCACTGGTTCCCTTTTCTCGAAGTCATCGATCCCCTCCAACCCTGACACCCAGGTACTTCGCTGTTTTTTTCACCCCACCTCGTCACTCGTTCCTTCTTCACAGGAGGCAATAGAGGAGCAGAGGCAAGGGAATTGGAACGATGGAATAGTGGAATGGTGGAAAAGTGGAAACACGAAATGATGGAATGGTGGAATAATGGAATGATGTTCCGATGTTCCAGTCTTCCAACCTTGCAATATTCCATTCTTCTACTCTCTGTTCTCTCCGTTTGCTCCTGTTAATTTTTCCGACGTTGACTCTCGTCACTCGGTTATGCTTCGACAATGTCTTTCTTCGTGCTCTGCACGAATGCGACTACATCGTCACGTTCAGACGACGGGACCTTAAAAGCGTCCAGAGTGGCATTGAGGTGCCCCAAGAATGCCGACCAATCGCCTTCACTGACTTTCATCCCTTTATGGGAAGTCTTCATATCCCGTCCCGTGTAGTACAGAGGACCGCCGGCACTGCAGCAGAGAAAATCAACCAGAAGCTGCTTTTCCCGCTTTACACCATCTTCTCCTCGGTGCTGCCAGAAGCGGGCTAGTTGCGGATCCGCTTGCAAACGCGGCAACAGGTCACTGGCAACTGCAGCGATGGCGTCATAACCGCCAAGGCGTTCATAGAGTGTTTTCGTACTCATTGTTTTATCTCCTTATTAGCTTGTTCATTCTTCAGCAGCTCGATTTTTCTTTCACTATTTTCCGTCTCGGAATAAGCAACATGACGAGAGGGTCGAGTGTCGGGTGTCGAGGGAAAGATCCGAGCACCGAGTGTCGAGGATCGGGTTGACCTTCGGTAGGTAAGACGTTAACTTACCCGATATGAAAACCACCGTTTCCACGAAAGGCCAGATCATTCTCCCGGCGGAAATCCGCCAGCGCGATGGCATCGAGTCGGGCCAAGAGTTCGAGGTCGAACGTATCGACCGCGGCGAATACCGGCTGAAACGAAAGGAGCGGCGGCGTAATGAAGGCCTGGTAAAGCTGCTGCTTGCGTGTCCCGTTAAGGGTTGGTTCAAGCGGATGAATCGCAGCGAGACGACCGACGACATCAAAGCACCAAGACTCGCGTGACCTACCTGGTCGATGCAAACGTGCTCAGCGAGCCGACAAAGCCGGTGCCCAGCAGCAAGGTCGTCGACTGGTTGAGCGCGAACGAAGAAAATCTCGTCGTGGACTCCATCATTTTGGGTGAACTGTGCGTCGGCATTCTCGCGCTGCCGCGTGGACGTAAGCGGACACAACTCGAGCGGTGGTTTGGGGACGTGGTGCAAACCATAGATTGCCTTCCATGGGACTCCACGATCAGCCAACGGTGGGCTAAACTCGTGGTGGATTTGAAGCAGAAGGGAGACAAGTTGCCTCTGCTGGATAGCATGATCGCTGCCACAGCGCTCCAACACGATTTCACCGTTGCCACGCGAAACATGCGCGATTTCAACAAGGCTGGCGTGCAGGTGCTGAACCCCTTCGCGTGACGGCGCTAATCGCCGCTTCATGTCTTTTCCCCCGATCTCGTCCTTCGTCACTTCTTTAAAGGAGGCAACAGAGGAAACAGAGGGCGCTTGGGATGTTGGAATGGTGGAATGATGTTCCGATGTTCCGATTTTCCGATTTTCCAATCTTCCAGTATTCCAGTCTTCCAACCTTGCAATATTCCATTCTTCCACTCTCCGTTATCTCCGTTTGCTCCTGTTAAATTGAATTTCCTTTCACTCGTCCCTCGACCCTCGACACTCTCCGTCCCTCGACCCTCGTCCCTCTTCCTACTGCCTCGCCATCGCGATCTTTATCCGCTCTTCAGGACTGATGAAGTGATCGTGGTCGTCTTTGCCGAGATCGATCTGCACCCAGTTAATCTTGCCGCTGAAGACGCTGCTGTGGCGGTCGTAATCGGGAGTAACCGGCGTGCCGGCTTCGCGGCCGATGTCGGTGGTCTCGTCGGCGGAAAAGATCATCGGCACGGTGCGCTCGACACGGCCCTCGCCGACCTTGTTGCCGTCGTAGTAAAGCGTGACATTGCCGCCTTTGGCTAAACCTCCGCCGTCGTATTTGAGTTCCATGCGCACTTGATGTTTGCCCGCAGGGATTGCCTGTGTCGCCTCGGTCGTAAACGTTTCAAGGCCGAAGAAATTATAAGCGAACTTTGCCTTTCCGCCTTTGGTATAGAGACTGAGTCCGCCGAATTTACCGCCTTGCGCGATCACTACACCTTCGGCGCCTTTTGCGGGCACTTCTACTTCAGCCGTGATCGAGAACGATTTGTTCTTCATCACCACGACGCTGTTCTCGCTCAGCCGTCCCATGCCGCCGAATAGCAGCTGCGAGTTGCCCTTGACGAGCTGTGGCCGTCCGGCAATATCGGCATTAAAGCGCTCGAATCTACGGTCATCCAGCGGGATGACATTGTACTTGGTCGCCTCGATAAGCCACAGCCGCTGCAGCTCGCGCAATTTTTCAGGCATCTCCTTCGCTAGATTACGCGCCTGGCTCCAGTCCTTGCTGCCGTCGTACAGCTCCCAGACGTCGTCATCAAAGGCTTGCAGTTTTTCGACGACCCACGGTGTCGAATGCCGCGTCACCGCACTCCAGCCCTTGTAGTAGATGCCGCGATTACAAAACATCTCGAAATATTGCAAAACGTGCCGCTCCGCCGCTTTGGCATCATCGAAACTGTAGATCATGCTGGTGCCTTCCATGGGGCTTTGCTGCACGCTGTTGACGACTGTCGGTTCCGGAATGCCAGCCGCTTCCAGAATCGTCGGCGCAATGTCGATGACGTGGCAGAACTGACTACGGATCTCGCCCTTGGCCTTGATACCTTTCGGCCAATGCACGATCGTGCCGTTGCGCGTGCCGCCCCAGTGCGAAGCCACCTGTTTGGTCCACTGATACGGCGTGTCCATGGCGTGCGCCCAACCGACGGCATAATGGTTGAAGGAATCGGGACCGCCGAACTGATCCATCCGCGCAGTCAAGAACTCTGGCGTCTCCACGCCGGTCACACCGTTCAGCATCAGCATCTCGTTAAACGAGCCATTCGGCGTCCCCTCGGCTGAGGCGCCGTTGTCGCCGATGATGACATAAACCAGTGTATCGTCGAGAATATCGAGATCCTTAAGCGCATCGATAAGCCGGCCGGTGTGATGATCAGTGTGCTCGAGGAAGCCGGCGTAGCACTCCATCTGGCGCGCCAGCACCGGCTTCATCTTCGGGTCAACATCCTCCCAGGCCTGGATTTCCTTGGGCCGCTGCGTGAGCTCCGCATTTTCAGGAATGACACCGAGCGTCTTCTGTCGCGCCAAACTTTCCTCGCGCAGCTTGTCCCAGCCCTGGTCGAATTTCCCTTTGTACTTGTCCGCCCATTCCTTCGGAACATGGTGCGGCGCGTGTGTCGCTCCCGGAGCGAAGTAGATGAAGAACGGCTTATCGCCCATGAGCGCTTTTTGCTGGCGTACCCAGGCGATCGCCTTGTCCGTCATGTCTTCGGTGAAGTGGTAACCTTCCTCGGCGGTCTTCGGCGGTTCGAGCGGCGTGGTGCCTTCGTAAATGGCCGGATCCCATTGATTGGTCTCGCCGCCGATGAAGCCGTAAAAGTACTCGAAACCGCCGCCACCCGTCGGCCACTGGTCGAAGGGGCCGAGCGGACTGGTCTCCCACACCGGCACTTCGTGGCACTTGCCGAACTGCGCCGTCGAGTAGCCGTTAAGCTTCAGAGTCATCGGCAGCGGCGCTTTGTTCTTCGGAAGAACGGAAGTGTAGCCGGGCGCCGAGGTCGCGATCTCACAGACGCCGCCCATATTGACCGAATGGTGGTTGCGGCCCGTGAGCAGCGCCTGACGCGTCGGCGAGCAGAGCGCCGTGGTATGGAAACGATTGTACTTGAGTCCATTGCCCGCAAGGTTTTCGAAATTCGGCGTCTGACACGGCCCGCCAAACGCACTCGATGCGGCGAAGCCGACGTCGTCGAGCAGAACGATTAAAACGTTGGGCGCGCCTTTCGGTGGCCGCAATGGTTCGATCGGCGGAAACTTGGTATCCGGATCCTTCGCGTCGTAGGTCGTCAATCCCACATGCTGCACATCCGGGATCGGCAGAATCGAACGGGGAATTTTGTCTGTTGGGCTAGCCATATGATTTTCTCCTTTGCTCTTTGTAGTTATTATTGTCCCAGTCAGTTCTTTGCATGACGCAAGGACCGAGTGTCGGGGGTCGAGTGTCGAGGGGAAGAGCACAACAACTAGTCACCCGACCTCGCCCTCACTTTTTCCTCATCGTTCCAATCGAGCTGGTCAGAATCCCAATTATCTCGTCGAGCAGTTTCGTGCGTTGATTGATCATGTCCTTGTCCAACCAGTGCTTCATTCGTTCGTAACGTCCCCGCGTTTCACGAGCAGAGCCTCGCGCGAAATCAAGAAAGCGAATGTACTCAATCCGGCTTAGTCGACCGTAACCTTCCTCGATGTTTGCACAAATTGAATCTGCGCTGCCGATTTGTTGTGATACAAGTCGGTAGCAAAGCGGGTTTGTTTTAAGTGTTTCCATATCTGCCACCACCAGATCGAACAATTGCCGAGCTTTTTGGTGCGCGCCGAAGCTCTCCAGTGCGATCTGACTCATCCCTCACTCGTCCCTCGACCCTCGACGTTCTTTCCCGGCCCCTCGACACCCGACACTCGACCCTCTCCTCGCACGATGCATCGAAAACCCAGATGGCACGTCGAAGTATCGATGGGCTGCGCCATGCGCGCCGCAGGGCGGTAGCGCCGGCAATAGTTCGGCGCGCAGAGATAAGAGCCGCCTTTCATCACTTTGCGCGGGATCTTAACGTCCGGCGTGTTGGGATCGTAACTTTTTTCCTGCTCCGCGCCTCGGGGATTGACGGCTCCGCAGCAAGATTGTGTGATCTTGCCGTGCTCCTGATACCAGTCCGTCGTCCACTCCCAAACGTTGCCGGCCATGTCGTAAAGCCCGTAGCCGTTCGCGGGAAAACTGCCCACCGGCGCGATGCCTTCGAATCCGTCGGTCTTAAGGTTTTGCCAGGGAAATTCTCCCTGCCAACTGTTCGCCATATATTTGCCTGCGGGGGTAAATTCATCGCCCCAGGCAAATTCAGCTCCCGCCAATCCGCCTCGCGCGGCGAACTCCCACTCGGCTTCGGTTGGTAATTCCTTACCAGCCCATTTCACATAGGCTTCGGCGTCCTCATACGCGATCTGCACGACCGGATGTTTCGCTCTCCCCTTCAAAGAGCTGGCCGGTCCTTCCGGATGGCGCCAGTTGGCGCCGGGAACATACGTCCACCATTGGTAGCAGTCGTTGAGATCGACTCGTTGTTTGGGTTTCTGAAAAACGACCGAAGCCGGCACGAGCAGTTCCGGCTTCGCGCCGGGATAATCCTCTGGATTCGGCGCGCGCTCAGCAGATGTGACGAACTTAGTTGCTTCGACAAACCGACGGAACTCTTCGTTCATCACCGTGTGCGTATCCATCCAAAAGCCATCGACGGTAACCTCATGGGCAGGCGCTTCCTCCGGGTAATGTTTGTCAGAACCCATCAGGAAAGTGCCACCGGAAATCCAGACCATGTCCGGATGCGTCGGGTTACTCGGAGCAGTGATTGGATTTGTAATGTTGCCCATAGAACACCTTCCAATATAAACGTCAGCAGGAGGTCACAAAGAAAACAGAGGGCGTTGGGGTGTTGGAATGGTGGAATAATGGAATAATGGAAAAGTGGAAAGTGAAAACACGGAATGATGGAATGGTGGAATAATGGAATGATGTTCCGATTTTCCAATCTTCCAATATTCCAGTCTTCCAGTCTTCCAACCTTGCAATATTCCATTCTTCCACTCTCCATTCTCTCTGTTTGCTCCTGTTGAACTGAATTCCTTTTTCATTCACCACCCGACACTCGTCCCTCGTCATTCGAACACCGCGATACGCGCCGGCGGCGCAACGAAGTCCCGCGATCCTTCGCGGCACACGCGCTCCACGAAGTCTGTAATTGCAGACTTGGCCGCGCCGTCCCGGCAACTGGGAAAGGTCTCGGTCATGGTTCGCTCGATGAAGGGATGAGGCATCATTTCTGGTTCGGACCTTGCAGAGAGGATTTCAGGGCTACAACGGGATCCGCATTTGCAGCTAATCCGGAGACAGACGCACGCAGGACGACTGTGTTCTTTCCAATGGTAAAAGCGTCCGCCGACAAGTAGCCACCGGAGCCGGCAGATCGGATCGCGACGACCAAACTGGGTGGACCGTCGTTGCCCAGCTCCGCGAGAAAGACGTTCTCAACCGTACCGTCGCGGGCGCGAATGACGCCCGACGAGAAGAAAGTAGTGTCGTCATCCGGTTGCGCACGTTGTGTCGAGTAGATGCGGACGCTGTAGCTTCCGATTGAGCGGGCTTCGAAGTCGCCCTCGGCAATTACCGCCGTTTGTCCGGTGGGGAGAGTAAGCTTCTGCACGAAGTGCCCGGTCGGTTCGGCGCGCCAGAGTCGGTGGCGGACTTCGACGCCGGCGGGGACATAGACGACGAGCGGGAGGCGACTGTTGTAGCGCAGCAGCCGCGCCTCGCCGCCAATGCTGATGAAGCGTTCGACCTGCGGGGCGTCTGGGTCGACGGCGATCAGGGTTCCGGCCATGGGGCCGAGTTTACGCAGGATGTAGCGATCGAAACCCCACCCGGGAATAGTCTCGGTCTCGAGGGTGCCGCCGAAGAAGTAGCTGTTTCTCGCGTCCGTTTTTACCGTCTTGCCGATGATGAGCTCGACCTTGAAAGCGCTTTCGTCTTGCTGTTTCGGGAGGCTGATGACATGGCGGGTCATGCCTTCCTCAGCGGGAGGAAATGCCTTCAGGTCATCGGCGGCGAAGGCGACAGAGATGGAAACCAACGCGACAAGCGCGATGGATACGATTGTTCTCATTGTGTTAGCTGGGCGTCGGACCGCGCCGTCACGCCAGCTCGGCAAGGTCTCACTCATGGTCCACTCCGCTTTGATTGTGAGTTAGCACCCGACACTCGCCACTTCTTCACAGGAGGTCACAGAGCGAACAGAGTTCAATAAAATCCATCTCCGTTATCTCTGTTTGCTCCTGTTGAACTTGATTACTGTTCACTCGACACCCGACACTCGTCCCTTTTTTCTCACTCGATAGTTGATCCGTGCGCGCTGTTAGTGGCTACCGATACCTTCCTGGAGCTTCTCCAAGATCTGGTCAACGGTGAAACTCGCCGCCTTCTGGCGCGGCGGGAACTCCTTGAACGTCGCCAGGAACCGGCCCACGATCTGTTGTGCCGGCACCATCAGATAGGCGTGATCGAAGACCCAGTCCCAGTACGTATTCGACGTGATGGTGGCACGCTCGAGCGGGTCCGTCCGCAGGTTGAAGATGTGCGGAAGCCGCAGCCGCACGAACGGCTCAGCCCAGAGCTCGCGCTGCTCCGCGAAGACCAACTTCCAGTTGTCGTACCTCATGGCGAACAGATCCCCGTCATCCGAGAAGTAGAAGAACTCGTCGCGCGGGCCCTTGTCAGTCTGACCGGTCAGGAAGGGAAGCTGGTTGTAGCCGTCCAGGTGAACCTTGAACGTCTTCGCGCCGGCGCTGTGGCCCTTCAGCAGCTCGTCCTTGATATCCGGGTCGCCCGCGGCCGCCAGGATGGTGGGGAGCCAGTCCAAGTGGCTGATCATCTGATTGGAGACGGATCCGGCCTTGATCTTGCCGGGCCAGCGCACCATCCCCGGAACGCGGAAGGCGCCTTCCCAGTTGGTGTTCTTCTCGCTGCGGAAGGGCGTCATGCCGGCATCGGGCCAGCTGTTCATGTGCGGCCCGTTGTCGGTGCTGTAGAAGACGAGCGTGTCCTCGGCGATGCCGAGCCGATCCAGCTGGGCGAGCATCTCGCCGACGTTCTTGTCGTGGTCGATCATGGCGTCATGGTATTCCGACTGCCATCGTCCCGACTGACCCAAGCTCTCCGGTTTCGCGTGCGTGCGGAAATGCATGTGCGTCGTGTTGTACCAGACGAAGAACGGCTTGTTCTCCTTGTGTGCGCGGTCAATGAAGGCCCTCGCTGCCGTTCCGGTTTCGTCGTCAATGGTCTCCATCCGCTTTTTCGTCAGCGGTCCGGTGTTTTCAATCTTCTGCCCGCCCCTTGCCGTCGGCCCAGCAGTGAAGCACCCCGCGCGGGCCGAAGTTCTTCCTGAAGTTCGGGAAGTCCTTCTCTGTTGGATAGTCCCGCAGTTCGGGCTCTTCCTCAGCGTTCAGGTGATAGAGGTTGCCGAAGAACTCATCGAAACCATGCATCGTCGGCAGGTGTTCGTCTCTGTCGCCCAGGTGGTTCTTGCCGAACTGGGCGGTGGCGTAGCCGTGCGGCTTGAGCAACTCGGCGATGGTGGGATCCTCCGCGCGCATGCCTTGGGTGGCGCCCGGCAAGCCCACTTTGCTCAGTCCCGAGCGGAAGACGCTTTGACCCATGATGAAAGCCGCTCGCCCCGCCGTGCAACTCTGCTCCGCGTAGCAGTCGGTAAACATCATCCCTTCGTTGGCGATGCGATCGATGTTGGGCGTCTGATAGCCCATCATCCCCCGACTGTAACAGCTGAGGTTCCAGTAACCGATATCGTCGCCCCAGATGACGAGGATATTGGGTTTCTTCTGTTCTTGTTTTGCCATGTTTTGGCTCCTTTCTGTTCTGTCAATATTCAAACGCAACTAATGTCGAGTTCCGAGCGTCGAGGGTCGGGTGTCGAGGAGGAGGTCGGATGTTGGCTTGTTTGTTAGATTTTGCTTGTGCCATTTTGTTTTCTCCTTTCTTTTTCTGTCATTCTTTCCTGTAAGGCGGAGCGAGGGTCGGGCGTCGAGGGGAAGTCACTCGTCCCTTTCTCACAGGAGCTAACAGAGAAAAACGGAGTTTCTTTTGAAATCCATCTCCCTCATCCCTCCTCACTAGACACTCATTCTCGTCCGCAGCCTTGCAACCGGCCGGTGCTCCCATTATCCTGTGCGCATGTTGAATTATCCGCCAGCACTGACTTCTGCCGAACTGCGCCGGCGGCTGCGTCCATTTTGCGAAAAACATCCCATCCGCCGCTTAGAGGTTTTTGGTTCCGTGGCGCCGAGACAAGTATGGGGACACCGGGAAATAGACGCTCCCGATGACGTAGCAAGAAATTCATCGCCGGCGCGCCAAATGGGACCAGCAGAGCCGGCGACCGTTCGGCAAACAGTGCGCGCAGGTAATCAACGAAGGGAATTTCAGATCCAGAGCGTTCAAAAAATCAAACGATTATCGAGAATTTAACATTCGTTAGGCAACGCGTGGAAGTGACCGACTTGCACCATGCCGTGATGGCAAACCTCTGAGGGCGCTGGGATTGTCGACGGCAGGCCGGGTCGATTTGCGGAATGGTGGAGCGGTTTCGTCTCTCAATCGAGGGAGGGCAACGCGGTCGCCGCCGCCGGATCAAGAGAAAAAGAGCCGTCCGTCCGGGCGCTCGCCAGACTCTATGACGGGAGGATTTGGCGGCGCTACCGGAAAGAGCCCTAACCAAGTCTCGTCACAGGTAAATACGATACTCGGCATAGTCCCGTCGTAGTTTTTGCCAAACAAGTCAATTACACAAGTCCACCGTTGTGAATCCATTTTTCGCTCCTGCCCACAGAACTGTCTTTCGCCGTCCCTTTGCCAGTCGGACGCGGAACACCATGAAACATAACGGAGCAAGTCGGAGGCCAATCCCAAGACGTGGAGCACAAGGAAAAAATATTATGACGAATTGCGAATTATCATGAATTTGCGGATTCTCGTTAGTCGAGCAAACGAGAAATCGGTCCCCAGGAGGGCTTAAAAATCGCATCTCGATAATTTCCTCGGCTCGGCGATTGCACATCCGATAGGTTGATCGCTTTAGATTGTCGAAGGACGGAGTGGTTATCATAAGAATCTTGCGAAAACGAGACTTTCCATTGCCGATCCTCGCGGCGATGCTGATGCTTACCGGCTGCGCGGCAACGCAGATCATCAACCAGTGGAGCAATCCGAACTATACAGCCGGTTCTTTCAAGAAAATCATGGTAATCGGCGTGAGCAAGCAGACAAGCATCCGCCGTACCTTCGAGGACGAGTTTGTTGCTCAACTCAAGGCGATCGGCATCGATGCGGTGCCCAGCTACGATTTTATTCCTGAAGCCGGACAAGTGCCGGAGTCACGTTTGAAGGAAATGGTGAAGCAAGCCGGTGCCGACGCCGTCATCATCACAAGGTTGATCAGAGTCGAAACCAAAGCTGACGTGGCTCCGGGACCTTACGGCCCGTTTCCCGGGTTCGGCTTCTATCGGTGGTACTCCTCTGCTTGGGTTGGCTTTTATGAGCCGCCGCGTCTGAACTTTTATGACATCTACATTTCGGAAACGAGCCTGTACGACGTTGCGAAGGACCAGTTGGTATGGAGCGGCATCGCCAAGACCACCGGGCTCGGTGATATCGGAAAAGAGATCAAGGAATATGTCGAGATCATCATTAAAGAGCTGAACAATAGGAACCTCCTGAGGAAGAGACCCGAAAATCTCAATTAGATGTCTCGCGCAACGACGCAAAGGCGCCAAGAACAAAAAATTCGAAGCACGAAATCCGAAATTCGAAACAATTTCAAACGACTAAAACATATAAAAATTTCAAACAAACTTCCTTCGGATTTCGGTGTTTTGGATTTTCCGGATTTGAGATTTGTTCGTCTCTGAATTTGTTTCGGATTTCGATATTCGGATTTTGGATTTGTTTCGCCGTTGTTTGGCGCGATAACATTTTTCATTGTCCGCGCATTAACGCGCGGCGGCCTCTTGGCTCTGAGGTTCTGTCTTTTTGTAGCGGGGTCCGGGTAGATAGAAAACTGAAGGCTTCGCTTCGTTCGCTTGCGGATACAAGCTGATGAGTTGAAAGACCTCTTCCGGCATCGCGGTGCTGATTGGCAGACCAATCAAGTCTTTGGCGGCCTCTGCACTAATGGGAAAATCATGGGTCCACGTGCCGCTGGCGAGACGAACTGCAATGTCCCGCGCTTTTGCCGCCGGCATCTTTCCGTTAAGCAACTCTTGGGCAAGTGCTGCAACCTGAGCAATTGCCTTCTTTGACTGATCCGCCAGCACCAATGTCATGTCATCGATTTTATCAATCGGCTTTTTTTCGAGAACCGTCAGTACCGAGGCGGCAGGAAAATCACCGAGCTGCGGATCGATCGGACCGAGGACCGCGTTGGCGTCCATAACGATCTCGTTGGCTGCCAGCGCAATGAGGGTTCCTCCCGACATGGCATAGTGGGGCACGAAAACGGTCGTCTTGGCAGGATGACGTTTGATCGCCTTGGCGATTTGCGACGCAGCAAGGACCAGACCGCCGGGAGTATGAAGAACTAAATCGAGCGGGGTTTTTTTATCGGTCAGGCGGATCGCCCTAAGCAGGTCTTCGGAGTCATCTATGTTGATATAGCGGACTACCGGGATTCCCAACACGTTGACACTTTCCTGGCGGTGAATCAGGACGATCACGCGGCTGCCTCTCTTTTTTTCCAGGGCGGAGATCGCGCGGTCGCGCAAATTTTCCATCTGCCAGCTTTCAAGCGCCGGCGCCACAAAGAAAAGCAGGATCAAAATTGTTACAAGCCCTCTCCAGGAAAAGATCCACCTCAGAATACGTTTGAGTCTAGTCATAAATTCCAACTACTCGCGCCTCGACGCATAAGACCAAACTGGCATCGTTATGTTTTTTCATGCGAAGACGCTGACGGCGCCGACCTGCGCGTCCGAGGGCCGGGCAGGTACTCCACCGTCGGTTGGGTGCGTGTCGGCTGCGGGAACAGGCTCATGAGCTTTAATACGTCATCGGGTATATTGGAACTGACGGGAAGCCCCAGCGCTTTAGCCCGTTCGTACGTAATCGGATAGTCGTGCGTCCAGGTGCCTTCAGAAAGGAGCCGGGCCAGATCATCCACTTTTCCATTGGACGGAGTGTTCTGCAGGAGTTCCGTGACGGATTCGCGCAGCTGCGCAATCGCCTTCTCGGCCTGGTCCGCCAATATCAGTGTTTCATCCTCTATCTCAGCCACGGGTTTTTTCGCCACTGCCTTGAGAATCGAGACTGCGGGAAATTTGCCGATCTGGGGATCCACGGGCCCGAGAACGGCATGCTCGGACATGACGATCTCGCTAGCCGCGAGTGAAATGAGCGTCCCACCGGACATCGCGTAGTGCGGTACGAACGCGGTGACTTTGCCCTTGTGCTTTTTGATTGCCTGGGCGATCTGCAGCGAAGCGAGCACCAGCCCGCCGGGAGTATGAAGGATAATATCGAGAGGCATTTCCCGATCAGTCATGTGAATGGCGCGGATGACCTCCTCCGAATCGTCGATATCGATGTAGCGAAAGATCGGGAAACCCAAGAAATTCATGGTTTCCTGGCGATGCACCAAAAGGATCACCCGCGAGCCGCGGTCGCGTTCGATTTTTGATATCATCCGCTGGCGGGAATATTCCAACACGCGGCGGGTGATGACGGGCTGTAAAGCTGAAATCATGAAGAAAAACCAAAAGAGTTCTGTTATTGCCATGGCTTGTACCTCCACAGTGGTTTAGCTTCCAAGGGGTGCCAAGCTGCTTCCAGCCCCCACTCATCAGGTGCGAGAGCTCGTGACTCCTGTCTTCGCTGCACAAACAACCAACATAGAATTGCCCCCGCGATGAAGCCGCCGACGTGAGCCCAAAACGCCACACCGCCGACGTCTTCCGGGAGACCAAGAGAAAGCACGCCGCTAAAAACCTGGCTGAGAATCCAGAATCCCAAATAGGTAACCGCGGGAATCTCGACAAATAGCGGCAAGAAGAAGAGCGGGATTAGCGTGATAACCCGCGCGCCGGGAAAGAAGAGTAAATAGGCGCCGAGCACGCCGGCGATTGCACCCGAGGCTCCGACGGTCGGCAGGGTGGAGTCAGTGTTTGTAAAATAATGAACCAGTCCCGCCGCTAGCCCGCAAACAAAATAGAAACATAGGAAGCGCAGCGTCCCCATGCGGTCCTCGACGTTGTCACCGAAGATCCACAGCGTCCACATATTGCCGATGATGTGGAGCCAGCCGCCGTGAAGAAACATGCTCGTCAGGAAAGGCCAATAATCATCCAGCGGGAATCCCACCCAAGCGGCCCATTCGGGATGTGAGTAACGCGCCGGGACGATGCCAAAGTAATAGAAAAACGCTTCCAGTATCGGATCGGGCAACATAAGCTCGAACACGAAAACCAAGCTATTCGCCGCGATGAGAATCCAACAGCCGAAGGGCTTGCTCTTAGCAGGAATCGTGTCGCGAATTGGAATCACGGCAATTTTCTCCTATGGGTTACTGGAATGGTGGAGTAGTGGAGTGCTGGGGTCCGAACCATCACTCCACTATTCCAACACTCCATCACTCCAGTGTTTTCCATCTCTACGCCGCCGAGGCGCGCTTTCTCGATTTACCATCATCTTGCTCTGCGGCTGTCCGGCTCTCCGTGAATTTTAGCCCGCCACTGGCGCGGTCGAAGTCAACGCTCACCGTTTGGCCGTCTTTGATATCACCCTTGAGTAACAACCGGCCCAAAGGAGTCTCCAGTTCTTTCTGGATCACTCGTTTCAGTGGTCGGGCGCCGTAGCTCGGATCGTAACCCGCCAACGCCAAGTGCTCCTTCGCCCGCTCGGTAAGCTCCAGCACGATGTGGCGCTCGGCCAGACGCGCTCGCAGCCGCTCGAGCTGGATATCCACGATCTGTTTCAAGTGCTCCCGCGATAGACTATGGAACACCACGATCTCATCAACGCGATTGAGAAACTCAGGCCGGAACTGCTGGCGCAGCACCTCGAGCACTTCTTTTTTCATCTGCTCGAACGATTCGGGATCGTCGCCGCCGCGATAAGCGAGAATCAGATGGCTGCCGACGTTGGACGTCATGATCACCACCGTGTTTTTGAAATCCACGGTGCGACCGTGGCCGTCGGTGAGACGACCGTCGTCGAGGATCTGAAGCAAGACGTTGAACACGTCGGTGTGCGCTTTCTCGATCTCGTCGAACAAAATTACCGAGTAGGGCCGCCGCCGAACCGCTTCGGTTAGCTGGCCGCCTTCTTCGTAGCCTATGTACCCGGGCGGAGCGCCGATAAGCCGAGCCACCGTGTGCCGTTCCTGATATTCCGACATATCCACGCGAATCATGTTTTTCTCGTCATCGAACATGAACTCGGCCAACGCGCGGGCCAGCTCTGTTTTTCCGACTCCTGTGGGACCGAGAAAAATAAACGAGCCGATGGGGCGGTTAGGATCTTTGAGACCGGAGCGCGCGCGAATCACCGCGTCGGCCACAGCGTCCACGGCTTCATCCTGGCCGACGACGCGCTTATGCAGATGTTCGGCGAGCTGGAGCAGTTTTTCTTTTTCGCCTTCGAGCAGGCGCGAGACCGGAATCCCCGTCCAGCGCGACACCACCGCCGCGATGTCATCCTCGTCGACTTCTTCCTTGATCAACTGCATGTTTCCCTTTTCGCGCAGTCGTTTTTCCTCTTCGGCTAACTGTTGTTCTAGCTGGACCAATTTGCCGTATTTGAGCTCAGCCGCGCGGTTCAAATCGTATTCCCGCTGGGCTTGCTCCATGGCCATCTTGGTTTTTTCGATCTCCTCTTTCAGGCTGCGCAGACGAGTGACGGCTTGTTTTTCGGCGTCCCAACGAGCACGAAGCTCCTGTTGCTGTGTCTTCAAGTCGGCGAGCTCTTTCTCCAGTTTGGTGAGGCGGTCGCGCGAGGCCGCATCGCTCTCTTTGCGCAGCGCCTCCCGTTCGATCTCCAGCTGCATGACGCGGCGCGAGACTTCGTCGAGCGCCGTCGGCATCGACTCGATCTCCGTTCGCAGCTTGGCGGCCGCCTCGTCGACGAGATCGATGGCCTTGTCCGGCAAAAAACGGTCGCTGATGTAACGGTGCGAGAGCACGGCCGCGCTCACCAGCGCGGCATCTTTGATGCGCACACCGTGGTGCACTTCGTAACGCTCGCGCAATCCACGGAGGATCGAGATGGTATCCTCGACGCTCGGTTGATCGACGAAGACGGGCTGGAATCGGCGCTCCAGCGCGCGGTCTTTTTCGACGTGCTTGCGGTATTCATCCAAGGTCGTGGCGCCGACGCAGCGCAGCTCGCCACGCGCCAGCAGGGGCTTAAGCAGGTTCGAGGCATCCATGGAACCCTCGGCCGCTCCCGCGCCCACTACCGTGTGCAGCTCGTCGATGAAGAGAATGATTTCGCCCTGGGACTCCTGAACCTCTTTCAGCACGGCTTTGAGGCGCTCCTCGAACTCGCCGCGATATTTTGCCCCGGCAATCAGCGCGCCCATGTCCAAAGCGATGACCTTTTTGTTTTTAAGGCTCTCGGGTACATCCCCGTTCACGATGCGCTGGGCCAGCCCTTCGACGATGGCCGTTTTCCCCACGCCCGGGTCGCCAATGAGCACGGGATTATTTTTGCTGCGCCTGGAGAGCACCTGGATCACGCGGCGAATTTCTTCGTCGCGGCCGATCACCGGGTCGAGCTTTCCTTGCGCGGCCAACTGGGTAAAGTCGCGGCCATATTTGCCGAGAGCTTCATAGGTCGCTTCCGGATTCTGTGAGGTAACCCGCTGGTTGCCGCGGATGTCTTTCAAGGCCCCGGCCAATTTCTCGCGCGTGATGCCAAACTCCTTAAGGAGGCGCCCAGCCGAACCGCCGTCGTCGGTCATCGCCAGCAGCAGATGCTCTACGGAAATATATTCGTCTTTGATTTTTTTAGCTTCTTCTTCCGCCTGTGCGAGCAGGCGATTCAAACGTCCCGTTATGTAAATCTGGTCCGGCGCGCCTCCACCCTGCGATACCTTCGGCATGCGCTCAAGCTCCTGCTCGAGGCGGCGTTTGAAACTGTCAACATTGATTCCGCTCTTACTGAGAATCGAGGTTGCCAGCCCGTTCTCCTGATCGAGTAAAGTTGCCAGCAAATGCTCAACGTCAACCTGTTGGTGGCTGTAACGAGCCGCTTTGGTTTGTGCCGAGCTGATGGCTTCTTGAGCTTTTTGCGTAAAGCGGTTGATGTCCATTTAAATTCTCCTCTGCTGACTGAGTTCAATGTTCCAAGTTCAAAGTTGTGATTCGTTTTCGGACCTTGAGCCTTGAACGTTGAACCTTTCTTTATAGCCGGCTATGCAACGATTCATTCGCGCGCTGCAGGGCGCAGAACCGATCAAGCAAATCCATGATCACCGCTACCCCTGCGACGTTGATCCCCAGAGATTCGCGGAGCCTGCCGATCGTGCGCAGTCGCGGCACCGCGGAAGCATCGAAAAGCAACGTGGCGCCTTGCCACTGAACGGGCTCTATCAGTCCGAGCTCGACGAAGCGCTCGACCAGCGCGGGATGGAGTCCGGCGTGTGCAGCCAGAGTCTCGAGCGTCAAGTGCTGCGGCTCCTGCCGACAGAGCACGATTTCGTATCGCTGGGCCGCCATCATCAACCTCCCGTCATTAACTCGCGGGGATTGAAGCGAGACTCGGCCGCGAGCTTTTCAAAAAGCTCTTTTTCTTTTGGACCCGGCTTGGGCGGAATGACGATCTTGAGCTTCACGTATTGATCGCCGCGCCCGCCGCCGCGTGTGTTTAATCCGCGTCCGCGCAATCTGAGCCTCTGGCCTCCTTGCGCGCCGGGAGGAATCTTCAACTCCACCGGCCCATCGAGAGTTGGAACCGATACTCTCGCTCCCAGCGCCGCTTCCCACGGCGCAACCGGCAACTCGATCTGAACGTCGTTGTCACCGACGATGCTGAACAAGCGATGGGGTTGAAGCCGCACACGGAGAAAAAGATCGCCTGCAGGCGCGCGGTTGGCCCCCGGCTCGCCCTGACCGGCCAAGCGAATCACCGAGCCATCACGGACGCCCGGCGGAATCATGACCTCAATCGACTTCGGGCGCCGTAGAGTGCCTGCGCCGCGGCAGGTCGGACAAACGGTCTTACCATCTTTGGAACCGGTCCCTCGACAATCCGGGCAAGGCTCAGTGACCTGCAAGGTTATGGTGCGCTTTACGCCGCGATGCGCCTCCTCGAGGGTCAGCGGGATTTCCGCTTCGACATCCTGACCGCGCATCGCGAAGCCGGCACCCCGGCGTCCGGTCCGGCGTCCGCCGCCGAACAGGCTCTCGAAAAAATCGCTAAATCCGCCCCCACTCCGGCCCCCGCCGAATATGTCGCCGATGTCGCCGAAATCGCCATACTCGACGTTCACGCCTTCCCAGCCAGGCGGCGGCCGGAACTCTTCACCCGCTTTCCAGTTCGGCCCGAGGGCATCGTATTTCTTGCGTTTGTCAGCATCGGAAAGAACTTCGTATGCCTCGTTTAATTCTTTAAACTTCTCTTCGGCGGACTTATCTCCTGGATTGACGTCAGGGTGATACTTGCGCGCCAGTTTGCGGTACGCCGACTTGATCTCGTCCTCGGTCGCGGTTTTAGAAACCCCGAGAACTTCATAGTAATCTCTAAACTGGACGGCCATAGGACGGTCGGCAGCAGGCTGCTGAGTCGCTTCGCCGTAGTGTATAAAAGCGCAGTACTGGAGTGGTGGAGCAATCGAGTAATGGATTTAAAACCCAACACTCCAATACTCCCATACTCCAATAGCCCTCTGCGCTTTTGTTCGGCCTCATCGCGCCACTCGGACGCGGGCCGGCCTGAGTACCTCCTCGCCCCAACGATAGCCACGCTGCGCCTCATCCGCGACTGCGCCCGATTCAAACTCATCGCTCTCAACCGAACCAATGGCGTCGTGCAGCTCGGGGTTGAAAACTTCGCCGACGCTTTGAAACGGAGTGATGCCTTGCGCTTCGAGCAGGGCCAGCAGTTTTCGGTGCAGCGCCTGCAGGCCCTGAGCGACCGAAGAAGACTGATCGCCCATGTGGCTGAGCGCTCGGTCAAAGCCGTCCAAAATGTCGAGCAATGGCAGCACGATGTCACGTTTGCCGCTGCGCGCCGCGCTCGAACGGTCGCGTTCGACCCTGCGCCGATAATTATCAAAATCGGCGAGCGCCCTTAAATACATGTCATGTTCGCGACGTAACTCTTCTTGAAGCCGGGCAATTTCAGCTGGCTCGTCGCCCGTCACGCGATTTTTGTTTTCGTCTGTTGCTTCCATTGTCGCATATGTAGGGGCATGCCTCTGTGCCTGCCCTTTCTCGGGCGACCACGGGGGGTCGCCCCTACGTCCTAGGTTTCTTTGAATTCCGCGTCGATCACGTCATCACCGCCGCCCGTCTGGCGACCCCCTGGCTGCGCGCCGCCCCGTCCACCGGCTTGCCCGCCCGGTGGAGGCTGTTGGCTCTCAGCCGCCGAGGCCAAACCATAAGCCAACTGCTGCAGGTCATTTGCGAGCTGGCGCAGCCGCGCAACATCGGTCGAGTTGTTTTTCACCAGTTCGCGGATCTCGGAGATCAACTGCTCGGCGCGCGCTTTCTCGTTCACGGGCACGCGGTCGCCGAGATCGCGCAACTGCCGCTCCACCTGGTAGGCGACCGAGTCGGCGGTGTTGCGGGCTTCGACCTCTTCGCGCCGCTTGCGGTCTTCTGCGGAATGGGCCTGAGCCTCGTTGACCATGCGCTCGATCTCTTCCTTTGACAGCTGCGTGGAGCCCGAGATTGTGATCTTTTGCTCTTTGCCGGTCTGTTTGTCTTTGGCGGTGACGGTCAAGATCCCGTTCGCGTCGATGTCGTAGCTGACTTCGATCTGCGGCGCGCCGCGCGGACCAGGCTGAATACCTTCGAGCCGGAAGTTGCCGAGCGTGCGGTTATCTCGCGCCAGCTCGCGCTCACCCTGCAACACGTGGATGTCGACCGCCGACTGGTTGTCCTCCGCAGTCGAGAAGGTTTCCGACTTACGCACCGGCACGGTCGTGTTACGCTCGATGAGCTTTGTCATCACTCCGCCGAGTGTCTCCACGCCGAGCGAGAGCGGCGTCACGTCGAGCAGCAGGACGTCTTTCACTTCGCCGGACAGCACCCCGGCCTGGATCGCTGCGCCGACGGCGACGACCTCGTCCGGGTTGACCGATTGGTTGGGCTCCTTGCCGCCGGTCAGGCGACGCACCAGGGCTTGCACCGCCGGCATACGCGTCGCGCCGCCGACGAGGATCACCTCGTCGATGTCGCGCTCGGTGATCTTGGCGTCTGCGAGAGCCTGTTTGACCGGCCCGATGCAGCGCTCGACCAGATCTGCCGTGAGCTGCTCGAATTTGGCGCGGCTGAGCTTCATCTCGAGGTGCTTGGGTCCGGATGCGTCGGCAGTGACGAAGGGCAAGCTGATGGTTGTCTCGAGCGCGCTCGAAAGCTCTATCTTGGCCTTCTCGGCGGCTTCGATCAGCCGCTGCAAGGCCTGGCGGTCTTTTCTCAGGTCGATGCCCTGATCGCGCTTGAACTCTTCGGCCACCCAGTCGACGATCCGTTTGTCGAAATCGTCGCCGCCGAGATGCGTGTCGCCCGCGGTCGCATGGACTTCGAAGACGCCGTCGCCGACATCGAGTATTGAAACGTCGAACGTGCCGCCGCCGAGATCGAACACCAGTATCGTTTCGTTCTTTTTCTTGTCGAGGCCGTAGGCGAGCGCCGCGGCGGTGGGCTCGTTGATGATCCGAAGCACGTTGAGCCCAGCGATCTTGCCCGCGTCTTTGGTCGCCTGCCGCTGCGCGTCGTTGAAATAGGCCGGCACGGTGACGACCGCGTCATTGACCTTTTCGCCGAGGTACTTCGAGGCATCGTCGGCGAGCTTGCGCAGCACCAGGGCGGAAATTTCCTCGGGCGCGTATTGCTTGCCCGTGATTTCAAAGCGCACGGCGTCGTTCGGACCCGCAACGACCTTGTAGGGAACGTTTTTGATCTCCGATTGGACCTCGGAGTAGCGGCGTCCAATGAATCGTTTAGCCGAGTAAATGGTGTTCTCAGGATTGAGCACCGCCTGACGCTTGGCAATCTGGCCGACCAATCGCTCGCCGGTTTTAGTGAAGGCGACGACCGACGGAGTGAGGCGGCTCCCGTCACTGTTGATGATGACGGTGGGCTTTCCGCCCTCCATCACGGCGACCACAGAATTTGTGGTTCCGAGGTCTATCCCTACTGCCTTTGCCATATAAACTCCTCCTCTTTTTTTAAAATCTTCCTGCGCTTGTCGGCCGCAGGTTCTTCGCCGATTCGACTACCAGAGACCGCTCCGCTTCACTGAAGCGCAATTGGTTCTACGTCTGCCACAATCATGGTTCCATGCCCAAACCCGGTGGACGAAAGTCTCGATCTTTGTGCTTTTCGAGCTCGTCGCGGCGAACGTAATCGATCTCCTCTTCCATCCTTTTTCCCACCCATTCAGCGCTAGAAACGAGTTTCGGCCAATCGATGTCCTTGGCTGAAATCATCGCAAGATCTTTTTCGATCTCCGAGCGAATTTCCCGCGACGGATCCCAAAGGGCGTCGAAGGGCTGGGTGGCATTCTTATATTCGAGCCAGTCGTAGAGTTCCTTCAGTCCACTCTGGATCTCTTTTAGAGCAGCGGAACGATCTCCGTTGCGCGCCAGGGTCAAACCCAAAAAAAGCCTGGCCATGTAATCGTCTTTATTTTTCGATAGCGCTTGTTCAAAGGACCGCCGCGCGTCTGGGAGTTTGCCAGTGGCATATTGGGCGCGCCCGAGGTAAGTCCAGATGCCTTCCCTGAATGATTCCGCCTGAAAAACATAGTCGGGGTTCATTTGAGCCGCGCGCTGGAAATAGGCCAGAGCCTGTTCGGGATTATTCCTTAGAAGCGCCTGTCTTCCCGCTTGAAACTGGCTCCCTACTTGGAATGACGCGCATCCCGATAGCAGCAAGACCAACGCAAACGACGCCAGAAATTCGGTTGCCTCCATCTGCATCACCCTTTTTTAATAGCCATGCCTCGTTACCGATCAGGCAAAACAGTTGCAAAACAGTTAAGGTGATGTTTCCGCCCCGACGCGGATATGCAACCGGAGATAAAAATTGTGAATACCCAATCCGCGTAGTGGAACGTTCGTCACGGTCCCGTCTCCTACCGAAGGCAAGACGCGGACACGCACCATCTCTTCCTCTTCGATCAGCCCCTCTCCGTCGCACAGCGTGCACGGGAACAGACCATCGCGACCGGATCCGCCGCATCGATCGCAGGGTGAGCAGCTGGGAACAGCAAGAAAAATAATTCCGCCTCGGAAGGCCTCATCGGGAGAAAGGACCACGGTCGTATTCAGGGCTTCGCAATACTCCTTCGATCTCAGCTCAGCAGCCGTAAGACTCCCACTTACTCGTGCCAGCGCCGCCTCGAAAGGTGCATCCTTGATCCTCAGCCTCCGTAAGACTGACATTGTGAGAGGCAGATCCCCTCGGT
>VBKY01000457.1 GCA_005879255.1 Deltaproteobacteria bacterium
CCGTCGAAAGAGTTATCGGTCGAGCGGAGGGCGAACAATTTGTGCCTTACTATACGCGGCGCGAGATCGACGAGGTCGGCGCGCTTCGCGGGCGCGGTCTCGAGATTGCCTGGGTGAAGGATCCCATCGAACTTTTCTTTCTGCATATTCAAGGCTCCGGAATCGTCCGTTTCCCTGATGGGTATCACTTGAACGTAGGGTACGCTGCGCAAAATGGCTGGCCTTATCGTAGCATTGGCCGGCTGTTGATCGACAGCGGCAAAGTTGCCAAAGAAGAAATGTCGATGCAACGATTGCGCCGTTACTTCGCCGAGAACCCGCGCGAGCAGCGCGAGATTTTTGCCTACAACGAAAGTTACGTGTTCTTTCGCGTGAACCCCGAAGGCGCGCTGGGAAGTCTCGAAGTGCCGGTGACCGCCGGGCGTTCCCTCGCCACCGATGCTCGGCTGTTTCCAAAAGGAGCGATCGCCTTCATTCAAACGGACATCCCGGTCATCGACACGGAGGGTCAACTGGCTGGTTGGCGTCCAATCGCGCGATTCGTGCTCAATCAAGACACCGGCGGCGCCATTCGCGGCTTGCAGCGAGCCGATCTCTATTTCGGTACCGGCGACGAAGCCGCTGGACTGGCAGGATACATGAATCGCTCGGGGAAGATATTCTTCTTGCTACTTAAGGCAGCCGCCAAAAAAAAATGAATGTGAGAGATGAACCGGAATAGTGCTGCAACTTGAGTGATGATGGAAACGAACCCCGCAATATCTTTTCGCGTCCCGTCTGCCCTTTTCTTGATCTGTCCACTTGAGCCACACTGGGGTGCGGAGTACCTTGGTCAACGGATATAGGGCATGGAACGACAGACGGAGACGCGACGACTTCTATGGGCCTTGGCGATCAGCGCGGTCTATTTTTTTGCTGAATTGGTCGCCGGGTTTGCAACCAATAGTTTGGCACTGTTATCCGACGCGGGACACATGCTTTCCGATATCGGCGCCATGGCGCTGAGTCTGTTTGCGTTTCGCATGGCCAGACGGCCGGCGACGCATCAGAGCACCTACGGGTTCCATCGGGTGGAAATTCTCGCCGCGCTTTTTAACGGCCTCACGTTGTGGCTCATCGTCGGGGTCATTTTTGCTGCAGCTTACAATCGCTTTGCCCAGCCCCCCGTGGTGGAAAGTTTCGGCATGGTGATCGTCGCCCTCTTTGGCTTATTGGTGAACATCGCCGCGGCGGCAATACTCCACGGCGGGCATCGTCACAACTTGAATCTGCGCGGCGCCTTCTTACACGTCATCAGCGACGCCGTCGGCTCCGTGGGCGCGATCGCGGCAGGTGTCATCATGCTGACAACAGGCTGGTATCTCGCCGATCCGCTCATCAGCATTTTCATCAGTGGCTTGATTCTCTTTTCGTCTTGGAGCTTGGTGAAAGACTCGTTTAGCGTGCTCATGCAGTCTGTACCGAAGGGCATTCGACTCGAAGAAGTGCGTCTTACCATCGAAGCAGTCGATGGCGTCAGCAAAGTTCATGATCTTCATATCTGGGCAGTTACTTCCGATATCTTTACGCTGAGCGCGCACGCCGTTGTGGCAAACGGCGAGGACTTTCATCAGGTCCTCAACAACATCGAAGACACGCTCAAAGAGCGCTTCAATATCGAGCATACAACCATCCAGCTCGAAACCGAGAGTCGAGAAGAAAAGGAGTTTAAGGCCTTTTAGCACCGCGCGGCGTCTGTTCTCCACAACCGCTCATGAAGCGAAGTACGGTCATTCTCATTATCCTCGCCGGCATTTTAGTCGTTGGCACCGGCTATGCGCTCTGGAACATCACCGCCACGAGAGATGCTTTCGTCATTTCCGGCGTTATCGAAGCCGACGATATTCACGTCGGGTCAAAGGTCGGAGGGCGCGTGCTCAAGGTCGTGGCAAAGGAGGGAGAGACCGTCAAAGAGGGCGAGACGCTGGTGTTATTGGAGCCACACGAGCTCGATGCGTCGCTGGCCGAGGCTCAAGCTGCTTTGCGCCAAGTCGAAGCCAAGTATTCGCTGTTGACTGCCGATTTCCGTCAAGAAGAGATCGAGCGGCTGGATGCGGCGGCGAAACATGCCCAAGCGGAGTTGGATCAGCTCATTTCCGAGCCGCGCCAACGGGTGATTGACCAAGCGGCGGCGGATTGGATGACAGCCAAAACCCAGGCGGAAAATGCGCGCAGGTTTTTAAAGCGAGTGGAGAATTTGGCGCAGCGCGAGCTGATTGCCAAACAAGAGTACGACGATGCCCTGGTCAAGGCCGACGAGGCCGAGCATGGGATGAAATCCGCGCGCGAGCGGTACGATCTGGTCCTCGCCGGCGCGCGCAAGGACGAAATCGAGCGCGCCAGAGAACGCGTCGCCGAAATCAACGCCAAGCTTCGCCAGTTGCGCAGCGGCCATCACAAGGAACAGATCGCCCAGGCCAAGTCGGAGATCGAAGCTGCCCGCGCCAGGGTGGAACTGATCCGCGCCCAATTGTATGAAACTGTGATCAGGGCTCCGGTAGACGCGTTGGTGGAAAGCTTGGATCTCGAACGCGGCGACTTGGTCGCCGCGGGCAAACCGGTGGTGACGTTGCTGCGCACGGGAAGCTTGTGGGTGCGCGCCTATCTGCCTGAAGCGCGATTGGGCCTCGCCCGGTCGGGGCTAAAAGTAAAAATTCGCGTCGCTTCCTTTCCCGAAAAAGACTTTATTGGCATTATCCGTCGCATCCACCGCCAAGGCGAGATTATCCCGCACAACCTGCAGACCCGCGAAGAGCGCATGTTGCAGGTGTTTCAAACCGAGGTGGTGATCGACGATCCCGATCACGAGTTGCGGCCGGGCATGAACGCCGACGTAACCATTACAAAAAGCTAACCGACAGTCTTCACGAGCCGAGGTGAAGATGAAACGGGGACAGGCAACTTTTTCGCGACTGCTTTCTCGGGGACTGGCTGCTTTTTGTATTTCAAAAAGATGCCTGTCCCCACGACCGGTGATCGAAAAAGTAGTCAGTCCCGCTCCTCTGCAGCGTGGCTGAGCCGCAAGCGAAAAGACAAGAAAACCGCAAAGAGCGCAAGGGTAGCGAAATTGCCGAGGCACGGCATGCGCTGCCCTCACCGCGCCGCGATTCAAGAAACAGTTGGACTGGAAATGGCGCGCTGCGCTCGTGGCAGCAAACACGCCATCAAACCTACGCTGGCAAAGGAAAGAATCCCGAGCAGCCAAAAGATGGTCGGCAG
>VBKY01000458.1 GCA_005879255.1 Deltaproteobacteria bacterium
AAAAAAACACGTAAAGCAATCCCGCGGTTGCCGTCGAAATACCGTGCGTGCGCACAAGAAAGAGCGGAAAATAAGTGAGAAAGCCGTAGTCGAGAAAAAAACGCAGAAACCCTGCGGAGAAGGCAATGACCAGCCGCGGATGGCGCGTGAGCCGCAGGATATCGCCCAGATAGGTCATTGTTCGTTCGCTGCGTTTACCCTTTGTTTC
>VBKY01000051.1 GCA_005879255.1 Deltaproteobacteria bacterium
CCGCTGCTGAAGGCGGCGCAGCTCTATCGCGAAGAGGCCGTGAGCTAGCCGATCAAATTTCAGCGAGACGTAGGGTGTTCTCGTTGAACGGCAGTTGCTCTACGGTCTTTTCTTATGAGCCCTCTGACAACTGTCGCGTCGGGCCTCAAGCCGAGTTGTTCTCCGGTTCGAGGCTCCGCGCCGAGGAGCAGGCGAAAATTGCCACGAGTCGTGAGGCCGTCTTGGACCAATCCAAAGCCGCCCACAGTGAAATAAGCCGAGGCGACATCCAGAGAGCGCCCTCCTTTGTGCTCTATCAATAGGCCTTTCAGGATATCAGCGAGACGTAGCTCTCGTTGTCGATGACGTAGGAGAGTTTCATTGCGGAAGGTTCTTGGGGCGAGGGAGGCGGGAAATTACCGTCGCTTTCTCCTACGGCACAGACGGCTCGTGTTTGCCTCCCCTTGGGCTTTCCTTTGTCGTAGCGCGGTCATATCGTTTTTATGTACTCTTCGAGACGTTTCCCGACGCCGATCAGCGTAAGGCCAACCACCTCTCGCGCTTTCTCGTCGTATCTCACAACGACGCCTTCGCCTACATCTATGCCTAATGCAGCTCTCGGTTCTCCAAAGCTGATATAGAGCGTATCCGCTTCCCCGTCGTATTCCCAGTCCAACGGCGCGTCCTTTTTATCGAATAGTTTTACCGCTTCCATAGGACTTTCCTCCATGAAGCCGGCCTACCGGTCAGGTACGCAGTCAACACAACACCATCGTCTTCGCTCGGTTCCCGATAAACCGCGCTGCAATATTTTCGCGTAAGTGGAGTTTTCTCATAATGTTTGATGGCAAAGAGCGTTTCTCGATTCCTCCTACCGCACGGACGGCTCGCGTTCGCCTTCCCGTTGGACGTTACTTTGCCGTTGCCGTAACTTTTGGGATCGCTCCCGCCAAAAGGCTATCTCCTCTTTCCTCGTCATGGATCGGATTTTTTTTCTAACTTCTTCCGCTCCTCGGTGCATCATCTCGACGCAATCGAATGTTTTAGGTTTCATGTGTTATCACCTCCAAAGGAGAAAATATCCCGATGGTTCCATAGCCCTTGAGCGTGTTAACCGCATTATACAGTGGGATCTTTTCGAAATGAACGATGTGCCTAAAGTTCCAGCTGACGATGAGTGAGCAACCATTGACAGAGGCGATGGCGACGTGTAGCGCATCATCAGCCGACTGCTCGGTGACAATTCCGGTGGCCAAGTAGGCGTCTTTTAACTCAAGAGCCTCCTCGGAAATTTCGGCCACATCGACGATGTCGAGAAACCCATCAAATAGGGCTCGAACGTCTTTCGGCGCAGGCTCAATCTCATCTTGCACTAACGCTGAAGTGACCAACTTGAAGCGCCCGCTTCTTACCTGATCGAAAAATATCCTGCTGGCTTTTTGGAACTCTTCGTCAAACGCACCCCCAACACCGAAGTATCAGCATAAACGCGAATGACACTCATAAAACAGCATCGACAAGATCACCGATATTTTCTATACAGTACGGCGTCATGTTCTCGTCCCGAGACTCCTTCCTTCAACGTCCTGCCGGCCCACTTCTTGATGGCGGAAAGTTGTTTTTGAGCCCACTGCCCCATGGGCGCCTACACCGGTGTTGCCACGCTCGGAGTGTTCACTAAAATCAACCGTTCAGTGAAAGCGAACAGGTAAAATTCGTGAACACCAGGTTCTGTGGTCGCTTTACCTGAATTGGATCAGAAGCTTTCGCTCGAAAGCAAAATCCAACGAGCGATCCTTCGGGGTTGGTTGACAGAATGGCATTAGCTCCCCTATAAGGCCGCATATATGAAAAAATATTCCGTCTGCTTCATCGGTGCTTTTTTGCTCGGTCTGCCGCTGCTGATTTGGGCTCAGGAAGCCGCGCCCAAACGCGGCGGGAAGCTCACGTTCGGCATCGAACGGGACATCAGCACGATGAATCCTTTTGTCCGGCTAAGTTCCACCGACAGATACGTGCGCGGGCTGTTCTACGAGGCGCTCATCGACGAGGATAGGAAGGGCGCTCCGATTCCGGCTTTGGCGGAGTCGTGGAGCATTTCGAAAGACGGTCTCACCTACAGCTTCAAAATCCGCCGCGGGGTTAAGTTTCACAACGGCGCGGAGCTGACGGCAGAGGACGTGAAGTGGTGCGCCGATTATGCGATGGACCCGAAGAACGGCTCGGACGGGCTCACTTATCTACGCGAGGTGAAAGCGATCACGGTGACGGACCGCTACACCATTGAATTCACTCTGAGAGAGCCTAATGCGGTATTTCTCTCTTATCTCGCACTGCGGGCGTTTGCGGTGGTACCCAAGGGCTCCGTTTCTTCCGGCACGGACAGAGTCGACACTTTCCCGCCTGGAACCGGCCCGTTTGTTTTCAAGGAATGGAGGAAACTCGGTCACGTGACCTTTGCCCGCAACAAGGATTACTGGCAAAAGGATATTCCCTATTTGGACGAGGTCATGGTCAAGGTCGCTGAGGAGCCGTCGGTCCGGTTCACGGCTCTTCGGGCCGGAGATCTTGATATGATCGAGCGAACGCCTTATGCGCATGTGGCCAACGTCCAGAACGGCTCGGTGCGCGGAGTAAAAGCAACGCCCGCCCCCTTTGGCGGTTTTAGACGGATCATCTTCAACGTCGTCGAAGCGCCTTTTAATAATCCCAAGCTGCGCCAAGCTGTGGCCTACGCCATCGATCGCAAACAGTTCATCCAAGGAGGATTCTGGGGCTACGGCCATGTAACGCAGCAGCGTTTTCCCCAGGGAAGTCCCTGGCACTTCAAACTGCCGGAGCGCGAGCGCAACCCGGCGACGGTGAAGGCGCTCCTCAAGGAAGCCGGCGCGCCGGATCTTGAAATAGAACTCCTGGCACGCCGGGGCGTAGAGGATGAACAGCAGGTGCTCCAGCAGCAATTGTCGACCGCCGGAATCAAGCTCAAGCTTGTGGTTCTCGAAGGCGCCACCTACCGCGAGCAGCAGCGGGCGGGCAACTTTCAGATGATTCTCTACGGCGGCGACATACCCTCAGACCCCGATGACGTGTACTTTCCCGAGTATGGCTGCGACGAAAAATCGATTCAGGCAAAAAAACGAGCCAACAACGTCTCGGGGTACTGCAATAAAGAGATCGACCGCCTATTGGTCGAGGCGCGAAAGATAACGGAGCAAAAAAAACGTTACGAGCTGTACGCGAAAGTCGCGCGGATACTACATGACGACACGCCCGAGCTGCCGCTCGTTTACGTGCCGCGTTTCTTTACTTACAACGACAAGGTCAAGGGCTTTTCGACCGACGGAGACGGCCGCTTCAATTCCGTTTCGTTCGGTCTTTCTCGGGTATGGATCGATCGTTAGCGCCGATGATCCATTCTCCGAGGAAAAATCGCTCGCGCTACATGTCCGATTCCTACGGCACTGAAACATTATGAACGCAAAGCAGTGTGCGAAGATCCTAAAAACAGGGCTTCGGAAGGCGGGAATCGATTTCGTTGCGACGCTTCCCGATGAGAAAGTAGTCGAACTGATCAAAACGGTAAAGCGGGATTCGGCAATAACCCATATTAGGCTTTCACGGGAGGAAGAAGGGGTCGGCATTTGCGCGGGCGCCTACCTGACGGGAAAGAGGTGCGCCCTAATCATGCAGAACGGTGGACTTTTAAACAGTTGCAATGCGCTCACGTCAACGTCTCTGATGTTCGAGATTCCGGTTCTTCTTCTCGTGTACTACGCGGGCGACATCGGCGACCGTGGCTTTACGACAGTGGGGTCGGTGACCGAACCCGTGCTAAGCGCGTTGGGCATCCGCACTTATGTCCTGAGAAAGATTGAAGAGGCGGAGGCGACTCTTGTGGGAGCCCAAACCCTAGCGGAGGATTCCAAAAGGCCGGTGGCGGTGCTACTTACCAAGAGCGTTTTAGGAGTAAGGTGAACCGGGTCACTGATTATCGCGGATAGGAATGATTCGGTTGCAACCGATCCGTTTTGCTGAACCTACAAATGGTTTAACGACCGTACAGTTTCTTAAAAAATCCTTCTCTCTCCAGCTCTCTTACAACGCTGTCTTCTATGAACTGCTCGGGCTTGGCTGCGAGAGTCTCGCCACGTGTGCGTGAGAGCGCCTCCAAAATAACCTTAAATCCCTCTGGATCCGGATACGGGATCTGCGCCAATGAGTCGACTGCATATTGCCAAGTGGCCTCCAATACGTCAGGTTCTTTCGATCTGATAAAACGAGTGAGGAGCCTTTTACTATTTTCCTTGTCCTGAAAAATCATCGGAATCCCCGCAGAGTAACCGCGAATAAAATTTGTAACGACTTCACGATTCTCTGTCAGAAATTTCTTGCGCACGACAATGCCCACATGAGGAAAGCGCAGGGCAATGTCCTTGGGCGTGAGCAGGATGTGGGCACCTCCCTTTTGCATTCTCACCAACGCAGGAGGCGTAGTGACAGCACCAAAGATCCGTCTGTTCTCCATGGCAACAGCCAATTCCGGCTGCCCACCCATTTGAAGAATCTGGACTTCCTTTTCGGCATCCAACCCTGCCTTGCGCAAAAGAAAACGCAGGACGAAATCAGTCGCCGCGCCAATCCGCGTCACTCCCAAAGGACGTCCGCGCAGGTCGTTGATCGACTTAATCTCCGGCTGAACTGCGAGGTAGTAAGCTGCCGTATTCACCATCCCCGCCACCCATACGAGATCTGCCCCACCTAAGCCTGCATTAACCACCCCATTGCCGCTGGCCACGGCAAAATCAATATCTCCTCCGAGCAGCGCCGGGATGATCGCTGGAGCCGCCGCAATATAAACAAACCTCGCGTCCAGACCGTGCTTGCGGAAGAGCCCCGCCTCATGGGCAACGTAAAGGGCAGCATGATCACCGGCGATCGCTGCGTAAGCGGCATGAACACGAACGGGCGGAGTCTGGGATAGAAGGTGAGTGTTGTCGACGAAAAGGAGAAGAACGGCAAGCAGTATTTTCGATCCACACTTCATTAAACCCGAATTCCGCAGTTCAAACCTGCGCGACAGCAGCGAGGCATAAGCATGGCGTAGCGAAGACACCCAACGCCTCAGTTTCAAAGTCGTTTTGACTTTGGCACCCAATGAACGTTAATTTCGTAGTATCACCAAAGACTGATGATTGATGTCCACTCAGAGGCAGAGACCTATTGGCTTTGCTACAGAATGCTTGTGCCTCGCGCTCTGAATCACCGGCAACTGCGGATTCGGGTTAAATCTCCCTTGAGGGCAAATCCGCCGCGGGTCGGTCAAGCCTTTTTCTGTTTCGTCGCTTTAACAACGTGGTCAGCAGAGCCAATGATTCCTTTCTTCTCTGTTTCCTCAAGATAACGGATAAAGCGATATTTATTCTCCACCTCGTCATAGAGATTTGCGGCAAGCTTCGGCCCTCCCGGTTCTACCTTTACCGCTAGCAAGCAGAGTTCGTTTCTCTTCCAAGCCCTAAGAAACTCCCTACGGAGATCGTTCGGGCTTTTCACCCAAAGTGCATTCTTATAGCCGGCGCCTTTAGCCAGCGCGACGGGCTCTGCAACAGCAGAAGTCGCAGTCTCGGTGCCGCCTGACGCTTCGTAGCATTCGTTGTCAAAAAGAATATGGATTAGGTTACTCGGACTGTGCCACGCGATCGTCGGCAGCCCGCAAAGGTTCATAAGAAAAGCGCCATCTCCATCAATGACAATGACTTTCCGGTGGGGAAGACCCAATGCTATTCCCAGGCCGATTGAAGAGGCGAGTCCTAACGTTCGGGTTCTGAAGTTGCCGTCCCCAGGCCTCAATGTTTGCCACTCACGAAGAGCTGTACCGGTTACGACTACCAGCGCATCCCCCGTATCCTGCGCGATTGCCTTAAGGTATTCGTAGCGCTGCATGGCTTTGCCCGAGAGAATCATTTACTGCGAAATGGCTAAAATTCCCGCCTGGTGCGATCAAAATCGGTCTCCGGCCTGCCATCCGGTACTGATGTTATTACGCCTTCAGCATTTCTACGACCTCGCCAGAGTTCATTACGTAACCCAAAAAGTCGTCGATGTTAGCAAGGCTTGCGGCTTGAGCTTCGGGGGTTGCCGAGTAGGTGCAGTCCCTGAGCGCCACCGTAACGATATCGCGCGACTTGGCGTCCCGCGCCAGCCACTCCACACCCCAGTTCGTCGAACCACCGGCAACCACTAGAATCCAAATCCCTTTTACCCTGAGAAGAGTTTCCAATTTGGTTTCGTGAAAGGCGCTGGACCTGACCTTGGTAATGATATGGTCACCTGCCGCTGGCTTCAGTTCGTCGATCACTTCCGCGCCCGCGCTGCCTTTCACGCAAATCGGAGGTCCCGACCGGCGCAGGTAGGAAGCGCGTTCGGGCGGGAACGTCATGGCTGGATCGCTTTCTACCCGAGTGTAAATAACTGGAACCGGCAGGGAACGCGCAAGATCGATGAGCGCTTTGGTTCGTTTGACGACCGCGTGCATTTCGGGTCTGGAGAGCGACGCTTTAATGAAATCATTTTGCATGTCGTGTAACACCAAGGCGGTGTTTGACCGACCGATCGGCGGCAACGGTGCACCTCTCATTGTAGTTCCTTTCTTGCGTTTCTCACGGCAAGGGGCCGGCGAAACAAATCCGAAATTCGAAGCACGAAATCCGAAACAAACTGCAGCCAAATAAATCAAAAAGTATAAGAAATTCCAAACGACGAATCCGAATCAGGGTTGTTTGGAATATTCTGGTGTTTTTTCTGGTCATTTGAATTTGTTTCGAGTTCCGAATTTCGAGCTTTCCGCGCGCGTCATCGGCCAGGCGGCTGACATTGATAACCGCCGCGGCAGTGAATCCCAAGCTCTCGCTGGAACAATCTCTGGGTTCAGGGAGAGGAACATGGCCACGGCGCCGATGAGAGTATAGCTCCTAGAAATTATTTCGCGGTAGAGACAGGTTGCCCCGAGAGCGCAGCGGCCGCGACTTTGCGGCCTGTGTTTCGGAGCAGCTCTCTGTCAGCCTCGGGGGTTTCCGCCGGGGGAATCCGAAGCACCGTGTTTCTGCAATAAGTCGAAATAGCATTGCCAACGGACGGGAGGGCTCGCTTTGGGTCTTTACCTCTTTGCAACGCGCGAATTCCCTCCCGCAACAGCTTCCGAACCAGGGTCACCCCCCGATCCGTGGCTCCCAAGTGTTCCAGTGCATGGACGGCGATGGGGCGCTGGCTCTCTTGCGCCTCGTAGTCCCCCGGCTGGCGTTGGCGGTCTTCATAGGTTCGATTGAGCGACTGCGAGCTTCTCAACGGGCGCGCGACAGAGCGCTGCTCTGAGTTCTCCGGAGCATAGCGGAACTGGTACGCGACCGTGTGAGTGTCATCGACCGGAACCGTCCAGGCGGTCATGTACGGCGGCCCGAAATCGAGCTCTCCCGTGGGCCGAAAGCGGCTCGGCGGAAACTGGTCGACGTTGGGCATGATGTAGTCACCCAGGCGTACCCAAACTAGATCACCGACCCGCCGCGTGTGGATACCGATCACGCCGAGCGGGCTTTCCTGCCACTCGAGCACCCTTGACTGAAAGTTCTCCCGAATCGCCGTGAGATCACCCTCAAATTCTTTGAGCCCAACATTGAAGTAATCCTCCAAAGGCCCCCCGCTCACGCTCGGACGGCAACGATCCAACTTTGTGCGCGCCTCCTCCGGGTCGTGGAGAAATACGAAGTGCACCTGGTCCGCGTTATTCTCCGCCAACTGCAGCCAGTTGCAGTTATAGATGAACTTCTGTTCCGTTTCTCCGCCGGGCACCATGCGGTAGCCCGGGAGTTCGAATGAATCGTAGATGGGAAACTCGGGGCGATGCTCCGGCGGTCCCATGTACACGAAGATCAAGCCCTTGTACTCGATCGTCGGGTAGGCCCCATGAAAAAATCGTTCCTTGAACGTGCTCTCGGGAGGCTCTCCCGGCGTCTCCAGCACGCGGCCGTCCACGTCGTAGAGCCAGCCGTGATAGCAGCACCGAATTCCGCAGCGCTCGACCAGGCCAAATTCCAGCGACGTGCCGCGGTGGCTGCAGTGAAGCTCGAGAAGTCCGATTTTTGCGCGGCCATCGCGAAATAATACGAGGTCCTCACCCATGACGCGGATGCGCTTCGGCAGGTCTTTTAATTCCGAGGTCACCCCCACCGGATGCCAGAAGCGGCGCAGGTATTCACCGCAGGGTGTTCCAGGCCCCACTTCGGTCAGTTCCCTGTCATGCTCCGGCACCTCTCGATGGTAGTAGCCGCTGAACGGCTCCTTGATCAGCTGCGCCATCGTCTCGTCCTTTCTTCCGTTTCAAGTGGGGTCGAGCGCTGTGCCTACTGAACCCTCATCGCCCAATTCAGGTCAGGTAGCCCGCCTCTCGATAATAGCGCGCGGCACCAGGATGGAGTGGAATTTTCGTCTCCCATTGCTTTGTGATCGGCTGTGTCATCGTCGACGAGTACGTAAGAAAAGGTATGGGCAGTGATTGGCTGTGAGTATAACTCACCGTGACCGAGGCTTCCTCAATGCGTTTTTTGTTCCGGTCAATGCTCTTCGCTATCGTATAGATGATGCTGTCGTCTACTTCTGCGCGGGTGATCAGGAGATTATCGGATAGATCAATGGTCAGCAGGGGTTCTTGGATAGCCGGCAGGAACCCTACGGGAATGATGTTGCGCGAATAACCCTCGTTCTCCAGGCCTGCTATCGCGTGCTCCTCGAGCCCGATGAATCGAAATCCATTGGCAGCGACGGTTTGCCAGACTCCTTCGTGAGAGGCATGCCCCATGACAATATCCACCTCTCGGCTTCTGATCTCTTCATCGAGCGCCGCCAAGCCGACACCGACGTGCCACCATCGACCGCCCCAGGCTTCGATGTCCGCCAGTGAGGAGCCGTACTGCCGCAAGATCGCTTTCTCATGCTCGAACAATTCATCCGCACGGACACCCAATCGGACCGCTCGCTTCTCCCGGCCGATCTGTGCAAGGTCCTTGACCGGACACCAAGGCGCCAGAGCAAACAATTGTCGATCCAATCTGGGAAACCGCGCTACAGAACGGAGATTAGTCAGCGGCTTTCCGGCCCAGGAACGCTTTCCTTCGTGCGCCCAGCTCGCGCGAACCGCCGGGAACACCCAACCCAAGTCCAGCTCGCCACCGCACACCCAATCCGGACGGTTGAGGGCGGGAGCGATGATCGCAACGGGAGCAGCGCCTTCAACGGCGCGCGCGAACACCTGGGTCATCCTGTACGAACCGGCCCATCCGACTCCGATCTTGACGCCCTGGTAGACGGCATTGGATGGTGACGGGGTATCCAAGAGTAGTTCTCTCCCCAGTTATTTTCCGCTCGATTTAAACAATCCGGTATTTCTTCACGTCGTAAGATCTATCAAGACGCCTTCCGGATCGGCAATCGCGTACTGTCCCAAGCTGCAAGAGTCTATATCCCTCTGGAGCGTTGCGCCGTTTCTGCCAGCAAATATTTTCCGCGGCGCCGACTCGGGGAATGATTTTCCGAGGTCGTCCAAATCATTTTTCACGGCGTCGAGGTCTTCGACCTTGAAGCCGATATGATCGATTCCCTCGGTCATGGACCGGTACGAATAGTTCTCGCACGGGCGAATAAGAAGGTGCGACTTTCCATCGGTGAGACAAATTTCTCCCTCGCCGGAAAGGTCCTTGACCTCCGTGAGCTCAAAAACGTTTCGATAGAACTCTGCCAGGACAGCGGGTTTCTTCGCTCGAATCGCAACGTGGTGCAAGTGCCGCGGTTGTTCCCAACCCTCGTTTCTATAGCCGCCTCTGAGGTTGGCACCCCTCTCTTGGGCAATATCGATGTGAGTACCAACCGGATCGGTGATTCTCATACCCGCAAAAGCGACTCCCTCAAGACCCTTGGTAAATATGGTATCGGGATAGTCTTGTTTTATTCTCGCTGTGACTCTATCCAGGTCTTGCAGCTGAAGTCCAAAGTGGTCCAGCCCCGAGCGGTATCCCGGCGGCCTGGGGTTCAAGGCCAGCCCTATGATTCCATCGCTAAGCTGACCCCGTGACCGGTTTGTGGGATCACGCTCGGCGACCCCCTGAGCTGTAAAAAATCGCATTCCAAAGACCGTCTCATAGAATCGAGCCGACCTCTCACACCCATCGCTCCAAATCGCACAGTGCCTGATCTTCGCATTCATGGTCGCTCTTTCCTTCTTTCAATCTTTGGGGTAGCGGTTTCTTGGCTAAACGCGACATTTCCGAAGAAAAAATCCAAGCGCATTTATGGGACCAAACCCCACCAACGCGCCAGCCTCCTGATGAATTGTCACATCGCCCCACGACGCCCCGCTCTCATAAAACTTTCCCGGGAATTACTAAAGTAAGTAGGATCATGTCAATGGTATGTTTAACCAGCATGGACTGGCGGTGAACGAAAAGCCAACAGGTTGTCGGTTGCTGGCCAGTCTTTACGCATGTTAACGTCGCCGCTGAGACCAGCCGTATTTCCGCGGTTCCCGAAGGCATAAAAATTGGAGTCCATTTGCCGGTGAGTGAAGGAGGACTGTTTATGAAGAAGTTCTTCAAGCGCGGTAGCTCGCTGTTCTTCGCGGCAATTTTGAGTTCATTCCCCGTCATCGAATCGCTCGCACAAACCGTGAGGCAAAGCAAGGATTGGGAAAAAGAATGGGAGTCGACGATCCGGGCCGCAAAAAAAGATGGCAAGCTTGTTTTCCACTCCGGCAATTCCGTGGAACCCTATTTCCAAGAATTTGAGAAAAAGTTTCCAGAGATAAAGGCCACTCGACTATTGACCCATGGGGGAAGCGCAGCCCATGAACGTCTAATCGCCGAACGAAGGGCCGGGGTTTACGTGGCGGACATTGTGCATCTGGGAGCGGGGTCCGGTTCCTTGTTGGCCGCCGCAGGAGCCCTCGATCCTCTCGAACCCTATATGGTTCTCCCCGAAGTTTTGGATCAGTCGAAATGGTTTGAAGGGCGACACTATTTCGCCGACAAAGAGGAAAAGTATCTTTTAAAATATGCCTCAAACCCAGGAGTGGACGTTTCCTACAATACCAAACTCGTGAATCCCGATAGCATAAAATCATATTGGGATATTCTCGACGCTAAATGGAAAGGAAAGATTGTCGCTTACGACCCGCGCGCCCGCGGCTCACGTCTATTCAGCTACTTTTATTATAATCCGGAGCTGGGACCTCGTTACCTGAGGCGGCTCTTCAGTGAAATGGACCTTACCGCCAGCCGCGACCGTCGCCAGATGACCGATTGGTTGGCCGCGGGTAAATTTGCCATAGCGCTTCGGACCGCCCCGGATGCGTCAAATTTGGATGACGCAAAGACCCAAGGTCTGCCTGTCAATTGGTTTAATCCAGGACACTTTAAAGAGGCAGTGGGAATAAGCGGCGGGCCCGCCCACATTGCCGTGGTGAACAGGGCCCCTCATCCCAATGCAGCGAAACTCTTTATTAACTGGTTCCTGTCTCGCGACGGCCAGCTGATGGCCCAAAACATCGCTGCTAAACATGGCGAGGGCATCGACTCGCTTAGAATGGATATTTCCAAGGACATGGTTCCTCCGGCTTTTCGCCGCGGAGAGAAAACCAAGTTTTTCGACATGGATGCTGCCAAACATGCAAGTGATGATCCCGCTTTAAAGCTTATCAATGAGGTGTGGAAGAGATAGGCTAGCTTGCCTAGGAAACCCGCTCTCAGGGTATTATCAAGGAAGCGTGAATGAGCGAACGCCGAAAGACTCGTATCGAAAGCCGAGAGCCCGAACCGATGGGAACAAATTACGACCAAGCGGTTCGTGCCAAAGAAGCCCGCAACAAGCGGATGGCAGAAGGAAAAGTAATCGTCAAGGGCAACGACTTGCCGTGGGAGCTTAACCGTCAAGGACGAATCAAGTTCTTTCTAACAGATCGATCAGAGGATGTTGCGGCCCCTGGCTGGCTTGTCTTCCAACAGGAGATTCATAAGCACTCGGGCATGCACCGGCATCAAGGCGGAACTTTTATCTTCATCTTGGGCGGCAAGGGATATAGCACGCTAAACGGTGTGCGCCACGATTGGGAGGCTGGCGATTTAGCCATTTTGCCCATGGTGCCCGGAGGCGTTGCCCATCAACACTTCAATCTCGAGCCCGGTGTTCCTGCCCTGTGGATGAGGGTGGGTTATACGCCGCACAAGCGCCACGTTATTGCCAATTGGATCGAGCAGCTCGAGGTCAACCCGGATTGGGCAGATAAGAACAAATTACAGGATCGGAAAGTGGCTCCGATGGTAAACCATGCGCGTACGACAAACAAAGATGACTCTCCACGGGGGAACACGCTCTTCGACGCCCTGTTGCGGCTCCGCGACGAGCAACGAGAGCAGATGAAGCACGCTCGAATGGTCGTTCAGGGAAAATCGTTACCGTTGGAGATCAATCCGATGGGTTTGTTCCGCTGGTACGTCCATCCGCACATAAAAGATGTCGGATGTCACGCCCAGATGATTTACGTGCAAGAGATTCCGGGTGGGAGTCGTTCCGGCAAACAGCTTCATCAAGGTGGCAGGTTTCATTATGTCCTCGAGGGAAAAGGCAGCACCGTCATAGACGGGGTCCGCCATGATTGGGAAGAGAACGAAATTATCCTGCTCCCTCTCAGTTCCCATGGCGTCGTCCATCAGCATTATAATTCAGACCCACGTAAACCCGCCAGGTTGCTCGTGTCCGAACCCAACTGGGTCCACGTTTGGGGAGTGGACCTGGGCTCGGGGTTAGAGATGCTAGAGGCGGCCCCAGAATACCAAGGCCACATTTGAATGCCGATTTCGAAACGATTCACGGAGTGCCTCCTTCTGACGGGTCAATCGTTACATCATACGTTATCCGTATACAACGCGGTTACCCCACAACCAAAGTAGAAACATAGTTTCAACACGGAGGCGCAGAGCACGCAGAGTTCGGAGTATTTCTTAATCAAGAATTCGTTACTCCGCGCCTCTGCGGTGAGTCGCGATAGCGCTGCAATAACTCGGAAACAGTTTTACAGTCAAGGCGCCAGCGAGTTTTCAGCGATCAACGACACCCGCAGCTTGCTGTGGGAATCAAAAGCGCATTAAACGCCTGACAAACGAGCCAAAGATATTTGAGATTCTGGGATGAAGAAGAGACCGGGAAAACTTTTCTCGTGCAAAGGCGAAGGCTCAAATCCCAAATTCGAAATCCGAAATTCGAAACAAATCCAAATGTTCAAAAAGGAGAAAGTTCTAAACCGCCCGTCTTGGATTTAAATCTCGGTTTTGCGGGTTTCGGTTTGTTTCGGATTTCGATATTCCGATTTCGGATTTTGCTGATTTTGGCAGGAGCTAGAACGAAGAGAAAATTAGCTCTCTAAAAAACCCAGGACCTGACGCGTTCTGCTCAATCAAAAAAGTTCCGTGACCCCAGCTTCCTGTGGGGGGAGACGTACAAAAAATAGAGTGCGCTTCCGAGAATCCCGGCCATGGAACACCTCTGGTCGGTCAGTCCAATTTTTCTGAAAAGCGTAAGGCACTGGACATCTTCTTCCCCTTTATAGAGCAGCGGCCTCTTAAGCGGAACACTTTTCAGCACTGAATCGATGGAGAATTCAATTCAATCCTAGCATCGCCGCTTCGCTTTCTTTGCTCACTTGATCACCTTGTCCGCCCGCGCCAGCACGTTGGGCGGAATCGTCAGACCGATCTGCTTGGCTGTTTTTAAGTTGATGAGCATTTGGAAATAAGCTGGCGCTTCAACGGGCAGCTCCTGCGGCTTCATACCTTTTAGAATTCGGTCAACGTACCAAGCTAACCGATGGCCAATTCGATATCTGTCAGAGTCGTAAAACAGCAGAGCACCGTCTTCGGTTACGTGCGACGCTTCGGTCGCCATGACGGCGAGTTTCTTGTTTATCGCGAGAGGTGCAATCTTATTGAAGCGATTCCTGAATATACTTGCCGGAATGACAAAGATACCGTCCGTCGTTTCTTTGGAGAGAGATCGAAGTGATTCGTCTAGATCGGCGGCTACCTTGATTGGTTTCTCTGCCAACTTGACTCCCAGCTTAGGACCGATCTTGCGCAGCACATCGAGGTTCATTTCGTGGGCGGGATTTTCGCCTCTGGCGTTGTAGAACACAGTCACTCGGCGAAGACCCGGCACTGTCTCGTGGAATATCTCTAGCCGCTTGCCTTCGAATTCAGCTCCCGTGTGAGTTGTCAGGCCGGTAAAGTTTGTTTCAGGTCGCGCGATGGATTTAACGAATCCCGCCTGTACTGGGTCTGAACCGAAGTAGAATACGGTCGGAATCTCCGGTGCGAG
>VBKY01000459.1 GCA_005879255.1 Deltaproteobacteria bacterium
AGATCAGCGCCCATATGCCTGGCTGGAAATATCGTTGCGTTGGTGGATTGAGCTCCAAAGACGAGGACCGGGCCTATCTCGAAACGGTAAGGCGAGCTAGTTCGACTTGTGCTGTTCGGGTCGATACTAATTTGAACCGTGGGGTTCTCGAAGAACTCTATGGCGAAGCCAAAATCTTCTGGCACGCTGCCGGTTATGGTGAGGATGAAAAGACTCATCCAGAATTGCAGGAACACTTTGGCATTACGACTGTCGAAGCGATGGCGGCGGGCTGTGTTCCCGTGGTGGTAGACCGAGGCGGACAGCCGGAGGTCGTCGAGCACGGGGTCAGCGGATTTGTCTGGACCACCCTGGACGAACTGAAAAAGTACACCCTGAGGCTCGTGGACGATGAGCCGTTGCGCACCAGGATGGCCGAGGCCGCGCGACAAAGGTCGCGCCTGTTCAGCAAAGAAAATTTTGTTCAAAACTTCCTCAGGCTCATCTAAACCGCAAGCTTTCCGCATGGGTACATGAACGATTTGTATGTGTGGCATCGCAGGAATTTTTAACGTTAACACGCGGCAGCCGGTCTCCGACATCCTTCTTAAGGAGATGACGGACACCCTGATCCATCGTGGTCCCGATGACGAAGGTTTCTACATTGCCAACGGCGTCGGGCTCGGCCATCGCAGACTATCGATCATCGACCTTTCTGCGGGTCATCAGCCGATGTCGAACGAGGACGATACGGTTTGGGTGGTCTTCAATGGCGAGATCTATAACTATCCTGAGTTGCGGGCTTTGCTCGAAAAGAAGGGGCACGTTTTCAAAACGCGTTCAGATACTGAAGCTATTATCCACCTGTATGAAGAGGAAGGGGAGGAATGTTTTCGTCTGCTTAGAGGCATGTTTGCGATCGCGCTATGGGACGAACGAAAACGGAAACTGGTTCTAGGCCGCGACCGGGTCGGCAAGAAACCGCTCTTTTATTACTACGACGGTTCTCGAATCGTTTTTGCCTCCGAGATCAAGGCCATTTTAAAGGTCCCCGGTATTTGCCGCGACATCGACCTCGAGGCGGTTTCCGACTATTTCTCGCTTCTCTATGTGCCGGCACCTAAAAGTATCTATACGAAAATTCGCAAACTCCGTCCTGGGCACTATTTGACGGTTTCCGAGCGGGGTCTAAAAGAGGTCGAGTACTGGGACCTTTCGTTCCGAGACAACGAAGAGTTGAGTGAACAGCAATGGATCGAGCGACTCCTCGCCAGCTACCGGGAAGCGGTACGGATTCGTTTGATGAGCGACGTTCCCTTGGGGGCATTTTTATCGGGCGGTGTCGATTCGTCATCCGTCGTCGCGATGATGGCGGAAGCGAAAAATGGTCGCCTCCTCACCTCGTCCATTGGATTCGAGGATGAAGCCTTCAACGAGCTTCCCTATGCGAGGGAGGTCGCGCGCTATTTCGACACCGAGCATCACGAACAAATTGTTCGCCCCGACGCCGTGGGTATCGTCGAGAAGCTCGCTTGGCATTACGACGAGCCGTTTGCGGATTCCTCCGCAGTCCCCACCTATTACGTGTCGAAGACGGCGCGCGAGCACGTGACCGTTGCTCTTTCTGGCGACGGCGGCGATGAGAATTTCGCCGGTTATCGCCGGTACTATTTCGATCAGCGGGAAAATTGGCTCCGGAGTTGGCTGCCCTCCGAAGTTCGGCGGCCGGTCTTCGGCACCTTGGCTTCTCTCTATCCCAAAGCCGACTGGGCGCCAAGAATTTTTAGAGGCAAGGCGACGTTCGAGAACCTGGCGCGCGCTCCTATAGAAGCCTATTTCCGGTCGGTTTCTGCGGTTCAATCTTCGTTGAAGCGGGAGTTGCTCCACCCGGACGTCATGAGTCATCTCGCCAGCTACGATTCCCTCGATGTTTTGCGCCACTATTACGATAAGGCGGACACCGAGGATACGCTTTCGCGCATACAGTACGTCGATATCAAAACCTATCTCACTGACGACATCCTGACCAAGGTCGACCGAGCTAGCATGGCTAACTCTCTCGAAGTGCGCGCGCCAATCCTCGATCACAAGTTCATGGAGCTGGCGGCGCGAATCCCGTCATCTTTAAAGCTTCGGGGCAGAGTCGGTAAGTATATTTTCAAGAAGACCCTCGAGCCCTTGCTTCCGCAATCGACGTTAACGCGGCCGAAAATGGGTTTCGCGGTGCCGCTTGCCCGGTGGTTCAGGCACGAGTTGAAGGAAATGGCTCATGAGGTTATTCTAGGTCGCCACGCCGAGGATTTCACCGAGCCGCGAATCGTCGAAAAGATCTGGGGAGAGCATCAACGGGGCTTTCGCGATCGCTCGACGGAGCTTTGGACCCTACTGATGTTTCGCCTGTGGCAGAGGAGGTTCCTGCCGGCCCTGTGATGGAGGGCGGCCGTCGGCCGAGACGTTATATGAATCCAGCATGAAGGTTTTAGTCTTTACCGCGCTCTACCCGAACAATGTTTGGCCAAATCACGGCATCTTCATCAAAGAGCGGATGACGGCGCTTGCGCGGCGTAACGAATGCGAGTTGAGAGTCGTCGCTCCTGTTCCTTACTATCCTTTCGACATAGGTTGGCGTTCCGGTTACGCTCGGGTCGCAAAAGAGGAAACGATCGACGGCATACGAGTTTACCATCCCCGTTACTTATTAATTCCCAAGATCGGCATGACATTGCATGGGGCACTCATGTGCCTGTCCGTTCTGCGCGCCGTAAGGCGAGTCCGCCGGAGTTTTTCTTTCGATCTCATCGATGCTCATTACGTCTATCCGGACGGGTTTGCCGCAGTTCTATTGGGTCGTCTTTTGCGGAAACCAGTGATTGTCTCGGCCAGAGGGAGCGACATCAACGCGTTCGCAAGTTTCCCGCTCATCCGTTGGCTGATTAATTACACGCTGTGCAAAGCCCACCATTTGATCGCAGTCTCCGGCGCATTGGGCAAGGCCATCGCTGCCATGGGAGTTCCGCAGGAAAAGATCAGTCTGATCCCCAATGGTGTGGATCAACAAAAGTTCAAAAAGATCGGCAAAGCAGAAGCTCGCCAAACGCTCGGTTTGCCTGGGGATCGCGCTATCGTGCTGTCTGTCGGCAGCTTGAATCCCGTGAAAGGATTTGACCTATTGATTCGGGCCTTCAAGATTCTTCTGGAGACGTCGGCGACTAGAAAACCGTATTTAGTGGTAATTGGTGACGGACCTTTGCGCAAGGACCTTTCGCGCATGATCGCTGAGCTGAGTCTGCAATCGCATGCGCGTTTGGTGGCCGCAGTGCCCCATTCGGAACTGTACCAGTGGTACAGCGCGGCCGACGTTTTTTGTCTAGCGAGTGATCGCGAAGGCTATCCGAATGTCTTGCTCGAAGCGTTGGCCTGCGGCACTCCCGTTGTCGCAACCGCGGTCGGTGGCGTTCCGGAGATTGTAACTTCGGATGCGCTCGGATTTCTCGTGGAAAGGCGGGAGCAGTGTATGGCCGACAAACTTCATCAAGCCCTCACCAAAACCTGGGATTCGAAACAGATCATGTCAAGCGCGAAAAACTATAGTTGGCAGGCGGCGGCCGAGAAAGTGACCGGTGTGTTTGAGTCCGTTCTGAACGGCGCTGCGGACCGCCCGCTCCCCGAATCGCGACCAGAATCTTCGAGGAAAGCCCTTAAATCATAGCAAGGTAAGAGACTACCTTGGAAAGACAGCACAGATTTGTTCTGTACCAGGGTGCTGACTGAATGAGAACCCATGGATAGTGCAAACGTAGATATGAAATCGCAGCACGACAGCCACGAGCAATTTACTCAGTACTATGCCGAGGCCAGCCGCAGTGCGGCAACACTTCAGCGGATCAGGTCGATTCGTGATCGCGTACTAACAGTGGCCGATTCCTATGGCCTAGCTAAACAGGAGCTCGACGTCGCTGACATCGGCTGCGGGGCGGGCACGCAAAGCCTGCTTTGGGCAGAAATGGGGCACCACGTGCATGCCCTTGATATCAATCAACCCTTGCTCGAGTTGGCGCGGCAGCGTTGCAGTGAAGCAGGATATGCAATCGACTTTAAACTTGGCTCGGCGACCTGTCTACCATGGCCGGACCAGTCGATGGATGTTTGTCTTCTTCTCGAACTGATCGAACACGTGACAGAATGGGAGCCGTGCCTGGCGGAAAGCGCCCGGGTCCTTCGGCCAGGCGGGATCTTATTTCTGAGTACAAGCAATAAGCTTTGTCCTATACAGGACGAGTTCAATCTGCCGCTTTATAGCTGGTACCCAAAATCTCTCAAGAACTCGCTGTGACCACGCGGCCCGACCTCGTGAATTACGCCAAGTACCCGGCGGTCAACTGGTTTAGTTTCTATGGGTTGAGTGCTGACCTTGCCAAACGCGGACTCCGATCCCTGGACCGCTTCGACGTCATCGACCTACCCAGCAAAGGTCCTTGGATCAGAGCATTGGTTCGTTTTATGCGGGCAATTCCTCCTGTCAGGTGGCTAGGACATGTAGCCACGCCTGGCACTATGGTTCTTGCCGTTAAGAGCACTCGCGGATAAATTGCAGGAGTCATCATGCACAGATCGACACTAATAATCGCGCTTATCACTGCTTTATTTTGGCTCCCATCAGCGCATGCCCAAGTGCCGGCCAATCCTCAGGGATACACAGGGCCGTTCCAGGATTACTTCACTGCGGATAAGGCCTACGGTTCTTATTTGTCTATTGTGGAAAGCGCGCACGTCGCTACGGTTTCCAGGTCAATGATTCAGGCGCGATTGGATAGTGCTCTTGGTGACATCCAATACACATTAAACCGATTTCCTAACCACCCAGTATCTTTGCAGCAGTTGAGCATGGTAGCTCAAATGACGAAGAATACAGCCTTAGCTACGAGTTACTTTGAGAGAGCTGTTGGTCTATACCCGCAATATGCGCTGACTCGGGCACAATATGGGCTTTTCTTGGTTTCAATCAATAATGTCGATGCTGGAATCGAGAAGTTGAACCAATCAATAGAAATAGAACCTCAACTGCCGGCAGGTTATGCTGGACTCGCGCATGCTTACGCCAAGAAGGGTAACATGACGAAAGCCCGGGAAGCTGCAGGAAAGGCTCGGGAGTTGGGATTTACCGGAAAGTTGCCAGACGGCCTTTAAAAACCGAACAGAGTGATGATTGCCGGAGCAGTGAGAAAACTTTTTCAAAATGAGCAATTCTGTTTCAGGTCATCTGACGAGATGCGAGAATCCGGCACAAAGTACCCTTCACGAGGGACTCTCGAGGCGATTTTTCTGTCCGAGAGGGTTGCTGCCGACATGAATCTCGATATAAAGCCTATCTCGTTGTCGCGCAGAAGACGGTAAATCTATCGCCCAAATAGTTATTATCGCCAATCCCAGGAAGCGCTTCTTCTTCCGCCTGTTTTCGCCCACGTCTCGGGCCTTGAACATGTCCGATTGGTGGCCCCACGTGAATAAGGGAACAGAGACTGTCGAGGCGTTGGTTACGCTAAGTGACTTACCCATGGGTTTGTTCTCAAACATTTTGACCACTTTGTTTGCTCGAGTTGCGGTTCTCATCTGCGCCCTCGTTACATCCATTCCACTAGCACGTATTCTCAGTCCCGAGACAAGCACACAGCATAAATAATGGCCCTATCAGATCTTGATAACGTTGCTCTATACGAGCGCGAGAC
>VBKY01000052.1:0-14692 GCA_005879255.1 Deltaproteobacteria bacterium
GCCGATTCGCGGTCGATGATTTTCTCGTACTGACCGTAGAGCGCTGAATGCTCGACGATGCTCTCACGTTCTTGCGGCATCAGCGGCGGGAGTTGACTCTGTGGCGGGTAGATATAAGCCCGGTTGACGATTGTCGGCTCGCCTTTATCATCGAGAAACGAAACCAAAGCTTCGCCGATAGACAGCTGGTTAAGCACCGTTTCAACATCGATCTTCTTATTCTTCCGGAACATCTGTGCAGCGGCCTTCACCGCCTTCCGGTCGCGCGGTGTGAATGCGCGCAGCGAGTGTTGCACGCGGTTGCCCAGCTGCTCCCTTACCACATCGGGGACATCCAAAGGATTTTGCGTGACAAAATACACGCCTACGCCCTTGGAACCAATCAGGCGAACAATCTGCTCGATTTTTTGCAGCAAAACCTCCGGAGCATCATTGAATAGCAGATGCGCCTCCTCGAAGAAGAACACGAGCTTCGGCTTCTCCGGATCGCCCACTTCCGGCAAACGCTCGAACAATTCGGATATGAGCCAGAGGAGAAACGTGGCGTAAAGCTTGGGCGCATTGATCAGCTTATCGGCAACCAGAATATTGATCACGCCGCGCCCAGTACTGTCGGTCTGCATCATGTCTTCAAGATCCAGGGCCGGCTCGCCGAAGAACTTGTCGCCGCCCTGCTCTTCCAATGCCAGTAAGCCGCGCTGGATCGCGCCGATGCTTGCCGCCGAGACGTTGCCGTATTGGGTTTTGAACTGGGCGGCGTTGTCGCCCACGTGCTGCAGCATGGCGCGCAGATCCTTAAGATCGAGTAGCAGCATGCCGTTGTCGTCGGCGACCTTAAACACCAATGTCAGTACGCCACTTTGGGTTTCATTGAGATTGAGTAAGCGCGACATCAGCAGCGGGCCCATGTCAGAAATGGTAGTGCGAACCGGATGCCCCTGCTCACCGTAAAGATCCCAGAAGGTTGCTGGGAAAGCGGCGAATTGGAATCCGTCGACGGCCGATTGCCTCACCCGCTCCATGATTTTAGGATTTTCCTGACCAGGCCGAGCAATGCCCGACAGATCGCCTTTCACATCGGCCATGAATACCGGCACGCCGATAGCGCTAAGTTTTTCGGCGATGACCCGCAGAGTCACGGTCTTCCCGGTGCCGGTAGCCCCGGCGATCAAACCGTGACGGTTGGCCATGCGCGGCAACAAACAGCAAACCCCGTTTCCTTTGGCGATCGGCAGCGCTTCGGGCATCCCTGTACCCCCCTTATTTTTCGCTGACTTAACTCGTCCTTCTACGACTTTAGACTTGAGAAAATCAAACGACTCACATATAACCCACCACTAGCGTGAATGAAACGTCCGGTTCACGCGTCCAAGTCACCAGAACGAAATAGATCGGCCGGATCGAGTGGAGGGCGATTTGATCGTCTATTCGTTTCAAATTAATTAACACAATTCGACAAGGGGGATCTAATGAAACGTTTTCTGGCTGTTTTGATTGCTTCCATGTTCTTGGCTTCGGCGGCCTACGCGGCAGATGCGATGAAGGAAGAGAAGAAAGCCGATGCCAAGACGGATGCTAAGGCGGAATCCAAGGGCGAAAAGACCAAAGGCGAAAAGGCCAAGAGCGCAGACAAAAAAGGCAAAAGCGAAGATAAAAAGGGCGGCGCGATGGGCGATGAAAAGGCCGGTGATAAGAAGGCCGGGGCGATGGGCGACGAGAAAAAGTCGACCAAGTAAGTTATCTTCGAGCAAGGGTGGCCCTCCCCACCTTGCTCGTATAATTCCAGTCCTAATCTCTGACATTACTCACTTCACAGCACTCAATTTTATCCATTGCCATCTGACCGCCAGGTCCCCCTGCCTTGAATCTTGTCAATCGTCGAATTGACAAGCCGTTGCAACGTCTAAATAATCAGTTTCGGTCGAACCGAATGGAGGGCGGTTCAGTCGAAAAACCGGTCAACGCAACCATTAACCAAAGCAAGGAGGTCGTTATATGAAACCTTATCTCGCATTGTTAATTGCGGCGCTTTTTTTAACCGCGGCATCGTTAGTCGCAGCCAAGGATTATCAGGTCACCGGCCCCGTGGTCGACGTGAAGGACGATGTGATAATCGTCAAGAAGGGCACTGAGAACTGGGAAATCGCTCGCGATAAGGGCACCAAGACTACCGGTGATATCAAAAAGGGCGACAAGGTGATGATCAAATACAAGATGACCGCCACGAGCATCGAGGGCAAGGAAGCTCCCAAGGCTAAAGCCATGAGCGAGACCAAAGGCAAAGGTGACGAGAAAAAAACCGACGCCAAGACCAAGTAGCTAAACGCAAACAAATCCCTCCTGTAACTCTTCGAAACGGGCCGCTCTGCGGCCCGTTTCTGTTTTTCGCTCGGCTTTTATTATACCTGGAACTTTGTTAACGTTGATGGACTAAACGTCAAGGACTTCAATGTATGGATTCACGCTCGCAAGTGGTGATCGTTCATAGCTCCGATCTTCATTTAGGCACCGATGACAGTTTCAGCGACAAAGACCGCCTGGACGTGCTTCCCAAGGTTTTGACCGCAGCCTTAGAAGTCAATGCCGATGTGGTCGTGCTTGCCGGCGACTCCTTTGACAATCATCGCCAGCCCATCGAGCTCCTCGAGCGGGCGGCGCAAATGCTGCGCGATTATCGAAAACCAGTGGTCATATTGCCAGGCAATCACGACCCGCTTACTCCCGACTCAGTCTATCGTCGAGCCGGGCTCGGCGTGATCCCCAATGTCAGCATACTTGGTTTGAACGTCGAACAAGCGGTGTTGTTTGCCGAATTCGAGATGGAAATTTGGGGTCACGCCCACTTTGACTATACCGATATGTCACCGCTGGCCAACCCGAGGCCACGCACCACTCGCTGGCAGCTCGCCGCGGCGCACGGCCACTACGTCGACGAAGCCCGCGATCCGAACCGATTGATCGGCTCCTGGCTGATCCATCGCGAGGAGTTGAACGCCACCCAGGCGGATTACGTCGCGCTCGGCCACTGGAACCAATCGACGCGAGTCGGCGATGGCGAGGTCGCAGCCTATTATTCCGGTTCGCCGGAATACACGGGCACGGTCAACGTGATTAAGTTGTGCAACAACGGTGCGGTTGAAGTCATTCAAGCGCCCATAAACGGACACCGGAGATGACCGTTCAAAGTTCAAGGTTCAAAGTCAGAAGCAAATTAAACATTGAACATTGAACCTTGAACTGCCGTGAAGCATCACGCCGGCATGAGTAAGCGTGCCTCGCCGGCGTCGACCACCGGATTTTTGGGCCGTTTCTTTTCGAGAACCCGAATCACTTCCTCCGCCGCGCCCCACTCGCCGCGCTTCGAGGCTTCCAATGTCATGGCGCCGATGTGCGGCGTCCAGAGCACGTTGTCAAGCCGGATCAGTGGATGATCTCTTGACGGCGGCTCATTGGCAATGACATCCAAGACGGCGCCGGCGATCTTTCGTTCGCGCAAGACCGCGCATAATGCGTCCTCATCGACAATGCCGCCGCGTGCGGCATTAATCAAAAACGCGGACGGTTTCATCAGCGCTAATCCGCTGGCGCCGATCATTCCCTTGGTTTCGCGATTGAGCGGACAGTGAATCGTTACGAAGTCGGATTCGGCGAGCAGCTCCTCTAGTGCGACCCATTTGCCACCGAGCGCCGTGACGTGGGACTCGGGAATGTACGGATCGTAGACGAGAAAATCCATCTCGAATGCCCGCACGCGAAGCGCCACGCGCGCGCCGATATTCCCCATGCCAACGATGCCGATGGTCTTGCCGGCGAGCTCCGTGCCGATGAATTTTAGATAATCGCTCCAGCGATTTTCTTTCACCGCGCGATGAGCCTCATGGGTGTGGCGCACCAATGCAATCAGCTGCCCGCAGACCAACTCTGCCACTGAAACGGAATTGCTGCCGGGCTGATTGGTCACCCAGATCCTGAATTCTTTGGCGGCCTCGAGATCGACTCGCGATGGATCGACGCCAACTCCCGTGCGCGCGATAATCTTAAGGCGGCCGCCGCTTCGTTCCATCTGGTCACGGGTAATTTTCCCCTTCCTGCTGATGACCGCGTCCACCCTGGCTGCTTCCAACTCCCAGCGCTCCGGCTCGACCCAGGGATTGATCACGACCAGCTCGACGCGCTCGCGCAACCATTTCAACACTTCTGGTTGAAACTCTTCGACCAAGACCCGGCCCAGTGACATAAGTCGCCTCCCCTTCAACTGGCGGTTAGTGTATCCGCAATCAACTATAATAGAACGGATTATGCAATTCCGCCGAGGCGTTGTCCTTGACGACAACAGCGCTTACCTCTATATGCTAATCGACTGTCGGACGTCCCAAAAGGTTCTCTAAAATGAACTGTATCGGTTGGAGCCTGCGCAGCGGTGAATATCGTGGGGACACGCCAATGAAAATATTTGTCTTCTTGGTCTTATCTGTCCTATTGCCGATAAAAGCTTCGGCCGAACGGGTCAGAACCGCCATTCCCCGCGCGACGCTGAACTACCTCAGCCTGCCGGTCGCCGAAGTGAAAGGCTATTTTCGTGACCAGGGGTTTGAAAACGAAACCATCGTGATTCCCGGCGCCACGGCAATCGCGGCGATCGTGAGCGGCGATGTCGATTATAGCGGCGCCGGTGGCAGCGGCATGCGCGCAGCGTTGCGTGGCGCTCCGATCAAAGCCGTCATGTTTCAGACCGAAAAGGTCACTTGGTATTTATTGGCGGCCGCGGACATTCAAAAGATTTCCGATCTCAAGGGAAAACGTATCGCCGTCGGGACCGTCGGCGATACCCAGGATACGTTGATCACCATGCTGGTCGAGCGTGAAGGAGTTTCGGGTCGCGACATTACCCGCGTAGCGATGCCCTCCCGCAACACGACAAACACAATCCTATCGCTCAAGACCGGAGCGTTCAGCGCGGCGGTGGTCAATGCCGATGAATCTCTGCTCGGCGAAAGAGAAGGCTTGCGTACCCTGGCGTTTGTCGGCGATCTGTTTCCGTATCCCTTCCAAGGATTCGTGGCGCCGGACAAGACGATCGCCGAACGCCCGCACGATATCAAGCGATGGCTCAGAGCGATGGCCCGGGCTTTGATGTTCATCCGCGAGCGGCCGGAAGAAGCGGCCGATATCGCGATGAAGAAAATCCCAATGGGAAATGTCACCCGACCGATGGTGATCGAGGGCATCCGCCGCTTCGCCAAGGCGATTCCGGACGGCGTCCCAGGGCTGCCTTCCGTCCAGGGGATCAAGAACCTAATGGAGTTCGACGTCAAAGCGCCTCTCAAAATCAAGGAAGACGTGTCGCCGGAAAAAGTGATGAGCCTCAAGCTGATGCGCGAAGTAAAAGAAGAGCTCGAAACCAAGCGGTAACGGCGTTAAACCCTCGCGAAAGAGAAAGGATACATTGTCATGATGCGACGCTTTATCGTAACGATCGCGTTCCTCAGCGCGTTGATCCCGGCACTCGAGTCGCAAGCTGCAAAAGTTTCCGTGCTGATCGATTTCGATCCAAAGAGCGCGGATCAGACAGTCGTTGTCGAGAGTATTGCCGTCGACCACAAAGACCGGCTCTACGCCTGCGATCGGATCTCCGGCAACGTCTGGCGTATCGACCCCAAAAATCCGAAACTGATCGTCGTGGGCCGCGTCCAAGAACGCGATGTCGGCGGCAAGAAAGTTCGCGCCAACGTATCCGGCATCGTCTTTGACGCAGCCGGCGATCTCTATCTTACCGCCGGTGGGTTCAATGAAGTGCTGCGCATCCGCGGCCGCAATCTCGACCCTGATGAACCCGGGGTCGCGCAAACCTTCGCGACCGAAACCGACGGCGCCAACGGCATCGCCTTCGATAAAAACGGCAGTCTTTACGTCAGCGGCGGTAGAAACGGCAGAATCTACCGCACCGGACCGGAAGGCGGCAGAGCCCAGGTTCTCACGCAAATCCCACTGCACACGCGGGTCCTTCCCGACGGCAAAACCGAGCAAGCGCTCACCGCCAATGGCATTGTTTTCGACAAACAAGGAACCACTCTTTACGTCGCCGACACCGCGCGCGGCGCTATCTGGAAAATCGCTATCAGTGCTGACGGCAAAGCGGGACAACCAGCGCTATTGACTCAAAGCGTGTTACTCGAAGGCGCGGACGGCCCGGCGTTCGATCCTCAAGGAAATCTTTGGGTGGCGGCGAACGAACGTAACGCCGTAGTTCTCGTGCAGCCGGATGGTCGAGTCTTCGACGTCCAAAAAAATGACAGCAAAGGACCGCTCGAATTTCCCACATCAGTGGTCTTTGTCGGCGCCACGGCCTACGTTAGCAACTTCGATACTCCGCGGCGCGATAACTTGGCGGCGGACGGCAAGACTTCGCTCGACGGGATCGGCGCCTCGATCATAAAAATCGAACCCTAAACGACGGCCTGGCATGTTACAGACTATCTTTGGCGGCAAAGTGTTCGTCCTATTCGTCCTATCGGTTCTATTCTTTCACTCTTTTGCCGCCCACGCCCAAGAAAAGAAAAATCTCCGCATCGTCTTTGTTAGCCTCTCTTGGAACAACCAACTGCCTTTTCGCGTCGCTATCGCCAAAGGCTTCTTCAAAGACCAGGGACTAACCCTCGAACCGATCTTTGTCCGCGGCGGACCGATAGCCATCACCGCATTGATCTCGGGAAACGTCGACTTCGCCAGCATCGGCGGCGCCCAGGCGGCGATCCGCAGCAACGCCCGCGGCCTCGATCTGCAGATCATCGCCTCGCTGTCTAACTACACCAACTACACACTTCTCGGCAGCAAAGAAGCCAAGAGCGTCGAAGACCTGCGCGGTAAGATCGTCGGTGTTACCGGTGCGGGCGCTTTCTCCGATTTCGCCATCCGCATCTACCTCAAGCGGCACAGTCTCGACCCTGATCGAGATGTTACGCTGCGAGCCATCGGTGGAACCGCCTTGCGCGCCATCGCCCTTGAGAGAGGTGTCATCTCGGCGGCGCCATTTTCCGCCGAAGATACCGTGAGATTGCTCGACAAAGGTTTTCCGATGATCGTGAATTTGAACGAAGCGTTGAGAATCCCGCAAAGCGTCTTCGTCACCCGCGGCGAAGTGCTGCAAAAATACCCGGAGACCACGAAAAGATTTCTCAAGGCGGTGATCATGGGAATGCAGTTCGCCAAGCACAACAAACAAGAAGCCATCAAGACCGGCTTTGGAGCGGGCCTTCAAGGCGATCTCGACGTCGTTAACCGCTCCTATGATCTCTTCAGCCCTGGCTATGCCGCCGACCTCTCGGTCGCTCAAGACGGCATTCAGATCATGCTCGACGAAGACATCCGCGCCGGCGTCGTCGACAAAAAATTTACTCTCGATCGCGTTATCAATGACCGAATTTTGAAACAGGCGCAGCAGGAACTTAAAGCCGAAGGAAAGCTGAGGTAGTAATCGGGTAGTGCTTAATTCAACGGCGCGTCATATAGGGGCAGACCCCTGTGTCTGCTCGCTCGGACCGCAGGGGGATGTCCCTGCATGTTTTTGCAAATCTGAAGCAATGCCAATAGCGTTTCCGCCTTGCCGAAATCACGCCACAGTAGTACGGTAATTTAGATTTCGGCGACTCAAATTAGGACTTAATTCCCGCTCACGGAGGTGAATTATGGCGATCGGACTTTCTCATGGCGGCACGAATGTCTACTCATCAAACGAAGGATCGAGGCAACTCTGGGTCAGCACCCAAGACGGATTGGTTCAGTTCGAACGTGAAAACAATGGGAAATGGCGCGAAGCTCAGCGCGCCCTGCGCGGTCAGTATATCAGCGCGATCATCTTTGAGCGCACAACCGGGACGATGTTCGCCGGCGCATTTTTCGGTTCGGTCCACGCGAGCGCAGACGGCGGGAAGACTTGGGAGCGGCGCGACAAAGGCATTCCGATCCGCGACGTCTACAGTCTCGCTTCCAACGTCGTAGACGGCAAAGTTCGCGTTTATGCCGGGACACAGCCGGCTCATTTATTCGTCAGCGAAGACCTCGGTCTTCACTGGAATGAAATCCCGACACTCCGTTCCGTGCCGACCGTCTCGCAATGGTCATTCCCCGCGCCGCCGCATGTCGCTCATACGAAATTCATCACCTTCGATCCGGTGGATTCGAAAACCATCTACGCGTGCATTGAACAAGGCGCATTTCTGAAAAGCACGGATGATGGAAAGAGCTGGACTGAATTGAATACGGTCGGCTTGCTCGCCGACAAAAATCGCCCCATCGAGCATTTCTATGACGTGCACCGCTGTTTGATCGACCCGCGCGACCCGAAGAGAATCTATGTCACCGGCGGCGCCGGCCTATACGTCACCTACACCGGCGGCGGCAGTTGGGAACGTTGGATGAGTCCGGACTGGGCGGCGGATGTTTATCCCGACGGCTTCACCTGGAATCCGAAAAATCCCGATCTCATGTTCGTCGCGACCGCCGAGCACAACCCCACAACCTGGCGAAAGGCGGGTGCGGCGGCGCGCGCTGAGGGAAAGATTTATCGGAGTTACAACGGCGGAAAAAATTGGCAGCGGCTCGGCGGTGGACTCCCCGAAAGCTTGAAGCATGAATTTGGCGCTTTGTGCCTCGAGGAATCAAGTGGCAAATGTTCGATCTTCGGCGGCACAACAGGTGGTGAAGTTTTTTGCAGCGAAGACGGTGGCGAAAGCTGGAGCTGTATCGCATCGGATTTAGCGCCGATTTCAAAGAAGGGGCACGAGCGGTTGCTGGCGGCGAGCTAAGAAACTATTTTACGAATCGGCAACACGCGAATCTAGAGCGCAGCTATTCCTACTACCTCTCCTTCTGCTTCCTCTGGGAGAGGACCGAGGTGAGGGCAACGTGTAGCGAATGCACCGTCACCCTGACCCTCCCGCGTCCTCCATAGGCGGATCAGTCTCAGGCTGAAGCGGGCGAGGGGAAACATCATGGCGAGAGCAGGGCTCAAAGCGTTTGATTGTGAACTTAACGACGAATAAGGACCTTGGCGGTTTCCTCGCCCAGGAGTTGATCAAGCAGAGCGAACACGACGCCGCTGTCACACCCATGGATACGGTGCTGGATGCGGCACGCGCAGGAAAGTTCAGCGCCGACCAGTGCTTTAGACTCTTAGCCCGTTTATGGACGCTGAAGCGCACGATGTATTACGTCTATGGTGGCTGGGCCCAGGGGATCAATCTGAACGAGTATCCGCCCTCCGTCGCTTACCTCTTCGGTAAGCAGATTTACGACGAATCTACACATGAAATGCAGTTTTGTGACGAGATCCTCCGGCGCCGCTGGGTGCGCACGCAAAAGCAGTTGTTCGTGCATCCCTATGCTCAATTCGGCACGGCGACTCGCACCGGCTCTTATATCTTTTGCTTGCGCGCGCTGGCCAATTATCCGCAGAATGTCCGCATCGCCGCGCTGAACCTCGGACCGAAAGTTATTGAGCTGGCCTGGACGGAGAAATTTGCAAAGACGTTTCCCGACGAAGCGATTCACGCACTTTTCCATAGCCAGCTCGCGGAAACTCGCAGCCATGTCCTCATGGGAAAGTTTCACGTCGAGCGTTTCATCCACAAAGAAATCGACGCGGAGTTGGCAAGGCGAATGTGCGCCGAAGCGCGGCGCGATTATTTGTTCTATCTCGAAGAAAGCGCCCGCTTCGTCTTAGGAATGCAAGAAGAGAAGGCAGGAGAAATAAGCGTATCAGGCGATATCGACTGAATCGGAGTAATCGTTCAAGTGTTCAAGAGTTTACGCCTGCGACACCTTGAACGATTGAACCTTTGAACCTTGAACGAAAAGATTATGGCCGGCCTGAAAATCGCCCACGACAAATGCACGGAATGCCGCATGTGCTATGTCGTGTGCCGTGAGATCAACATCAACGCGGTGGTCGTCTCGCCAACATCGCAGCATTTGTTGGAAATCGACGAGCGATGCATCTATCCGAAGTGCACCGTTTGTTTAATGTACTGCCCCGCGGAAGGGTCGATCGTCGAAACCGACACCGGACGCTCGCTCGTCCCGCCACCGCCGGAAGTCTGGACGGAGAACCAAAGATGGCCACGACAGTGACCTTTGCAACATGGATCAAAGAAGGATTTCTCGCTTCGCTCGAAATGACAAACAAGCTGTTTTGTCGTGGCGCACCGCCATCCGGTCATCTCGAACGAAGTGAGAGATCTTAGCGACTTGAACTATTTGAACGATTGGGACGTCTTGAACGGAGTTTTTCATGCAGCCAATTCTTGAAAGCTTCCTAGAGAAGTGGGTCTATCCCACAGGCTTCACTGGACCGGGCGTCGATTTCCGCCTTCGCCAGACCGAGCGCTGCCTACCGCATTGGGACAAACTTGTTACTCAGGCTATTGATTCCGCCGAGAAGGATCTCAAATCGGGTAGCGATGAGTACAAAGCCGTGCGCGCCCGCGCCGGCTATGCCGCCGAAGGACCGTTTATGTCGCTCAAGCAAATGTCGACGCAGATCCTTTCGGTCACCATCGACGAGCAGCCGAAATACATCGACCTTCAGCGCATGCGCGCGCGGCAAATCTGGGACGAAGTGAAGCACGGCCAACTCCACGCCGATGTGCTGCTGCGCGGCGGCTTCATCAAGCGCGAGGAAGAATTGATGGACGACCCGCGCGCCAACACGCAGCCCAGGCTTTCCTATTTCGGCATGACTGCGATGTTTCCACATATTCACCCGCTCGCGCGCGCCGGCCAGCATTACTACACCGAATCGATTGCCTGCCTCGGCATCGCGTCGACCCTCAGCGTCATCGACGACCCGCTCGTGCGCCACCAGCTGCACAGCCAATCGGCCGAAGAGATGATGCACTTCATGGAAGGCAAATATCAAATTGACGCCTACGCGCTCACGCCGGCGGACCAGAAACCGATCGAAGAAGTTTTCGATTTCCTCCTTCGCCCATGGGCGCCCGAACCGAGCCGCGCGTTGGGCGGTTCAAAATAGACCACGCCATGAAAGTCAAAATCGTCGAAAGCCTCTGCATCGCCTGCGGTCTGTGCCGCGAGGTCTGCCCGGAACACGCGGTCCACCCGAAGATGCAGGACATCCATCACATGTACGAAGTGATCGAGACCGAATGCACCGGCTGCGGCGACTGTCTCCCCTACTGCCCAGAACCCGGCGCGCTGAAAGAGTATGAGCCCATCGGCATTGCCTGCTAATCAATACTTGACTTCTCTTCCGCTACCGCACTAAGAAGAATTCTTAATCCGCAGCGGTAAAATCGCTTTGGAGGTGGCCATGAGCAGCGACCCACGCACGCGCAGCCTATCCGAAACGTGCATTCAGCGCGGCCCCAATCGACCGCTCCATACCAAAGGCGGCTCGCCGAATTACGTGGAGAAGTCCTTAGCCGCCGCAGCCGAGCCTTTCAAAGGTATTACCAGCGACGGCAACGTCATTCCCGGTCTCTTCAGCGTCCAGAAGACCGGCGTTTCGACGCAGTCGATTCGAGAAACGGCGGAAGGCTTCCTCGGGTCATTGACTGCGGAGCAGCGCGCCAAGACGCTTTTTTCTGTCGACACCGATCAGTGGCGCAAGTGGAGCAATATCCATCCGACGCTCATGCGCCACGGCACGCCGCTCTTCGAGATGAATGACGTCCAGCGCGATTGCGCCTTTGCCCTCTTGCGCGAGAGCCTGAGCAACGAAGGCTTCGAAGAAGCGCTGAACATCATGCACTTAAATGAAACCGTGCAGGAAATGACCGCCAGGCTCAGTGAATACGGCGAAGACCTTTACTGGCTGAGCATCATGGGCGCACCGTCGGCGACCGAGCCGTGGGGCTGGCAATGGGACGGGCATCATTTAATCATCAATAATTTCGTGCTCGGCGACCAGGTCGTCGTGACGCCGACGTTTTTGGGCGCGGAGCCAGTACACGCAACGATCGGCAAATACGCCGGCCTGAGAGCCTTCAAGGTCGATGAAGATCGCGGGCTGGCGTTGATCCGCGTGCTATCTCAGGCGCAGCGCGCCAAGACGATCATTGCTCCTGAAACCGCAGGTGAGGATTTTACCACCGCTTTCCGCGATAACGTGGAGCTCAACTACGGGGGCATCCGCTATGAGGAGCTGTCGAATACGCAACATGATCTCTTACTCAGTTTGGTTGAATACCATGTTAGTCGTATGCGTAGCGGGCATGCCCGACTGAAACTGGAGGAAGTGACGCGCCATCTGAAAGACACCTATTTCTGCTGGATGGGCGGCATGGAAGACGACAGCACATTCTATTACCGTGTCCAGAGCCCCGTGATCATCATCGAATTCGATCACCAGCGCGGCATCGCGTTCCGCGAACATACCAAGCCATATAAAGACCATATCCACGTCATCGTGCGCACGCCCAACGGCAACGATTACGGGAAAGATCTCTTACGCCAGCACTACCAGTACGGCCATCACGCGAAACGGCCCTCACCCTGACTCTCTCCCAAAGGGCGAGGGAATAACAGGTGCATTTATGTCACCAGGGGTCCGGTACAGACGAGCACTAATTTATTTCTGTGCGGTGTTGAGTGTAGCTGGACTATCGCCATCAAACGCCCTTGCTCAATCAAACATCAAGAAAGTCCGCCTGGGCATCGCCGCCACCAGCGTGGGTTTTCTACCGATCTACGCGGCCTACCATCGCGGCTTTTACAAAGAAGAAGGCATCGACCTCGAAATTATTCTGATGTCCCTCGCCGCCGCCAATAATGCGTTCTTCAAGGGTGAGATCGAATACAGCGCAGGGCTCACCGGCCTGGCTCTCGCCGCCGCGAGAAATTAGCCGGCCAAAATCTTGATCTTCACCATTGCCAAGCCGCTTCAATCATTCATGAGCCGCAAAGAGATCAAGGAACCTCGCGATCTGAGGGGCAAAAAGGTCGCCGGCAGCTCACCCGGCGGCTCAGCGACGATTCTCGCCTATCAAGCTTTAAGACACTTCGGTCTCGAACCGGGAAAAGACGTGCAGGTTTTACCGATGGGCGGGTCGGGCGCCGGCCGCTTGGCAGTGCTCGAACAAGGGGTCGTGGATGCTTCGCTGCTCTCTGTTCCGGAAAATCTCATCGCATTGAATAAAGGATATAACGAGCTGATTTTCTTGGGCGACATCGTCAATTTTCCGCAGAACGGTTTCGGAACATCGGTCACACGCATTCAGCAACAGCCGGAGGAAGTTTACAAAATGGTCCGCGCTACGTTGCGCGGTTTGATGTTCATCATGGACGACGCGAACCGCGATCAGGCGCGCGATATCATGATGAAGCAGTGGCGCGTGAGCGATACCAAACTCGCCTCCGAAATGTTGGGTTATCTCAAGCGTGGCTTGGCAAAAGATGCCGTGATCAGTCCCGACGCCGTGCAGTATTTTCTCGACTTGACCCGTGAAACTTCCAACGTTTCTCAACCGATCAGCGCGGCTCAAGTCGTCGATTTCAGTTTTCTCGACAGAGCGCGAAAGGAACTACGCGTCGCGAGATAGTGATCGAGAGGCACACTTTTCAACACGAAGGTCCCCCTCCTTTTGTCCTCCCCCGCGTGTGCGGGGGGAGGAAAGAGGTGGGGGTGGTGCGCCGGAATCGTGAATCGGAATCGGCTAGTTAAAAAGGAGGTAAAGGCAATGCTCGAATTCGAAGGCAGACAAATTCCCAATGAGTTAAAGGAAATCGTTGACCCGAAACGCACCGTACTTTTGATTTGGGACATGCAGAATGATCAAGGGGGCGGTTCGTTCAATAAAGAAGTGTTGATCCGCAACGCTCCGCCGCTGATCGCAGCGGCCGCGCAGGCTAAGATCAAAACCGTCTACACGCGCCAGACGCCTTTCCTGTGGAAAGACGAAGCGCCGGTTTGGATTCGCCGGGGAATGAAAGATCAAAAAGTCGATCATCCGAGCAAACTCAAGCCGCGCCGCCTGCACGGAAGCTCCGGTTGGCAAATCATGGAGCCGTTCAAGCCCTCACCGGACGACGTCGTGATCGACAAACGGCGCCCGACGATGTTCATCGGCAACGAGTTTGAGACGATCATGAACAACCGCGGCGCGACCACGATTGTCATGATCGGTTGCACCACAGACGGCGGCGTCGAAGCCACCGTGCGTGAGGGCTTCAACCGTAATTACTTCATGGTCGTTGTGCGTGACTGCGTGGGCACGTACACCGAGGAAGGCCACAACGCCGCACTTAAGCGCATGGAACGATTCGCCGAAATCGTCGACTCGAAAGTGCTGATCGACAGCTGGCGATAACGAGCATCGAACCGGGGCAATAATTTAGCGCGTAGATCGACTGGACGAATTTCAGGTATAGTTCGTATCGGGTTGCGATTTGCGCTCCGAACGAGTTAGAAATGTGTCAAATTTCGCTTCGCCATAAAGGAGATAATTATGGGTGGGACCAACGGCAAAAAGGCACTCCACGTCGCAACGTTTTCGGGATGGTATCGCTTCGAGCAAGATGGCAAAGAGCTTCGACAAACCAAGCGCGATTTAACCTATTGGACGCTCACCTGCATGTCCGTCGATCCGGACAACCCGCAAAAGATTTACGCCGGCAGCGAGCACTCCGGTCTTTTCTACACCGAGAATGCCGGCGCGCGCTGGAAGCGGGCCGAACC
>VBKY01000052.1:14756-46058 GCA_005879255.1 Deltaproteobacteria bacterium
GAATTAGAGGGAGTGCGTGTTAACAGCGCGGGAGCGAATTTCCCCCCGAGCCCGGAGCTTCAATCTCGCGCGCGTTATCTTGCATACGATCCGGCCGCGCCAGCGCGGCTCTATGCCGGCATCGAAGTCGGCGGCATGTTGATCAGCGATGACAGCGGCTATACGTGGACGCCGGCCAACGAGGGACTCACCGACATGGACGTTCACGAGATCCTCGCTTCCGAACAAAATACCGGGATGGTTTACCTCGCGTGCGGCGAAGCTTGCTTCCGCAGTTTCGACCGCGCCGGTCATTGGGAAAACATTTCGCCCAAGACCCACGATTACGGCACATCCGTCGCCGAGGACAGGAATGGCGTTGTGTATGTCGGTTGTGCCAAGGGGCGACCGAACCACTGGATCCGCGAAGAAGGCGCCATTGCGGCAATCTTTCGTAGCCGCGACAAAGGCACGACGTGGGAAAAAATCGTCGACAATCTCAAAGGAGGCGTCATGCATATGTGCCCGACTACTGATGGCAACGGCATGGTCGCCGGCACTTCCGACGGATCGTTGCTGATAATTGACGAGTCGGGCACGCGCGAAGTCGCGAGCGGGCTGCCGTTCGTAACAGCCGTGGAACTGGCGGCGTAGCGAATGCGGGTTTTGCGTTCACGAGGCGATTGATGAGAGGGTTTAAATTCTTCTTCTATTGCTATCTCTTTCTTCGTCTCACTTCTCCGCTTTTCGCCCAGGATGCCAAGCTCATCGCTGAAGCCAAAAAAGAAGGCAAAGTCGTCGTCTATGGCTCGATGGAACAGGACATCTTCGAAGGAATTCAAAAATCTTTCGAAAAGAAGATGGGATTTGCGCTGGATTATTGGCGCGCGTCCGGCGCCGCCGTGCTCGAGCGCGTCATCACCGAACGCAAGGCCGGCAAGCCGTTCTTCGATGTGGTAATTAACAATGCCGGGCCGATGGAGATCATGCTCAAGGATGGAGCATTCACGCCTTATAATTCGCCCTTGGCGAAAAATTTCGCGGCGGAACTCATCCATCCGCAGTTGGGCCCGAGCTACCGCACCAGCGTCGTCGGTATCATCTACAACAAGAGCATCATCAGTCCCGACAAGGCGCCCAAGACTCTCGAAGATCTGTTGAAACCCGAATTCAAAGGCAAGCTCGCCTTTCCTGATCCAACGCGAGGCGCGGTGGCGGTCATGTGGCCGGCTAGTCTACATAAGCTCATGGGCAAAGAGCGCGCCGACGATTACTTGCGCCGCCTCGGCGCGACCAGGCCGGTGATCGTCGAGGGCGTGCTCAATGCCGCTGAACGCGTCACCACGGGCGAAACACCGCTTGCGATTAGTTATCTCAAGTACGTCGTTGTGTTTGGCCAGAAAGGGGCGCCGCTCGAATACGTGCGCATGGACAAGATGTTAAGCCACGGCCACGCCATCGCGCTCAGCAGCCGGGCGCTTCATCCGAATGCGGGCAAGGCCTTGATCGATCACTTTCTCGGCGACGACAGTCTCAAAGTCATGGCCAAGCACGGCGAGTTCGTCACGCGTAAAGGAATCTACCCACCCATAGCCGATGCCGAAAAAATTCAAACCGTAGAGATGGACGAACTGGATACCGCCGCCTATGCGGAAAAGCGCAAGGAGTATAGAAGAATCTTTTTCCAGTGAAAAATACAATTGGAGTGATGAAGTATTGGGAATTTTAACCCAACACTCCACTACTCCAACACTCCATTATTCCAAGTTTGAGGAATTTTCATGAAGCTTTATACTTTTTTCCGTAGCTCGGCGTCTTACCGTGTGCGCATTGCTCTCAATCTGAAAGGCTTGAGCTCTGAGCAAGCGCCGATCCATTTGCGCCGCGGCGGCGGCGAGCAATTCACCGCCGCGTATAAGGCGGTCAACCCGCAAGCGCTCGTACCCGCGCTGGAGGACGGCGGAAGAGTTCTGACCCAATCGCTCGCCATCGTCGAGTATCTTGATGAGAAATATCCCCAGCCGCCGCTGTTGCCGAGCGATCCTGCCGACCGCGCGCTGGTGCGAAGCATGGCGTTGGTCATCGCCTGCGAGGTCCACCCGATACAGAATCTGCGCGTACTGAACCACGTCAAGAAAGAATACAACCAGACCGATGACCAAGTGAATCGCTGGGCACAGCATTGGATCGCGCTGGGTCTATCGGCTCTCGAGCAGTTGATCGTCGCGCAGCGAAAGCGCGGCACGTTTTGTTTCGGGGCTACGCCTACGCTGGCCGATATCTGCCTCGTACCGCAACTGGGCAACGCACGCCGCTACGGCTGTGATCTTTCGCAGTATCCGACAATATTGAGCATCGAAAAAAACTGCCTGGCGCTCGCCGCATTCGCCAATGCCGCGCCGGAAAAGCAGCCGGATGCGGAGTAGTGATCTCTCGCTGTTGCGTAGTGAACCCTCTCCAAAGTCTTCCCCCTTTTGTGGCCAATGGGACCTCCGTTAATCGAAGATCGAGGATGGAGAATAGAGGATCGCGATCGTCTATCTTCGATCTTCCACCCTCTATCCTCGTTTTTAGGTAGGTTATAGCGCCCCTGGATTTAACGCATGTTCATCCTCAAGCAATTCCTTAAAGGGCTCCTTCTGCCGCCGACGCCCTGGCTGATCATGCTTTTGACCGTGCTGATTTTTTGGCGGCGACCCTGGGCGCGCAAACTGCTTTTCATTGCCTTTTTGCTGATTCTCGCGCTGCACAGCGGGCCGGTGAACTACGCGCTCCGCTACCCGCTGGAAACGCGCCATCCGCCCGTGCTCGACCCGAAACGGGTCGGCGCCTATGACGCGATTGTCGTTTTGACCGGCAGCATGATCCCTCCCAGCGGGCTGATTCCTTTCCCGACGATCGATGAATTTATGTTTCGCCGTCTGGATGAAGCCTGGCGCCTCTATCGAATTCAGCCCAAGCCGATCATCGTTTCGGGCGGCCATGTGAATCCATTCACTTCCGACAAAGACGAGAACAAGATCGCTCGCGATTACCTAATCGGTTGGGGAGTGCCGAAAAGCGAGGTGATCGGCGAGGACCAATCGCGCGATACTTTCGAGAGCGCTGTCGAAACTCAAAAGCTGCTCAAGAAAAAAGGCTGGAAACGCTACTTACTCGTCACCTCGGCGATACATATGCCGCGCAGCCTGTTGGTATTCTCCGCAATTGCGCCTGAACCTATCCCGGCTGCCGGCGATTTCTCGCTCGCCGAATTTCAACTCACGCCCTTAGATTTTTTCCCCAACGAGCATGTCGCGTATAAACTTTTCATAACGATCCACGAATACCTCGGTTTGGCCAATTATTATTGGCGGTTAAATTTTACCAACCCGTAGGCTTTGGCATCAGAAATTAGCGCCGGAACTCTAGTTGCAAATCACCGTTGGAGTGATAGAGAAAACGCTTGAATTAACGGCGGCGAAGTTAAAGAATCGGGCACTTTGAGTGTCGGGTCTTTGCTTCCCGCGGCGACAAGGGTGATAGCTCGGGTCAGGGTGTGAGGCCGTGATCTCGATCAAGAATCTTATCAAAGACTATAAGTCCGGCGCCGAGTCTGTTCGCGCCGTCGATGGCGTCACGATCGACGTCGGCGAACGTGAGTTTTTCGTTCTCCTTGGGCTGAGCGGTTCAGGCAAGACCACCTTGCTTCGCTGTGTGGCTGGACTAGAAAAACCTGATGGCGGCGAAATTACGATCAGTAATGGGCTGGTCAGCTCCGCCGAGCGGAATTTTTTCACCGCGCCTGAGACGCGCCGACTTGGCATGGTGTTTCAGTCTTATGCGGTATGGCCGCACATGACCGTGTACCAAAATGTCGCATTTCCCCTGGCCAACGGCCCGCAGAAGCTCTCCAGCGAGAAGATCAAGAAGAAAGTGATGAACGCCTTGGAAATGGTCCAGCTTTCCGGGTTTGCCGATCGTCCGGCACCGTTTTTAAGCGGCGGACAGCAGCAACGGGTGGCCTTGGCACGCGCTCTCGCCGTCGAGCCGAAGGTGCTGCTTATGGACGAGCCGCTGAGCAATTTAGACGCGCGCCTTCGTGAAGAGGTGCGCGACGAAATCAAGAATCTGTCGCGGACGTTTGGCATCGCGGTGCTCTACGTCACCCATGATCAGGTGGAAGCGCTGGCATTGGCCGATCGTGTGGCGGTGATGAGCAAAGGCAAAGTGCTGCAGTGCGCGCCGCCGCGGGAGCTTTATGAGATGCCGTCGAGTCGCGAGGTCTGCGAGTTTCTCGGCTCGACAAACTTGCTCGATGGGGTAGTCACCAACGGCGGCCAAATTGAGACCACTTTAGGAAAAATGACCTGCAGGATTCCCGCCCCGAAATTTAAAAACGTCAGCATCGCGATTCGCCCGGAAGAACTCGAGCTTTCTGCGGCGCCATCCGGTCTGGAAAACGAGTTTGCCGCCGAAGTCGTTTCATCGACTTTTCTAGGCGAGCTGACCGTATGTGATCTGATCGTCGGGGGTAAACGGCTCCGTTTTAAATCGACTCAAAGCGCGCCGGCAAAACAGATCTACGTGCGCTTTCCCGCAGAGAAGTTGAAATTATTTGCCAGATAATGCTCCAATTCAGATCGACCAGAGAAAAGAATGTAAAGGATTGACCATGCTACCGCGAGAAGAAAACGACTTACTTACCCAAGTCGGCCCAGGAAAACCGATGGGCGAGCTTATGCGCCGGTATTGGATTCCCGCTCTGCTTTCTAGTGAAATTGCCGAGCGGGACGGCGCACCGGTGCGCGTGCGTTTGCTCGGCGAGGATCTCGTCGCCTTTCGCGACAGCCAGGGGCGCGTCGGCCTTTTGGACGAGCATTGCTCCCATCGCGGCACGTCGCTTTTTTTCGGGCGTAATGAAGAATGTGGGTTGCGCTGCATCTATCATGGCTGGAAGTACGATATCGACGGCAACGTATTGGAAACCCCCGCGGAACCCCCTGGGAGCACGCTAAAAAATAAAGTTCACCATCCTGCGTATCCATGCCGGGAGGCCGCAGGCGTTGTTTGGAGCTATCTCGGTCCGACGGATAAAATTCCTCTGCTGCCGAATTATGAGTGGATGAATCTGCCGTCGGATCACTTGTACGTAACGAAGTCCGTTCAAGATTGCAGCTGGTTGCAAGGCCTCGAAGGCGAATGCGATTCATCGCATCTTTCCGTCCTGCACAAGAATTTTACCGGCGAGCGCCAGCGCGGCGGTGGCGACGGCGTTTTGTACGCGGCGGATTCGGCGCCTCAATTGGAAGGGGTTGAAATGGATTACGGCGTCAGAATGCTGTCCTGCCGTAAGATCGATGCCGAGACCATTTACCTGCGCGTGTCCAACATCGTGCTGCCGTGCCACGGATTTATTCCCACTGGCGGTTTGAAAGGGAATCCCGAAGGCTACACCATCCATTCCCATGTACCCATCGACGATACACATAGTATGCGCTACAACATCCACTTTCGCCGTACCCGCCCGATCCGCAACGATGAAAGACAGCATGACGATGAGATCGGCGCGGACTTTCACAAGCTGCGCAACCTACAGAACAACTATCGGCAAGATCGTGAGCAGCAAAAGCATGAGACATTCACCGGCATGGGACAGATCTTTCTCATTCACGATTCCTGCGCCACCGAAAGCATGGGTCCGATCTACGACCGCTCGCAAGAGCATCTTGGAATCAGTGACATCACCGTGATTACGGTGCGCAAATTTTTGCTGCAATGCGTTCGCGCCGTGCAGGCTGGCAAGGAACCGCCGCATGTCATTCGAACCGCCGACGCCAACGACATGCGCCATGTCGCCTGCATCGCCAGCAAAATCTCATGCGAGCTCGACCCGAAACAATATGTCGCGGAACAGTTGAAGAAAGAAAAGTATTGGGAAGTAACGACTTAGGGATGAACGCGGGCTATTGAACAGGTAGCAAATTGGTGTCATCCCGAACGAAGTGAGGGATCTATCCTATTCTCAGTCGGCATCGCAAACGAGAACGACCGCGAGATTCCTCAGCTTCCCATTGGTCAGTGTAATCCAGTTTTTCTTTCCGAATTAGATCTGCCAATTCTGTACTCGTAACAAAGGGAGGTCCTATGCGAGTCGTCGATGTTATCGCTGAAATTCTCAAGCGCGAAGGCGTCGAGTTTCTCTCCTGCTATCCGACGAACACCATGATCGAAGCCGCGGCGACCGCGGGCATCAGACCGATCGTCTGCCGCCAGGAACGTGTCGGCGTCGGCATCGCCGACGGATTTACCCGCGTGAAGAACGGCAAGCGGATCGGCGTCTTCACTATGCAAGCGGGTCCCGGCGCCGAGAACGCATTCTCCGGCATCAGCACGGCCTATTCTGATTCGGTGCCAATTCTCTTGCTGCCGGTCGGCCACGCGCGCAACACGTCTCAGGTATTTCATTTTTTTCGCTCGGTGCAATCCTACGCGCCAGTGACGAAATGGACCGAAGAGATTACGCTGACCGATCAAGTGCCTGAGATCATGCGTCGTGCCTTTAGCTACCTCAAGATGGGCCGGCTTGGCCCCGTATTGGTGGAAATTCCCAACGACGTCGCTGTCGAGGAATTTCCAGCGGCCGGTGTGAACTACACGCCGGTGAAAAGAACCGTCAGCGGCGCCAATGCCCGTGACATAGAGGAAGCAGCCAAAATTTTACTGCAAGCAAAATCACCGGTCATCATCGCCGGCCAGGGCGTGCTCTACGCAGAAGCGACCGATGAGCTCACCAAGCTGGCCGAGTTACTCCAAGCGCCGGTGACGACACCGCTCGAAGGAAAGAGCGCTTTCCCCGAAGAACATCCGCTTTCTCTCGGCACCGGCGCCGGCGTCATGCCGCGGCCGGTTCATACGTTCTTGCAGAAAGCCGATGTCATCTTCGCCGTCGGGTCGAGTCTAACGAAGCATAGCATCGTCGCCGCGCCGATTCCTTCTGGTAAGACGATCATTCACGCGACCAACGACGAGCGGGATCTTAATAAGCACTACCTTGCCGATTATCCGATCCTCGGCGACGCCAAACCGGTGCTCAGCCAGTTCATCCAAGCCGTGAAAGATTTGCTGGGTGGAAAATCGAAGAACGATGGCACGGTGGCCGCGGAAATTAAAAAGGGCAAAGCGGAATGGATGGCCGAATGGATGCCGAAGCTGACTTCGAATGAGAAACCGCTCAATCCTTATCGCATCATGTGGGAGTTCATGAACCTGTTCGACCGCAAAGAATGCATTGTCACCCATGACGCGGGCAGCCCGCGTAACCAGCTCGTCCCGTTCTATCAAGCGCCGACTCCACGCAGTTATATCGGCTGGGGAAAATCTCATGCATTGGGCACAGGGCTGGGTCTCATCATGGGCGCCAAACTCGCGGCGCCGGAAAAATTCTGCGTCAATTTTATGGGCGATGCCGCCTTCGGCATGACCGGCTTGGATTTCGAAACCGCGGTTCGAAACAACATCCCGACATTGACCATCGTGCTCAACAACAACTTCATGGCCGCCGAAACTCACATGATGCACGCCTCGCACGAACGCTACGGCACCATGAACATCCTCGGCAACTATGCGGACCTTGGGCGCTCCCTCGGCGGTTGGTCCGAGCGCGTCGAAGAACCGGGACAAATCGTGCCTGCCCTGCAGCGCGCGCGAAAAGTCACCGATGATGGTAAAGCTGCGCTGCTCGAATTCATCACGAGTAGAGAGATTTCCTACTCGCGGATGAGGGAGTAGATCGTATGGCGCAGTTTTAGGCCGTCGCCAACTCAATGTTCGTGGGCAACTTTGGCACGAAGCCGTTCAATGGATAAGATATCGAAGGATTTTTAGCGTTCTTCCCGCCGTTACGGCGCGATGTGCGTCTCACCAAACCGCGTATTCTCCGCTGTCTGGCAATCGGCTCCTTTGCACTTCTTAAGTTGGCTAAGCCAAAGGGAGTAACGCTTGATCAATTGTGGGTCGACTTCGGCGGCAATATTGTGGAGCTGATCAGGATCGCTAACGAGATCGTAAAATTCGCGTTCACCGGATTGGTACTGAACAAACAGACGATCGCTCGATCGCACCGCTTGGTAAGCTGTCAGAGGCGATTTTTGCGTTGTTTGGAACAAGCGCTCTTCAAACCACGACATGAACGGCTCGGGCCCGGGTTGATGCTCAATTAGAATCCCCTCACGCCATTTCCCCGGCGGCGGTAAAGATTTCTCCAGCAACGGCTCGAGGGAACGACCATCCACGAATCCTGGCGGAGTGATCGACGCCCATTCTGCGAAAGTTGGGGCAAGGTCGGTCTCAACGGCCAGCTGCGGCACAGAGCGGTGCGCGGGGACTTCCGGTCCTCGGATAAGCAAGGGGACATGGATATCTTCCTCATAGGCGGTTTGCTTTCCCTGCATTAAGCGATGTTGCCCGAAATGGTAACCGTTGTCGGACGCGAACACGATATACGTCCGACGAAGCTCGCCGGTTTGTTTCAGCGTGTCAACGACGCTCTCCACCAAATCATCGACAGCCTGCAGCGACTGCAGCCGCTTGCGATAGAGTTGATCCATCTTTTCAATCTGTTTTTCCTGCAAAAGCGGTAATGCCCGGATATAGGCCGGTTTTGAAGCAACATCCTTTTCGTTGAAAGAAGCCGTTCGCGGCGCTTTTGCGTCCGGGAAGAGCGCGCGGTGCCGCGGCGCAGGGATCGCGGGTTCATGCGGCGCGAATGGCGCGAGATGCACGAAAAAGGGCTTCTTTTTTTCAACGGCTTGATGAATAAACGCCCCCGTTTTACGCGCGATAACATCGGTCAAGTAATCGGCGTCCGCATGCCCGTATTTAACGAGCTTGCCGTTCTCGTTCAGAATGTAGCCGAACTCTCTATAGCCGCCGCCGCCGATCGCTCCGAACCATTCGTCCCAACCCGGCGGCACGTGAGTCTTATTGTGAGGATCCGGATATCCGTTGAGATACTTGCCCATATATCCGGTCATATAACCCGCGGCTCTGAGCCAAGTTGAGATCGTCGAACTCTCGTTACCTAATCGATAGAAAGTCTTGAACCCGGCGTGGTTGGAACCGACACCGTGATTGTGCACGTATTGGCCGCGCAATATCGACGACCGTGACGGACAACACTGCGAATTGGTCACGAAGTAATTCGAAAAATTGGTTCCCTCTTCGATCAGAAGCTTCTTCACTTTTGGCATGAACTGGAGATCATGGAACGTCATATCGTCTGTGAGTATGAAGACGATGTTGGGACGTCTCGCTTCTCCGCGCGGTTGTGGCGCGGAGTGTTGGGACGGCAATGGCTCCGAAGGATCCACAGCGGTGGTTGCACGATCGGCGAAACCCCAGCTCGCTACTACAAACAATCCGATCCAAAATAATTGCCAGCGTTTCATGGGCCTGACTCCTCTTGCTATCAGTTTAGTCTAACAGAAGCGTCTCCCGCCACAAGGGAATGCGCCTCCGACAAAGAACGCCTCGAGTTAGACGTCTAAACGCAGTGAAAGTTTCGCTCCGGCGCAGGCGGCCGCTTGCCGAGGAGATGGCCGTGACGATTTTCTCCTGCGACTTGCCATCAGCCGGACCACAGCGCCGAGGGTACCGAGCTGTTACCGACGATATTCACATATGGCGCAAAATAAGGGGAGCGACGGCTCGAAACGAACCAGAAACTACAGCGAGTCCAGCTTCTTCCTTTCCCGCTTCGCTCGCTCGCCGATTTCGAAGTGCCTTCCCTGGAGAGCGAGCTCCGCTTCTTCGCGGTTACGGTCGGACCAGTAGCCGAGCTCGTAGCCGTACCACGGCGCTTTGATCTTGAGCGGCGGGAGTTCTAACTGTTTCCAGATTTCTATGGCGTGCTCCATGAAGTCGCGCCTCGGAAGCGACGTCGGCTTATAGGCCCAAGGACGGGTCGCGTCGATGCAGAGAACGCTGCATTTCCCGGTTTTTTGCAACGCCGAACGCGCGCCGCCGAAATCTTCCGACGGCACGATGGACGGGTCGAGACCCATCATGCCCGCCTCAAGGATGCGCGCGTCCCGATGCGGCTGCATGTTAAAGGTCAGCGCCCAATTCACCGAATCGGCGTCGCGTGCATCGATGTCTTCATCGACGACGACGAGAATCTTGCCGGCATCCGCGCCCAGCCGCAGCGCGCCGATTATTTTGTCGAAGTCTTCGTCGGATTTCTTCTTGATCTTGACGACCAAATAACCCCAACTGCCGCTGCTCTCGTGGATCGCCACATCGAGAATATTGTCCATACCGGCATCTTGAAGCCGGCGACGCACGACGCCTTCAGTGCCGACGCCGCGAATTTTACTGCTCTCGCTCGGTGGAAATTGGCTTAGGAATGCGACGTAGATCGGATTTTTGCGCATGGTGATGCAGTTGACGTTGACGAAGAAGCCGACGCCTTCATGAGCCATGTAGCCGGGGAATTCGCCGAACGGCCCTTCCCATTCGCCCTCGTCGGTAGGAATCGTACCTTCAATAGCGATCTCCGCTTGCGCTGGCACCAGTAGCTCGACAGTTTTGCATTTGACCAACTCGACCGGCTCACCGGAGATCCCACCCGCAACGCCATATTCGTCTAGCCCCGGCGCGATCCGCGCCACCGCCGCGTAAGAGAGATTGGGCGCCACACCGATAACGCAGGCGACTTCCAAGGGCTTCTTGAGCTCGCGGCACTTTTTCCAATGCGCGCGCAGCCCTGAAAAATTTCCCGCGAAGCAACCCAAGCGATCTGGCGCTTTGATCTGGCCGCGATAGTTGCCCATGTTGTATTGACCGGTCTCAGGATCGCGGGTCACAAAGTGAGACGAAGTTGTGTAGGGACCGTTATCGAAGCCTGGAGTCGAAATCGGCACGGGCAACATGTCGAGCCCTTTCCGTTTCAACTCGTCACCGTCGACGATGTGCTCTTGGCAGGGCGCGGAGCCCACTATCACGGGCTTGACTGGATGCGCCTGCGCGTGGGTCCATTTGGGGTAGATTTCTTCTTTCTTACATTGCATGCCCAGCGCGTAAATATCGAGGCTGCCCGCATAACAAGCGATGGCAATCGCCATGTCGTAGCTTCGCCCTTTGATGTCGACGACTTTTTCGAACAGAAAAGCCCTGCGCTCTTCTTCGGGCAACCCGCGGTATTGCAAGCGTACCAACGGATGCAACTCGGTATCTTTATTGATCGCGCGGGTGACGCGAACCAACTTGCCGTGTTCTTCCAGCGCCCTTAGATATTCACGAACGTCTTTGTAGTAGGCCATAAAACCTCTTTCCAATAACCGTTCAAATTGTTCAAAACGTTCAAATAGTTAATACTCGGAGGTGTCTCAGCCTCGACCCGTTCGGATTTTGACGTTTTGAACGTTTTGAACGACTGGAACGGCTTGAACTCCTATTAGGGAGCAACTCCGTTCGTCTTCAATGCTGTTTGATAGCGCCGTGGGATCTCGGGGTCTTCGTTTTCGTAGGGAATCATCCAACCGCCTTCTTCGACGCTGCGAAATACGTCGTCGTCGGTTTTCTGATGCGAGACCTTGAAACCCAATGGATGAATGCGGCTGCCGTAACGCACGGCCAAGTGCCGCGCGGGTTCATTGCCGGCATTGAAGTGCTGATGAAACCAATCGCCAGGCGGACAATAAATACTCGCCTCGCCCCATTTGATCTCAATCACTTTGTCTTCATGGCCATCGCTATAAGGGTGGATGCCCCATTGTTTGTGCCACAATAGAACGTAACCCACCGACTGCGTACCGACGATAATCGCGCCGGGACCATGATAGTGCGCTTTGTGATACTTCCCCACCGGCCACTCGCCGAGATGACCCACCAAAGCGTTCCCGGACATTTCAAACTGCGCCAAGCGCAAGCCGGCCCCTTTGACTTCGAGACTTTCCAGCATCGCCGATTTGATGTCCGATATGAAATTGGTCTCCCAAATATTGATCAAGCCGCTGACGTAACGCTTCTTGCCGACCTCGAAGTAATCGTCCTCGCCGAAGAAGCGATCCGAGAAGCTGTACGGACAGTTGAAGACGAAATTTTCATCACGGTAGATGTCGAAGGCGAGGGGCGCGTTGGTCACAGCTAAAAATCGCACCGACTCGCGCGATCCGTTGACCAGCCGGTGGGTCGTGTTCATCGGCGGCGCAAACAGGCTCCATTTGTTCCACTCGAACATTTTCTTGTGGCCGTGATCGTCCCAAATCTCGGTGGCGCCCTGACCGTTTAAAATACAGATCACTTCTTCATACAGATGACGCTCCGGATTCAGCGCCCCGCCCGGCGGGATCTCGGCAATGTAACCGCCGGTGATCCCCTGCATACCGTGAAGATGAATAAACGCCGCTTTACCGCCGATTCGCGCCCAGGGTGCTACTTCAAGCGTGCGCAGATCCGCCATCCCATGGCCGGCGTGTACTGGTAGTCCCTGGTTTTTCATCCAGCGTACGTAGCCGGTTTTTTCGTTGATGGGCGCTATATCCATCGCTTTCTCCTTCGATAAACGGACACCCGAGTCGTTCGGAGTTAATTGATGAGATGCTCAGCAAAGAACGTCCCGTGTCATCCTCCTGGCTGATACCAGAATTCTGGATTGCTCTTGAAAATCTTCTTAGGAATCTTCGCATAGACGAGATTGACGATGTCGACGGCTTCGCCAATACCGAGGTCGACCGCAAGACTTGATAGCGCATACGCATCGGCCGCTGTCATCCCCTTTTCCGTCTGGAGAAAATCAACCGCTTCCTGCAAAGCGATGCGCATCGCTACGTTCAGGTCAACGTCAAGACCGGTGGTCAAATAATCGGTCGCGGTCTCCACGCGCGGCAACTTGATGGCCTTGTCCTTGTGCAAAATAAATTGCAGCGTCGGCTTGAGCGAAATCTCAATCGCGCCGCCGTCCACTTCGCCGTCACCTTGCACTGCGTGGCCGTCGCCGGTAAAAAACTGGCCGCCCGTGTTGAATACCGGCAAAAACAGCGAACAGCCGATGCCGCAAAACTTGAGATCGATATTGCCGCCCCAGGCGCCCGGCGGTGTCGACGACACCATGCCCAAACTGGTCGGCGGCGAGACCGCCATGATACCCATGAAGGGATTTAACGGAATCTGAATATCATCGGAGAACAGCGCGACGCGTCGTTCCAAATCGAGGCGAATCATCTTGGCTGAAGGTTCCTTCAATAATCCGGGCAATACGCCCTTGCCCGGCCCCGTGTTGTTGACGCCGTATGGCACGCGGAACTTGATATCGAGGACGCGCACTTCCAGCGTATCTCCGGGCTCTGCTTCTTCGACGTAAATCGGCCCGGTGAGAATATGGACGCTGGCGCCCCGGGGCCGTTTCACTTCGGCAAAAACAGTCTTAGCGTCGGCTAGCACTTCGTTGGACGGTATTCCATACGCGCCAAAAAACTTTTCCGGATCCTTATTCGTCGTCAGACCCTGATGCGACAACGCCTCGATCTCAACGACCTGCCCCGACTTGACGGTCAACGCAGGCGGCAGATTGGCGGCGATATAACCCCACAAAACCGTTTCCGGCGTAGAACATAAGATAGCGTCGGGCTGCACGAACAATTCGGCCGAATGAGCTCGCACGCTTTGATTCTCGCTCATGACATTTCCGTTCCGCTCATGACCCTGTCCAATGGAAGACAAGCCGTTAACGTGCGTTAGCTCACCGATTGAGGAAATGGCGACGCCCGATCGAAGACGCCGAGAGACAGGGTTAAACTCAAAAATCGCCGCCTATTTCAATTGCTAAAATTCCTAGAAATTTCTTCAGTCGCGGATCGCCAGGGCGCCGCCGTCCACCGGCAGATCAATCGCGTAAATAAAATCGGACTCATCACAGGCGAGGAAGACCGCGGCCTTGGCGATATCCATCGGCACACCGCGGCGCCCAGCAAGATTTTTAACGAAGCGGTTTTCCGGTACGTCTTGTTGTCCCACGGGTGAGCCGATACGGTTCGGCGAAATCGAATTGACGCGAATACCTCCTGGCGCAAGTTGTACGGCGATTGAGCGGGTTAAATTGAGCACTCCGGCCTTGGCCGTCGTGTAGGCTGTCGCCTCCTTGCGCCCCCAATGTCCTGAAGTGGAAGCGATGTTGATGATCCTGCCTCTGCGTTTTTGGTCGATCATGACTTGGGCGGCGGCGCGGGTGCAGTACCAAACGCTGCGCAGACAAACATCCATCGTCCGATCCCACTCTTCTTCGGTGATATCGAAAATTGTCTTATGGTCCGTCCACGCGGCATTGTTGACCAGGATGTCGACGCCGCCGAATTGTTTCACGACGGTTTGTACCATGTTGTCGACGGAGGATGCTGACGAGACGTCACAAACAACAGCAATTGCGCTGCCAGCATTCTTGGCATTTATCTCGTCCGCAACGCGGCTGCTTCTTCCCTGATCCAAGTCGGCGACAGCGACCTTCGCGCCTTCTTGAACATATAGTTTGCAGATATCTTCGCCGATGTTACGACCTGCGCCAGTGACCACGGCTATTTGATCTTTAAGTCTCATGAATGCCTCCAACATTAACTGTTTTCCCGGTCCATAGCAGAAGCCCGAACAAAGATCCAGTTGTGCTTGTATAGATGAAGATTTTGTAAATCAAAGTAGTGTACAGGTGGCCAAAAAGATCTCAGATTCGGGGCTCGCCTATTAAATCCTTTGAACGGCATGAACCGTTTGAACGACTTGAACGGCCGTTCAGTTGGTTGACGCTAGGCGATCGAGCGGACGAGGCTGTGCGAAAACGCCGTTCATGGTTCCCTTCGATGGAGTCTATCCTGAGCGTGGTCGAGGGGCTCGGTGAGTCTGTTTCACCAGCGGCTTAGAGACTGACTTTTTCCGAGTACAGATCCTTGAGAAACTTGCTGGCTTTTAACTCGTCGAAGAATCGCGGCTCGACGATATCCGCCGGCTTCAGTGTTTTCGTGCGCTGGTCCACCGCCGCGCCGACATCGACGAGTGCCTGAATGGCTTCGTTATTCAATTCCGGGAGCGGGCGAAGCTGCGCCGAAAAAGCGTCGTACATGGCGTCCACGCCAATACCCTGATTGCCGGGAAAGTATTTTTTAAGAATCGCCAGGCTTTCGCTCCGTTTCGAAACGAAATATTGAATCGCTGCGGCGTAACCTCTCATAAAACGGCGCACCGTTTCTTCTTCCCTTTTGATGAACGCGTGCGTGGTTATCAACAAATCAGTCACCACTGGCACCGACTTCATTTCTAGAATTTTGATTCCGAGCTTCTGCGCTTCGGTGGCAACGTCTTGACTCAATGGCGCGCCTTGAACGAGATCCTTCGACAACGCCATCGCGCGAGCCGGAGCTAGGCCGGCAGCAACCATCTCGACATCTTTGGTCGGATCTAAACCGGCGCGCCGGAGCATGACGCGGGCGATCAAATCCGATCTCGCACCGAGCGCGGACACGCCGACTTTCTTTCCTTTCAGCTCCCTTAATGCGCCGATTGCGGAACCCACTCCCATACCGTATTGATCGAAGCTGACATGGGAACCGATCACGGTGATGTCCGCACCGCTCGCCACGGGTTGAAGCACTGCCAGCGGGTTGCCGAAACCGATCAGCAGATCGACACCGATCAACGATTGAACGCCGGCGGAAAGCGTATCGCGGATCGGCAGCTCTTCGATCTCCAGTCCTTGCTTTTTGAAAAGTCCAGAGTCTACCCCAACGTAGGCGACAGCGGTGCCGATTTCCCAACCCGCATAGGCCAAGCGCAACTTCTTCGAGGTCTCCGCGGCGGCGCTTACACCGGATGTGAGTACTATGACCGCGAACGCAAGCAGCAGGATCAAATCTCTGCGGCGAAACAGCGAGTGTGAATTGAGCATGATTTATCATAGCCCACATTGTCGCACCCGCCAAGTGCTGAGCAAATTTCGATTCGACGGGCAGATTGGCGCTAGAGATCCAAGTTGTTACGCGCCCGATTGTCACGCCCGAAGAATGCTGACGCATTTTCGCGGCGCACGATAAGGAGACGGGGGATTTGGTTTTGATGGCGCATCAAAGTAAGCGAGGCGGCAACCAAAGGCGACGACGAATCTGGATAGCCGTCATGATCTTGCTATTGCTTTTCGCGGCGGCGGCCGCCTGGAAGTGGACCCCGCTTGCAGATTTGATTGACATCCACAGACTTTCGGTTTGGGCGGCTTCGCTGCGCCAAAGCCCGGCGCGCCACCTTTATATCCTTAGCGCCTACCTAATCGGCAGCGTCTTACTTGTGCCGATTACGGTGTTAATTCTGGTTACCGCAATTGTATTTGGTCCAATGCTAGGATCGCTCTACTCGTTAGCCGGCTGCCTGGCGGGGGCCGCGGTTACGTATGTGATCGGCTTTTTTCTCGGGCAGGATTTTGTTCGAAAGATTGCCGGCGCGAAGTGGCAACGCATGGAACGTAAGATCGGTCAATCTGGGATCGTCGCAGTGGCAACTTTACGCTTATTGCCGGTCGCGCCGTTTACCGTCGTCAACATCGTCGCAGGCGCCTTCAAAGTCCCATTACGAGACTACATTTTGGGATCGTTGCTTGGACTCACCCCGGGTATTCTCGTAACTAATCTATTCGCTCATCAGCTCCAAAACGCCACCCGTGATCCCGGCGTCGGTACATTCCTCGTTTTGGCGGCATTGGTCGGTATCACGATAATCGGGACCGCTTGGTTAAAACGCCGATTTGACGGCGTATAGTATAGTCGTGCGCGTGCCGTCAATTCAGGTGCGCTAATTCGTTTGGATTTCGATCGTGAAGGTTAGAGTCTATTGGTTAATCCTGCTGCTGCTCATGGGTTGCGCGAAGGTGCGTGCGATTAGCGATGTGCCCGAGATAACACCTGGAGATGCATCCTTTTTCCCAACGCTTGAAGCGCTCACCGACGCTCCCATCGTCGGCGGTAATAAAATCGCCGTGCTCCACAACGGCGATGCGACTTTTCCAGCGATGCTGCGGGAGATAAAAAACGCCAAATCGAGTATCACCTTCGCTCAATATCTCTTTAAAGGCGGCTCGCTCGCTCGTGAATTTGCGCTGAGCTTTGCTGAACGGTGCCAAGCGGGAATCAAGGTTTATATCCTGTTGGATAGTCACGGCAGCAGTGAAGCTCCTGAAGAAATACCGGCAATGATGAGCAAGGCCGGATGCCAACTCCAATATTTTCGTCGCATCCGAGCACCGCAAGTCGTCCTTCCATGGAAATTGGTGCAATATAACTATCGCAATCATCGACGCATACTCGTCATTGACGGACGAATTGGTTTCACCGGCGGATATGGCATAAGTGACGCCTGGATGGGGGACGGTCGGACTCCGGATCACTGGCGCGACACCAATGTGCGGTCCGGCGGTCAAATTTCTGCAAGCCGCTTTCACTGAAAGCTGGCTGGAAACCACCGGCAATCTCCTCGGAGGCGATGAGTTTTTTCCTCGCCTCGAGCCCCAGGGCAAAACACCGCTTCAATTCGTTAAAAGCTCACCGGTCGGAGGAAGCTTTCAAAATTACCTCCTTTATTTGCTGTCAATTACGTCAGCAAAAAAATCGATTCTAATAACAAATTCCTATTTCATTCCGGACGATCGGATGATCGAAGCTCTCTTGGAGGCCACGGCCAGAGGAGTTCGCGTCATTGTTCTTGTTCCCGGCAAGATCGACTTCAAAATAACTTATCGAGCAAGCCGGAGACATTATGGTGAAATGCTTCTCGGCGGAGTCGAGATTTTCGAATATTCCCCAGCCCTCTTGCACTCCAAAACAATGGTAGTCGACGGCGTTTGGGCGACTATCGGCAACACCAATTTTGATAATCGATCGTTTGCCTTAAATGAGGAGCTGAATCTGGCTCTGTATGATAAAAGTGTCGCTCAGGGTCTCGAAGAAAGATTCGCCGACATCTCAAGCATTCGCGTAAAATTACCTACGAAGAGTGGGATGCTCGCGGCATCAAAGAAAAGTTTTTGAATTGTTCGCTTTTCCAGTAGAAGAGCAATTATGACCCAACCGGCCCAAGCGTAATGATTTCCCATCCCGAGCCGAGCGAGAACAGCATCGTTAGATTCCCTTGATTGAGCCGAGACTCGCAAGTGCCGACAAAGAATCGATCGCTCGGTCCTGCTGCATTGTCTCCCATATGCCGCCCTAAACCCGCTCCAGCGCAGTAGAATCCCATCTAGAGTTGGGAATTTGATAATTTGCAACAGTGGCGAATTTCATTTAGGATGACTTTAACTTCACAGTGTTTCCAAATCCGTCATTAGCTCGGGAGGACCGCTTAGATGGCAACGATGATTACCAATGAGTGCATCAATTGCGGCGCGTGCGAGCCGGAGTGCCCGAACAACGCGATCTCGCAGGGCGATCCCGTTTATGTCATCGACCCAAAATTATGCACGGAATGCGTCGGTTTTCACGACTACGAAGCCTGCGCGGCGGTCTGCCCGGTAGACGTCTGCGTCACCGATCCCAACAATATCGAATCCGAAGAAGTGCTTATCGCTCGCGCCCAGGAACTGCATCCTGAAACGACATTCCCCGATAATTTTGAATCGCGTTTTCGCAAGGGTGAAGGGAAGCCCGCACCAACCGCGCCGGCAAAGGCGTCGCCACAAGTGATGCAGCCAGCTTCCCCTGCCGCTACGCCTCCTGCGGCCGCCGCGGTCGGGCCGACCACGGAGTTTGCCGAGGCTGAGGTCAAGTACGTTGAGCTTCCGGCGATCGACTCGTGGACCGTGCCCATGCGTTGTTTCAAATGCCATGAAGTGCACGTCGAGAACGTCAAGAATTTCATGATCGGCAACGTCATCTTTTGTCCGCATTGCAATAAGTCGATGGTCGTGCGCGACAATCTGAACTACCATCTTCGCGCCTTGCTCAAAGACTCCTACGAGGACTGGGAACGGCAACAAAACGAATTCGCCAATCAGCGCGAGCGCGAGCGCGCCGAATTTATCGAACGGCGGGCGAAAGAGGCGCAAGCCTTTGAAACCCACCAAAAGCGAGAACTGGAGAAAATTCGCCAGCAACTTAATGCCATCGGCGAAAACTACGACGCCGCCGGCAAGCCCTTCAAAAAGGGCTCGCGCTTCGGCTGGGGCTGATCCCGCCGCTTCATGCTCTTTTCATGGCTCCATTTGATCGCCCTGGCCGTCTATCTCGGGGCTGTCGTCGGTTTTTGGCTGATGCTGCTACCCGCCGTTTCCATACTCGCAGAGCACGAAGAGAAAACCCGGTTTCTCGCCCGCGGCCTTAAATTCTACAACCCGCTGCAGGTTGGCGCCCTCGGCATTATTCTTTTCAGCGGCGCGTTTCAGTTGACCGAACTCAAAGCCGCCTACCGTGAAATGTTTGCCAAACAGATTGGTTACAATCTCGCCATGAAGTTGGTTTTTGCTTTTGTGCTGGTCATCTTGAGCGTCTACCAAGCTCTCGGGGTCGGCCATCGATTCGTTAAACGCCACGAAGGCGGAGAGCGAGTGTCGCCGGAAGAGCTTGGATCCGTCATTCGCCGTCTTAAGGGCGCCAACTGGGGTATATTGCTTTTTGCAGCGATCACGCTTTGGCTGGGAATCCGTTTACGCTCGTAGGCCGGGAAGCTGGTCAACGACCCGCAAATGGAGCTATGAACGTTTTTCGAGTAAAAAACTTCACGAGAGGACATCGCAGTGGCAAACCGCAAACTCAGAATCGTTTATCGGTCGAATTTTCACGCGCCGTTCTGGTTGGTGGCCGATAAATCCGCCTCCTGGCAGAAAAACGGCCTCGACGTCGACACCTCCCCGCAGCTGGTTCGCGAGAAAGCCGTGGAGGCGCTTAAAAGCGGCCACGTGGACTTGATCTCGTGGCGTTACCCTGACGACGACGATGAGCTTCGTCAAGAGTCATACCGACGAGATTCGCCTGCTTACCAAAGGCTTCGTTGACGCGACACACTTTTTCCTGACCCGCAAGCAAGAGACTCTGGAGATTCTCAAAGAATAAGCGACGCCGATCCTGAAGCTTCAGTCGGATGCGGAAGTCGAATCGCTCTACGATGAATGGGCGCAGTCGCTGGAGCGCAAGCCCTACCCGTCACTGGCGGCGATCTCGAATGTTTTTCCAGCTGGCCCTACGGCGCGACGCGGAGATTGCTGACTTCAACCCCTTGGCTTTGTGGGATACCCATTTCGTGCGCGAACTCGACGATAGCGGATATATCGATCGGTTGTACCAATAAAAAAGGCGGAGCCTAGCGCTCCGCCTTTTTCTGCGGTCATTATTTTCTTGGCACTGCGCCTATTGCCTGGCGCTGCTCAGTTTGTCTGTCCCCTGTTGCTGGGATTGCTGGGAGGGACGAGGCGCCGGCTGTTCGGCTGGTGCCGGGCCCGCCGCGACCGCTGGCGTTGAAGTGATTCCTTCGCGATAGACTAGGATCTCTACGCGGCGGTTCTTGGCGCGGCCTTGGGCCGTGCTGTTGTCACTGGCCGGAGCGCTTTCTCCATAGGATACCGGCATTACGCGCATCGGATCCAGCTTCTTTTGAAGGATTAGGTAACGGCTCACGGCATCGGCTCTTTTCTTGCCCAGTTCGTAGTTGTAATCATCAGCACCGGCGTTGTCCGTATGCCCGGCGACGACGAAAATCGCCGCTTCTCCAGTAACATCGCTCTTGAGGTCGCTTATAAATCCATCAATTTCCCGCTGCGCCTGGGCTGGGAGGTTTGCTGAGTTAAAAGCGAAATTGGCGCCGTCCTTCATATCGATGACGACTTTACGTTCCAAACGAAGATTAGCGATGGCATTGAGGGCTTTCTCCGTCTTTGCGTCAACCTGCCCCAAACGTCCCTCGAACTGGCCGAGCTTCCCCTCGACTCCGCTCATCCGGCCGCCTAGGCTGGTAATCTGGCCTTCGGCTTGATTGAGACGCCCCTCGGTTTGAGTGACCCGTCCGTCGAGTGGATCCATCCGCTCTTTGACCCAGTCGCGCGTGGCAAGACAACCCTGGGTCAGTAGCAAAGATCCCACGATCCCGGCTCCGACAAAATATTTTGCTACACTAGATGCAAAACCTTCCATAACAAATCCTCCTTTTAAGTTAATAATCTCTATCACCAACGTTAAGTTTGTAATTGTTTTTCGAAATCTGGCTGAACCGTCTGATCACCGCTTTCAACCGGCAAGCTGACGACAAATTCCGCCGCCTGGCCGGGACGGCTCCTCAGATAGACATCACCTCCGACATTTTCTAAATACTCTCGGACGCGCACTATACCTTCCCCATTTTCGTCCCGCAGACCGTCCAAGTGGGTCGCGGTCTCGAACAGCGATTTTAGTTTCTCTGCCGCCGTACTCGTGCCCATCCCTTTGACGACGAACTCCAAGCTTGCGGCGTCGCGCCGCACGGTCAGCCGCACTGTCTCATGTCGAGTGGCCAGTGCGGCGTTGTCGACCAGCGTGCCCAAGAGCTGCTTGAACATCGTTGGGTCGATTGTCGCTTCGCCAGGTGACTTCGGCGAGTATCGAACTTCCAGATCGACACCTCTATCTCTGCTCGTACGCCGACAGGAAGCCACCACTTCCCCCACGGCGTTGGCGATATCGACTACTGTCTCCTCAGCGCCTTCCGACTCGTCATCACCGGCAACCGAGAATGCAGAAAGAAGATTCATTCGATCGAGAATCTCCTGGACGCAGGTTTCGATATTGCGAACGCGCTTCTCCTGTTCATTAACAGGAGAATCGTTCAGTTTCTGACGGATCAGCGCTGTGCTGCCAATGATGACCTGGAGGGTATTTTTGATGTCGTGAGACATACCGGCAAGTTGCTGTTGCTGCTGTTTTTTTGCGGCAAGATCTCGAACCGCCCAACTCAAATCACCGGCCAGTGCCTGAAGCAAAAAAAGCTCCGCCGATGAATAACTTTTTCGGCTCGAATGTCCGAGCATGACAAAGCCGAAAGGCCGACCCGCCGGCGCCGTCAAGGGCGCCACGACGGCACTGCGAAAACCGAACTCGCCGCTCACCTCGTTCCATGTAATTGGCGCGCGCGAGTTTGCCACCAAATCGAGGCAGCGCCGCGAAAAATTCGTCGGCAAACGACCAATTCCAGCTTCAGGTATACCAACTTTGATAAACTTCTCGTCATTCAGCATGAGCACGCCGAAACAAAAGTCGACACCGAAGAATCGCCGCAGACGCACAAGAAAATGGCTGAGCAGGATTTTTTCTCCAACCTCCTGATGCTTCCAAAAGAAGGAGCGAATCAGATTGGCGCGTTCCCATAACCCGACAAATGACTCCCAACTAGCCGTTGGGTCTTTCGGGCTGCTTGCGCTTCCACTTGACATACTTCGCTTCAGCCCCCCCGTTGCCCTCGCAGTATCACGTGTTTCAGCGCGAAATCGTGGCAAAATCACAGCCCTCGCTTTACCCAAATTTCATACCACGCCAAAAACCGACTGTATCTCACGCCATTTCAATAACTTAGACTATTTGTGTCGAAAATGGTGTAAGCTGCTGCAGTTAATTCCCTACACACATGAAGGATTCTAGGCAAGCAAGCCGCCGAATGGGTAGTCCCGAAACCTCAATGCTTCATCGTTCAATCCGCTCTTCCCTGAGTCTCTGATTCTCCGGCCGCAACCGTTCCAGTTCCCGATCGTTTTGTTCAGCCTCGACGGCTTGCTCCTGCTCTCTCTTCTGCTGCCCCATCAAGTGATCACCGATCAACGCGCCTGCGATTAATCCTACTGGACCGCCGATCAGCGCGCCGCGGCGGCATCGCCAACTGTGCTGCCAATGATGGCACCTGCGCCAGCACCCACGCGCGCGCCGATCAGGCCACCTTGTTCGCGCGTTGATATCGGCGTCGAGCAGCTCGAGGCCATTGTCACCACGACTAACAAGACTGCAACGAAACCAAAGTTCGGCTGCATCACGAGGCCTCCTTTGACGAGTGTGCCGGCCCCGGGCTTGTCGACGAGCTTTTGCCATCACAAGCGTCGCCAACTATTTTTTCAACCAAATTGCTTCGAGTAAAAGGCTTGCACAAAACCCTGACTGCAAATTTTACCGCCTCCCGCTCCAGGGCCGCTTGGTACCTTTCGACTTCGCCACTCATGTAGATCGTTTTAACACGGGGGTTTATCGCCCGAATGCACTGCATCATTTCCAAACCGTCAAGCTCCGGCATCTGAATATCCGTGACGACCCAGTCCGTGGGGTTGCGAAAATAGGCGGCAAATCCGTGAACGCCGTTGTCCGCGGTTCGCACGTCGAACCCTTCCATGCGTAGGATCACCGCGACAATTTGCGCCAAGCCTTCATCGTCGTCCACGACCAGAGCAGTTTGACTCTGTGACATAGGCTATCCTCTTGGCTTAATCATAAGCAGCAAGCCATGTTCCACTACCGATCAAGACGGAGGGAATTGATAATTTTCGTCTTTTTAGTGACTAGCGGGGAGCCTCGGTCGGAAATGGAGGGATATCCCTGCATACATAGTCCCAAGGATTGAATCTGCAGACCGGGCGGCGGAACCGTCGATATGGTTTCGGGGGGCGTACGACTCGAATGAGCACGGAGCGGTAAGGAACTGAACGGCCATGGAAACAAGAATTTATCAGCGACGCCCCGAGCTTGCTCCTCTCACCTGCTAGTGGCGCGCCACACGCTGGACTCTGCTTGAAAGGCCATGCGCAGATCGAGCCATGCAAGCCAACGCCAAAGCAACATACGCTGGATCGATCTCATGAGGCAAAACAGTTTACTACAGGTTCAATTCGGTAATAGCGGTTTCGATTTCTTGAACTCGTGGGCTTTCAAGTCATGTTTCTTCAGCAGGTCGTAGAAGTCCGCTCGGTATTTCCCGGCAAGCTTTGCAGCTTGGCTGACGTTGCCTTCGGTCATCGACAAGACTTGGATGAGGTAATCTCTTTCGAAGGCGTCGCGGGCGTCTTTGAGCGGTCTTAAGCCGCCGTTCAAATCAGGAGCGTTTTCTTGAGGGAAATTTTGTCCCCGTTCCAATGTCGTGCTCTTACTTTGCAAGACATAGTCTTCCGTCACCACATCGTTCTGTGTCATCGCCACCGCGTACTCGATAGTATTTTCCAGTTCTCGCACATTGCCTGGCCAGTCATGCAGCATGAGCTTGCGCAGCGCCTCGGGGGTCAAACCTTTCACCTCCTTCTTCATGTGCTGGTTGTACTTTTTAAGAAAATGTTCGACCAGAGGCATGATGTCGTCCTTGCGTTCGCGTAACGATGGCAGGTAGATGGGAATGACGTGAATGCGGTAAAACAAGTCGTCGCGGAACAAGCCTCTTCTCACTTGTTCTTCCAGGTCTTTATTGGTTGCGACGATGATGCGCACATCGACTGCGACCGGCACTTCGCTGCCAACGGGGTAAAACTGCCGTTCCTGCAAAACGCGCAACAGCTTGGACTGTGTGGCGCGCGGCATATCGCCGATCTCATCGAGAAAAAGCGTGCCTCCGTGTGCTTGTGTGAACAAGCCCTTGGTACTTTTGACCGCGCCGGTAAACGCCCCTTTTTCATGGCCGAACAGCTCGCTTTCGAGCAGCGACTCGGGCAGCGCCGCGCAGTTCAATGCGACAAATCCTTTGTCCCGCCGATCGCTGGCGAGATGAATCGCCTTGGCGATGAGCTCTTTTCCGGTACCGCTCTCGCCGTGAATATGCACGGTAGAGTCGAGCGTTGCGATCCGTGTCACGACATCCAGCACGGCACGCATTTTACCGCTACGCGCAATGATGTTGGCGAAGTCGAAGCGCTCGTGGAGAATCTCTTTGAGCCGTTTGATTTCGGAGTTGAGCTTGCGAGTCTCCAGCGCCCGCTCGATCTGCATCAGCAGATCTGTCGGCTCAAACGGTTTGGTTAGGTAACCATAAGCGCCGCGACGCATCGCCTCCACGGCGCTTTCGATGCTGCCGTGGGCAGTTAAGATAATCGTTGGCACGTCTGGATTGATTCCGCGAATATCTTCCATCAACGCGAGACCGTCGCCGTTGGCCAGCATCAGATCGACGATGCAGAGGTCGAAAACCTGTTCCTTGAGCGACCCAATCGCTTGCTCTTCGTCCCCCGTTGCGGTCACCCGATAATCCTCTGACTCGAGCCGCATTCTGATGACCTCGAGGAGGTTTAGATTATCGTCAACGATAAGAATGTTACCTTTGGACATGTCTGTTCTATCTTCCGCGATCGCGTCGCTTTTGTTCGATTTCAATATCCACTTGCTTGGACTTCTCGATCACTTGTTTGGTTTTTTCGATCTCCTGTTTCGACTTTTCAAGCTCCAGTCGCGCTCTTTCGATTTCCTGTTTCGACCTTTCAACCGCCAGACGGTTTATTTCAACTTCCTCTTTGGATTTTTCGATCACCTGTTTGGAACTCTCGATTGCTTGTTTCGAATCCTCGGCTTCGTTCAACACGCCCACCCAGATCTTCGCCTGTTCGGCCCACGGGCTCTCCGGGAAACGCGTGATCAGCCGGTTAAATGATCCGATCGCCTTTTGAAGGTCTCTCCTGGAATACTGCGGATGCGCGTAGACAAGCCCGATGTTGTAGGTCGCGGCGTCGGCCGGCGGCTTGTCTGGCGCCATCAGTAGGACGCTCTGAAAGGCCTTCAATGATGCGTCATAATCGCCGTGCGCGAGCAAATCCTGCCCGGTGGTGAGAGCATCCTGCATTTCCCGGTACCGGACCGACTCTTGAACTACGCTGCAGCCGGTAAGAAATATTAGCAGGGCAAGACAAAAATAAAAGTGCTGCCCTTGCCCAATTGGCTTTCGGCCCATATTTTACCACCATGGGATGAAATGATACTTTTGGCAATAGCTAAACCTAGCCCGGTCCCCTGCCGAACGTGGGCCCCTTGACGGCTTCCTTGATTAAATTTTTCAAAGATCGCGGCCAAGCTGTCCATAGGAATTCCTGGACCGGAGTCTTTCACGGAAACTGCCAATTTTCCATTACCTGGATTGGCGGTGATGCTTATCTGTCCACCCTTGGGAGTAAACTTGACCGCGTTACCCAGCAAATTTCTGAGTACCTGCAAAATCCGCTCTGAATCGATTCTCACCGACGGCAGCGGCGTGTCGATCGCACTTTCCAGTTTAATCTGCTTTGCTTCAACCAACGGAGTGATTTCGGCGATGGCTCGTTTGATTAGAGAGTCGACGCTGCTCGGCTCAAAATCGTAGTTCATCATGCCGGCTTCCATTTTGGAAAGATCGAGAAGCGAATTGACAACGCTGATCAGCCGGTTGCTTTCCTGGGCGAGTATCCCCAAAAGCTTGCGCTGTTTTTCCGAGGTCTCGCCGCCGACCCCGTCGAGCAACAATCCGGTTCCCTCCTTGATCGAAGTCAGCGGCGTACGCAGCTCGTGGGACATAGAAGCAAAGAAATCTGCTTTCATCCGGTCGAGCTCTTGCAATTTTTCGCACATCAAATCGATCGCCGCTGCCAACTCGCTAATTTCCGGCGGCGACTTGACTTCGACACGGCCCTCAAAGTTCCCTTTGGCAATCTCCCGGGTCTTGGTCTTCAATAATCCTATGGGGCGCGTAATACTGTTGGTGATGAAAAGCGACATCAAGACTATCGCGAGCAGGCACGCAATGGTAATCGTCAGCGAAACCTCGCGGGCTTGATCGGCGGCCGCAGCGAGGTCGGTCACTTTCGTGTAAGTCAGCTGCTGTTGGTTCAAACGAAGCTTCTCGAAGGAAGCCAACATGGAATCGACCAAATTGTCTTTTTCCTGTTTGTACTGCGCTTGCCGGTAAGACTTGTTGCTTCGGACGAGGTGCGCCTCGTTCTCGACCAACTCGTCGTACTGGCGAAAATCCTGCTGTATTTTTTTTAACACTGGAGCGGCCGCCTGATCGTTCAAGGCGAACGCGCTTTCCAGACGTCCCTCGAAATCAACTTTGATGCGGACGAACTCCTGGTGCCAAGCCTCATCCTTGGTAATCGAAAATTTTTGCTCTGCCCGACTTTGCGCAAACAATAGATCCACAAGAAACTTCTCGTGATCTAGGATCCGGTTATCGACTTTTAGAATAGATTCAGTCAGCTCACGAAAATGACTGATCTGCACAATCGCATAGCCGCTGGCGAATGCGACAATCAGAAATATGGCGAGATAGCCGATGGTCAGGCGGGAAAACAAACTTAACCGCACGGGAACATTCCTCTTCTGTCGGCGCGTAAGCCTATCCCGGCCTGCGGGTGGGTTGCGCTTCGAACAGTTCGATCTGATCGGTATCCGCCGCGAGCAGCTTTTGACCGAACTGCTCCAGCCGGCGGTCCGCGTTTTGATAACTGGACTGGGCGTGACCCACGTGTTTCCCGAGCAAGGCGAACTCCTCGCGGAACTTACCGAAATCGCCCTGCAACCGGCTCAGATACTGAATGATTTCCTTAGCGCGGTCTTCGATCTTCATGCCTTTTAAACCCAGAACTATCGCCTGAAGGTAAGCGTACAGACTATTCGGAGACACCGGGATCACTTGCTTGCTCATCGCATAGCGACAAAGGCTCTTTTCCTCCGGTGATCCGTCCCGGATGATCGTTTCGTAATAAACATTTTCCGCTGGTATATACATCAGCGCGAAATCGTACGTGCCCTCGTCAGGCAGGATGTACTTCGCGGCTATCGCATCGATATGTTTCCTGACGTCGGCGCCGAACTGCCTTTTTCCACGATTTCTTTCCTCGTCATTGTCCGCTTCCAAGATCCGCTTGAAGTTTTCCAGCGGAAATTTCGCATCCACGGGCACCAAACAACTGCCGAGCTTGATCACCGCATCGACTTTCTCGCCGCTCCGAAACGCATATTGAGTCGAGTAGTGCTGCGACGGCAAGATTTGCCCCAACAAATCCTCCAGTAAAAATTCTCCTAATCCTCCTCTGAGCTTAGGCGCCCGCAATATTTCCTGGAGCGAGGCGATATCTTTGCCCACTTCGTAAATCTTGCGGTTGGCTTCTTCCAGTCCGCCGAGGCTACGTTGTACCTGACCGACGACCCGCGCGGCATTATCCAACCGCTCGCCCAAACTCTGTTGCGTGCTGTTGAGCACGTCGGCGTTTTCTTTCAACCGGTCATTCACGTGGCCGAGGAGCTGACCGAGCTGCCCTTGGATCGACTGGACACTGTTGTCCAAGACTTGGGTTAAATGGCCGCGCAGTTGGTCGATTTGCTGCTGCATCAGCAGCAAAGATTGCTCCTCGTGCTGTGTCTTTAGCGACGACTGAATCTTGGCTAAGAAGAACCAGCCGAGGAATACCAGAACAATGACAACAATAAATATCAGGGCAAGGAGACTTGTGAATTCCACGATGGGCCGTGGGGCATTTACAGCAATCTCAGTGCGTACTCGAGAATTTCGCTAAGCTTGCGGATCTGGGTCGCGCGCATGGATCGCTCTTCACGGGGAGCATTTAAATAATCATCGACGCTTTTTTTCAGGTTCCACTCCAACAACTGCACGCACTGTTCCATGCTGACTTTCTCGGAACGGCGGCGGCGCGCCTGATGCAGCTCGTTGAGCTGGATTACCTGACCCATGACACCGGCTAGAATATGGGAGTGCGAAAAATTGTCAACCCCTCGACAAATTTACTGCCGGCTCTTGTTGTGTCACACAGTGAAGCGCCCCCAAGCCAGCGACGACTTCGTTGCCTCGTAGCCCGATGACTTTGCGATCGGGGAACAGGTCCTGCAAGATTCCAAGAGCTTCGGCATCCTTGGGATCATCGAATACCGGAACCAGCACGACTTCGTTGGCGATGTAGAAATTCGCATAACTCGCCGGCAAACGCGCGCCTTCGTAATAAATCGGACTCGGACAAGGCAAAGTTACGATTGAAAGTTTTTCTCCATTTTGATCTCTGGCGTTCTTCAGGCGCTCGTAGTTGTCTTGCAAAAAACCGTAATTTTCATCTTTTGAATTTGCTTCGACGATGCACACCACCGTGGTTGGATTGACGAATCGCGCGATATCGTCGATATGGCCGTCGGTATCGTCGCCGACGATACCTTCACCGAGCCAAATGACGTGATCGACTCCCAGCGAGTCCCTAAGGCACCGCTCAATCTCCGGCGGAGTTAAAAAGAGATTGCGATTCTTGTTCAACAGGCACTGCTCGGTGGTGAGACAGGTTCCAGCACCATTGACTTCGATGGAGCCTCCTTCAAGAACGATTGTGTGATCGAAAACCGGAACTTTGAGCAACGTGGCAATTTCCCGAGCGACACGATCGTCGTCTTCGTAGGACTTGTACTTTCTCCCCCAGCCATTGAAAATCCAGTCGTTAAAGGCGAGCGGTTGCTCTACGGAATATCTGGTCACGAACGTCGGGCCGTAATCTCTCATCCAAACATCGACGGTGGGGATTTGCAGCAGTGTCACGTTTTCCGTGGCGGCCCGAGTTTTTTTCAGCCGCCCGGCTACGTCCCTCTTGCTCGATTCGTCGTTTACCAGAAGATAGACCTGCTCGTGCCGTGACAGCGCAGAGATCATTTGAACCCAGACGTCGCGCACCTGTTCCAAATCGGTCGGCCATGTCTCCAGATTGTGCGGCCAGGCGAGCCACGTGGCTCGGTGCCGTGCCCATTCAGCCGGCATTGAATAGCCGAGGGAACGCGGCGTAACCAGTTCTGCAGGCGATGAACTCATCGGATCAACGGGCGAGCGAAATAAATCAGTGACGCCGGGTATCTTCAACGGCGCGTGACAGCAAAGGTCCGTACGCATCGATGCGCCGGTCGCGCAGGAATGGCCAGCTTTGACGGGTTTCTTCGATCTTTCCGAGATCGCACTTGGCAAGCAGGATCTCGTCGCGCTCGCCGCCGGCGTGCGCTACGATCTCACCAAACGGACCGGCAACGAATGAATTTCCCCAAAATTTGATTTTCCCTTCGCGTCCCACACGATTGACCGACGCAACGAATATTCCATTGGCGACCGCATGGGAACGCTGAATGAGCTCCCAGGCGTTGCGTTGATTCTGTGCCACGGTACGTGGTTCGTTGGGAATCCAACCGATCGCGGTGGGATAAAAGAGAATCTGCGCTCCTGACAGCGACGCCGCGCGGGCGCCCTCGGGAAACCATTGATCCCAGCACACGAGCGCAGCGACCTTGGCATAGCGGGTTTGAAAGCTCGGGAAACCGAGATCGCCTGGCGTGAAGTAAAATTTTTCGTAGTACAGCGGATCGTCGGGGATATGCATCTTTCGATACGTCCCCGCTAACGATCCGTCGGCATCGATGACCACAGCCGTGTTGTGATAGATCCCTGCCGACCTTCGTTCGAATAGCGAGGCGACGATTACGATCTTTCGTTCCTTCGCTACCGCGCTGAGAGCATCTGTGCTCGGACCCGGAACCGATTCGGCCAATTTAAAATTGCTTGGGTCCTCGCTTTGGCAAAAGTAACGCGAGCGAAATAGTTCCTGCAGACAGACGATCCGCGCGCCTTTTTTCGCCGCTGTTTCGATTCGCTCGATAGTCTTCGCGAGATTCGCAGCAGGATGAGCGCCGGCGCTCATTTGAACGAGGCCCAATGTTACTTGCTCTTTGGCGATTCTGCGTGTCATTACGGAGATGCCTTGTGTAGACCGTTCGATTTGCCCGTCAAAAACAAAAAGGGGAGAGGAAAGGCGACATCCTTTCCTCTCCCCCCAGGATCGTTCAAACCGCAATTTACTTCAAGTGCTGGGCAAAGAATGCTTTGGTTTTTTCCCAAGCGTCTTTCGCTGACGCCTCATGATAGCCGCCTCTATCGTCGCAGAAAAAGCCATGCCCCGGTTCGGGATAAATTTCCATCTGAAACGGTACTTTCTTGGCCGTCAGTTCAGCTTTGATCTGATTCACCTGATCCAGGGGAATCAGTTGATCTTTAGCGCCGAAGAAAAGATACATCGGACATTTGATCTCACCCGTGCGCGAGAGCGGGCTTGGATTACCCATCGGGATGCCGCCGCCATAGAACGGCACCGCGCATTTCACATCCTTATTATGATGGGCCGCAGCCAGATACGTGAGCCGCCCACCCATGCAAAAGCCGATGACGCCAATGGAGCCGGACTTGACGTTGCTCTGCGACTTGAGATGCGCTATCGCGGCGCCGACGTCTTCCATCGCTTTACTGTCGACCACCCGTTGCATGGTCGCGATGGCTTTCGGCATCTCCGAGTAAGGAATGATGCGCTCGGCTTCACGATGAAAAATATCCGGGGCGATCGCAACA